>JBPYFB010000029.1:0-11669 GCA_051986465.1 Rugosimonospora sp.
CAGCAGGGCCGCCAGGCCGAGCACGCCGGCCGCCGGGAACAGCACGTAGGCGGGCAGCTGGTAGCGCCAGGAGAACTCGAAGGCCGCGCTGAGCAGCAGCACCGCGGCGCCGGTGAGCAGGTACAGCAGGATCGTCGCGCGCTGCGGCGAGCGGCGTGCCAGCCCGGCGAGCGCGAACAGCAGGCACAACGCGACCACCGGGCCGGGCGTGTACCCGACGTGCAGCTGGTACCAGCGCAGCGCCCTGGCCAGCGGGAGCGACACGCGCGCCGGTCCGCCGCCGTACTGCTCGCCCATCTGGGCGGCGACCTGCGCGGTGACCACCGGCGGGTACCACTGGTAGCCGGCCTGGAACTGCCACCGCTCGACGACCGGGTGGCCGGCGTCCCGCCCGTTGGTGCGCTGCCAGGAGAACACCCGCGCCGCGTCGAACAGCACCGAGCGGGTGAACTCCACGGGCTGGTGCCGGATCACCCGTACGGCGAAGTCCCGCATGACCTGGTCACCGGTCTTCCCGGGCGGGGCGGCGATCGGCTTGTTCGCCGGTGACGCGGAGTCGTGTGCCCAGTAGTCGGGGCCGTAGCGCTCGCCGAGCGGGACCGTCGGGCACAGCGGGCGCTCGTAGCTGGGCAGCGCCATGCCGGTGCAGTCGGCGAAGGTGCCGACCCGGCCGTAGATCGTGTCGCCGGTGACGTTGGTGATACCCCAGTGGCCGGTCACCGCGTGGAAGTGCGCCGCGTAGATGGTGACCGGGAAGGCGAAGGCGACCATCGCGGTACCGGCGAGCAGCGCGCGCCACCGCCAGGTACGCCCGACCACCAGGACGTACACCAGGGCGGCCACGATCGTCACCTCGCCGACGGCCCGTACCATCACCGCGGCGCCGAGCAGCAGCCCGGCCGCCCCGGCCCGCCACCAGCTCGGCCGGTCCGGCCAGACCAGCAGCGCGAACGCCGCAACCAGCAGCGCCTGGAACAGCGGGTCCGACATGATCATGTGCTCGATCTGGAGCTGGTACGCGTCGAGCAGCACGGGCACCGTGGCCAGCGCGGCAACCGCCCGCCACCGGCCGGTGTCCAACCGTCCCTTGTGGACGATCACGGCGTACGTGACGACCGCGATACCGAGGCCCAGCAGGTGCTGTACGGCCGCGACCACGGCGAGGGTACCCACCGCCAGTACGGGCTTGAGCAGCAGCAGGTCGTACCCGATGGGATCCTGGCCGCTCGGGTCCAGGGTCGGCAGGCTGGACAGGTACGACCCGAGCGAGTCGATGTACAGCAGCACCGGCTGGTACGCGATCATCACGATCACCCGCAGCGCGAGGCCGGCGCCGAGCAGGGTGAGGAAGAACCAGTGAATCCGCGCGGACCGGCCCGCGCGACGGGGAAGCTCGCGCGCGGCCCCGAAGGCTCCGCGCACCGCCCGCTGAATCACCTGACCGTCCCTCACTGCCCGTGCTTCTACCCCGCAGCGTGTACCGTACGCTGCCAACTTTTGAGTCTGATCACTGCGGTTGGGGGCAGCAGACCCCGGACACGATCATGTCCAGCACGCCCTCGATGAGCCCGAGGCGCTGGTCCTCCGGTACCGCGCTCAACGGCCCGTCGATCAGGAGCATGGCCAGGCCGTGCACGCCCGACCAGGCGGCGGTCTCCGCGAACGGGCGGCGGGACGGCGGCATCAGCCCGGCGGCGAGCAGGGCGTCGAGGGCCTCGGTGAGCATCGCGAACGCCGGCGCTTCGAGCATCGCGGCGGTGAGCTCGTCGTGACCCTTGTCGGCACGGCAGAACGCGGTGCGGAACAGGCCCGGCTCGGCCAGCGCGAACCGCAGGTACCCGCGGCCCAGCGCGCGCAGCCGGCGCAGCGCCTCCGCGCCGGGGTCGGCCAGCGCCTGGGTCTCGGCGACCGCCGCCACCATACGCTCGGCGAGTTCGGCCTCCATGCTCGCCGCGAGGTCGCGCTGCGCCGCCTCCTTCACGGCGTGGATGAGGTCACCGTGCCCGGAAAAGTGCCGGTACGCGGCGGTAGCCGAGACGCCGACCTTGCGGGCGGCCTCGCGCAGCACGACCGCCTCCGGGCCGCCCGACCGGGCCAGATCGGTCGCGGCCACGGTCAGTGCGTTGGCGAGGTCGCCGTGGTGGTACCTGTCGTGCTGCTTCACACGTCCATCCTGCCTCATGTTGACAGCGTTACCATTAGCGCTTATGTTAACGCCGTGAACTTTAGCAGGGAGGACTGAGATGCTCCATCGTTACGGCACCTTCGTGGCACGGCGGGCAAGGCTCCTGCTCGCCATAGCGGCACTGCTCATGATCGCGGCGGGGGTCGTCGGCGTGGGTGCGTTCGGCAAGCTCAAGAACGGCGGATTCCAGGACCCGGCCGCCGAGTCCACCCGGGCCCAGCAGGTCATCGACGCCCAGTACGGCGGGGGTACCAACCTGGTGCTGCTGGTGACGGCGAAGACCGGCTCCGTCGACGACGCGGGGGGCGCGGCGGACGGTCGCTCCCTGACCCAGGATCTGGCCAAGGAGCCGGGCGTCACGGGGGTCGTCTCGTACTGGTCGACCGGCGCGGCCGGGCTCAAGTCGACGGACGGGCGGCAGGCGCTCGTACTCGGCCACGTCAGCGGCGACGACGAGCAGTTCTCGACGCGGTCCAAGGAGCTGATCGCGAAGTACGCCGTCGACCACGGCGGGGTGAGCGTACGGGCGGGCGGGTTGGCCGGCGTCAACAAGGACGTCAACACGAACGTGACAAGCAGCCTGGCGCTGGCCGAGTCCATCGCGGTACCGGTGACCCTCATCCTGCTCGTCCTCGCGTTCGGCAGCGTCGTCGCGGCGCTGCTCCCGCTCACGATCGGCGGCATCGCGATCATGGGTACCTTCGCGGAGCTGTACGTGCTGGGCTCGATCACCGACGTGTCGATCTTCTCGATCAACCTCACCACGGCGCTCGGCCTCGGCCTGGGCATCGACTACGCGCTGTTCCTGGTCAGCCGGTACCGGGAGCAGCTGGGGCGGGGTGACAGCGTGCCCGAGGCGGGCGCCCGTACCGTCGCCACCGCCGGCCGTACCGTCATCTTCTCGGCCGCCGCGGTGATCGCCGCCCTCGGCGCGATGCTGGTCTTCCCGCTCTACTTCCTGCGCTCCTTCGCCTACGCCGGGATGGGCGTGGTCGCGATCGCGGCGCTCGGCGCGGTGGTGGTGCTGCCCGCCCTGCTCGCGCTGCTGGGCACGCGGGTCAACGCTGGCCGGCTGCCCTGGCTGCGATCGACAAGCGTGACGACAACTCGCCAGCCCTTCTGGGGCCGCCTCGCGAGCGCCGTCATGCGCGGCCCCGGCCGGTTCGCGGTGCCGATCATCGCGCTGCTGCTGCTCGCGGCGAGCCCGCTGCTCGGCGTCTCGTTCGGCACTCCGGACCAGCGCGTGCTGCCCACCGGCGCGCAGAGCCGGCAGGTGAGCGACGCACTCGTCAGCGACTTCCCGGGCAACGCGGGCTCGCCGGTCGACGTCGTCGTCACCGGCCGGGTCAACCCGGCGGCACTCGCCTCGTACGCGCGGCAGCTGTCCCAACTGCCGCACGTCGCGGCGGTACAGACCAGCGGGCAGCGCATCACGATCACCACGAGCGTGGCCGGCCAGTCGGCACAGGCGCAGGATCTGGTACGCACGATCCGGGCCACCAGGGGTCCGGACGGCGCCTCGACGCTCGTCACCGGCGACGCCGCCGCGCTGATGGACACCCGGCACACGATCGGATCCCGGCTGCCGGTCGCGATCGGGCTGGTCGTGCTGACCACGTTCGTGGTGTTGTTCCTGTTCACCGGCAGCGTGCTGCAGCCGCTGCGGGCGTTGCTGCTCAACGCGCTGAGCCTCTCCGCGACGCTGGGCGTACTGACCTGGATCTTCCAGGACGGGCACCTGGCCGGGCTGCTCGGCGTCACCGCCCGCCCGATGGACGTCGCCATGACGGTACTGCTGTTCTGCATCACCTTCGGACTGTCGATGGATTACGAGGTATTCGTGATAAGCCGCGTCAAGGAAATGCACGACCAGGGCGCCGAGCCGAGCGTCGCGGTCAGCGAGGGCCTGGCCCGCACCGGCCTGATCGTCTCCACCGCCGCCGGCCTGCTCGCGGTGACCTTCTTCGCCTTCGGCACCGGTACGGTCAGCTTCCTGCAGATGTTCGGGATCGGTAGCGGTCTGGCGATCCTGATCGACGCGACGCTGGTACGGGGGGTACTGGTGCCGGCGGCGATGCGGGTACTCGGGCCGGCGGCCTGGTACTCGCCGGCCCCGCTGCGCTGGGTCCACGCCAGGGTCGCGCTGGGCGAGGCATAAGCAGTGGGCAGAGCGAAGGGGCGCCGGGCCAGCCCGGCGCCCCTTCCGGGCAACTGCGTTCTGCGCTACTCGGCCCGTACGTTGTCGATGTCGAAGGCGCCGGGGCTGATGTACACCCAGATCGCCCTGATGTCGTTGAGCGTGCTCGAATCGCAGGAGAAGCCGTTGGTCAGGTCGGCGACGAACGTCGTGGTGGTGCTCTGCGGTACCCACGCGAACGCGCCCTGGCACCAGGTGTACCCGGAGCCGACCTGTACCGCGATGTCGACCGAGGTGCCCGCGGCGGCACCGGTCTGCACGTCCACCTTGAGCGCGGACTTCGCCGAGATGTCCACGGGAGTGGCGAGGTTGGTACCGAACCAACCGCCGTCGGCCGCGTCCACGTGCATCCCGTACGAGCCGTCGGTGTGGAAGGTGGCCTCCTGGCTCACCGTACCGGCGTTCGTCTGCCAGCTCGCCGAGGCCCAACCGTCCAGAGTGGAGTCCTCGAACGAGGCGAACTGGATCGGCGCGCCCGGATCGGCCTTCACGGTCACCACGAGATTGGCCACATTGGACAGTGTGTGGAACCCGTCCCGTACGGTGTAGGACGCGCTCGCCTTGCCGTGGAACCCGTCGGTGGGCGTGAAGGTGACCGCGCCACCGGTGCCGAGCACGAACTGTCCACCCGGGACACTCAGCGAGCTCTGCTGGCCGGCGGTCGCCGGATCCAGGTCGACGGTGCCCGGCTTGACCGAGGTGAGGTACCCGATGTCGTTGCCGGTCACGGTGACCGTCACCGGAGTGTTGAACGCCGTGGTGACGCTGTCATTGTCGGCGACCGGCGGGAAGTACCGCCGCCCGGTCGTCATGCGCACCTCGGCGTTGCTGATGGTCTGGCAGACCGGGCTCGGGCAGTACACGGTGAAGCCGTCGTAGTCCGGGTACGGGTTGCCGTCGTCGTACGTGCCGGCGAGCAGCCAGTACAGCAGGCCGTTGCCGCCACCGTCGATGAAGGCGTCGCTCCACGTCTGGTACACCGTGTTGCGGGTCGCCTTGTCCAGGATTCCGTACTCGCCCAGCATCACGGCCTTGTGGATGCGCCGCGCGTCCCGTACGTGCTGGGTGATCCAATCGGTACCCCACGCGGGAGTCTTGCCCCAACTGTCCGGGTACAGGTGGAAGGAGAGCACGTCGATCGCGGGCAGCGCGGCGAACGCGACGCTGTCCACGCCCTCGCCGCAGTTGGTCGTCCAGTCCGTACCACCGGGATCGGTGCAGTAGAAGCCCTCGTCGCCGACGCTTACCAGGTGATGCTTGTCAATGCTCTTGACGTATCGGGAGACGCTGTCCACCCAGGACGTGAGCGTGGACGTGGAGCAGGTCGCGGATGGCGGGTACAGGCCGGAACCCTTGCACCGCGGCTCGTTGCCCAGCTCCCACGTCATGATGGTCGGGTCGTCCTTGTACGCCAGACCGGTCAACGGGTTCACGTGGTTGAGCAGGTGCGCGATCCAGTCCTCGTACCAGCCGACGATCCGCGAGTCGGTGTAGAAGTCGTCGTGGTTGTCGTCACCGGCCCAGCGCACGTACTGATCCATGCCGCCGAAGTCGCTCCAGTTGTTGGTGAACGGGATGACCAGCTTGACGCCGGCCTGCCCGGCCGCCGCGATCACCGAGTCCAGGTGCGCCAACCCGTCGGAGCCGTCGTTGTAGGCGGGCTCGGTGCCGTCCCAGTACTGGAAGTAGACGCCGTTCTGCTTGCCGCGCACCGAGTTGGTGCCATCCTGGTTGCCGATGTCCAGCCAACCCCAGGTGCGCAGGACCGTGAAGCCGGCGGCATTGGCGCGGTTGAAAATATCAGTGACCGAACTCGGTGCGGCGTACATCAGGTAGTAGTTGTTCGTGCCGGCGAACCGGAACGGCCGGCCGTCCAGAACCAGGTTGCTTCCGTCGCGGTGCACGAAGGCGTCCCGGTGCCAGCCGTCGTCGTTGGGTGGACTCGCCGATGCGGTACCGGCAAACGCGGCCGCGAGTAGCAGGCCGGCGGCGGTACCCAGGACGGCCCGGAACTTCCCGTTCATGGGGTGCTCACTCTCCGGTGTCACCAGGTCATCGAGGGGGACGGATGCGCCGACACAGCTTACCCGCTGGCCGCGCTGCTGACAGGGGGTAGTCGAAGGAACTCATGGGTGCGGCCGGCGGTGGCGTAGCCGAGCCGGGCGTACAGCTCCTGTGGCCAGTCGTCGGCGCTGGCGACCAGGAACACCAGATCGGAACCGGCGGTACGGGCCCGGCGCAGCCCCTCGGCGAGCAATGCCCGGGCCAGCCCGCGGTTGCGGTGCGCGGAATCGGTCATCACGTCCTCGATCTGGGCCACCCCGGTCGACCGGTCGACGTACAGGTCGGCGCGGGCGACCAGGCTTGTGCTCACGCTCGGACCCGCAAGCTCTCCGAGGCCCTGCTCCCGTACCCCCAGGAACGTCACCTCGTCGGCGCCGCGCAGGATGCCGGCGCGGCGGCGGGCAAGCTGGTCGATCCCTTCCGCCGCCAGGTCGGGGTATTCGGCGCGCCATTCCCGGCGGGCCGAGTCGATCATCGTGGCCAGGTCGATCTCCTCCACCCGGATCGCCGGATCGGCCGGCCCGTCCGGCTGCGCGCCGGTGTGGCACATGACCAGGTTCTCCGAGGGCTGGTAGCCGGCGGTCTCGAAGGGCGCGCCGTCGATGTCGACGAACACGTCGACCCACCGGTGCGGCAGGCCGGCACCGCCGAGCACCTCGTCGGCGGCGGCGACCACCGCCGCGGGGTCGGCCGGGGCGGTCAGGATCAGCCGGTTGTGGATGTACGACGCGGCGTACTCCGGGGAGAGCACGGCGAACCCGCCGGGGACGTCGCGCACCTGGGCCGCCTGCCGGCGCGCGAAGTCGGCCAGGAAGCCGGTGGCCCGGGCGAACGGGGAGCCATCCATGGCCGGACTGTACCGGGTGGCGCTGCGGGGGCGTGTCCGGCGACACTTGCCCACCGGTTACCCGGCGTACCGCCCCACCCGCGCCAATACTGTCTGGATGCGCCTGTTGCACGAACCACCACCCCACGAGCTCACGTACGACGATGTCTTCCTGGTGCCGGACCGCTCGGCCGTGGAGTCGCGCCTCGACGTGGATCTGTCCACCGCGGACGGCAGCGGCACCACGATCCCGGTGGTCGCGGCGAACATGACCGCGGTCGCCGGCCGGCGGATGGCCGAGACGATCGCCCGCCGCGGTGGGCTGTGCGTGATACCGCAGGACATCCCGGTCGAGGTGGTGGCCGAGGTCATCTCCTGGATAAAGCACCGGCATGCTGTGTACGACACGCCGATCGTGCTGCAACCGACCGACACGGTCTCCGAGGCACTGGCACTGCTGCCCAAGCGCGCGCACGGCGCGGTACTCGTGGTCGAGAACGGCCGGCCGGTCGGCGTGGTGACCGAGGCCGACTGCGCGGAGGTGGACCGCTTCACCCAACTCCGCACGGTCATGTCCGCGCAGCCACTCACCCTGCCCGACGGGATCGGGCCGCAGGACGCCTTCGACCGGCTCGCCGAGGGGCGGCACCGGCTGGCCCCGGTCGTCGACGCGGACGGGCGGCTGGTCGGCATCCTGAGCCGCAAGGCCGCGCTGCGCGCCAGCCTGTACCGGCCGGCGCTGGACGCCAACGGCCGGCTGCGGGTCGCGGCGGCGATCGGGATCACCGGCGACGTCGCGGGCCGCGCGGACAAGCTGCTCGCGGCCGGCGTCGACGTGCTGGTGCTGGACACCGCGCACGGGCACCAGGAGCGGATGCTGGCGGCGCTGCGCGCGGTGCGCTCGCTCAGTCCGCAGGTACCGGTCGTGGCGGGCAACGTGGTGACCGCGGCCGGCGTGGACGATCTGGTCGAGGCGGGCGCGAACATCGTGAAGGTGGGCGTGGGGCCCGGTGCCATGTGCACCACCCGGATGATGACCGGGGTGGGGCGCCCGCAGTTCTCGGCGGTACGGGAGTGCGCCGCGGCCGCCGCCCGCCACGGTGCGTACGTGTGGGCCGACGGGGGCGTGCGGCACCCGCGGGACGTGGCGCTGGCGCTGGCGGCGGGGGCGGCCAACGTGATGATCGGCTCGTGGTTCGCCGGTACCAACGAATCACCCTCGGACGTGCAGCGCGACAGCGACGGCCGGCTGTACAAGGAGAACTTCGGCATGGCGTCCAGCCGCGCGGTCAGCCGCCGCACCGCCGAGGAGTCGCTGTACGAGCGGGCCCGCAAGGCGCTGTTCGAGGAGGGCATCTCCACCGCCCGGATGTACCTGGACCCGCAGCGCCCCGGAGTCGAGGACATCCTGGACACGATCGTGGCCGGGGTGCGCTCGGCGTGCACGTACTCGGGCGCCGCGACGCTCGCCGAATTCCAGCAACGGGCCGTGATCGGGGTACAGAGCCATGCCGGGTACCGGGAAGGCCAGCCGCTGGCGACGAGTTGGTAGCGGGTAAAGTTACGCTTCGCCCTGACACCTCTCAAGGAGGCTCGGCGTCGTGCGTGACCCTGAGGAGCTCTACCGCCTGCGGGAGGACCTCCCCGACCTGGGGCGTCCGGTACTGATCCAGGCACTGACCGGGTTCGTGGACGCCGGCTCCGCCACCCGCCTGGCCCGCGAGCAGTTGCTGACCGGGCTGGACTCGCGGGTCATCGCCACCTTCGACGTGGACGAGCTGTACGAGTACCGCTCGCGCCGCCCCACGATGCTGTTCGTCGAGGACCACTGGGAGCACTACGACCCGCCCCGCATCGAGCTGCACGCGGTGTACGACGGCCGGGGCGTACCGCTGCTGCTGCTGTCCGGCGTCGAGCCCGACCTGCGCTGGGAGGCGTTCGTCCGGGCGGTGATCGGGCTGGTCGAACGCCTGTCCGTACGGTTGACGGTCGGGTTGAACGCGATCCCGATGGCGGTACCGCACACCCGCCCGACCGGGGTCACCGCGCACGCGACCCGGCGCGAGCTGGTCGCCGGGCACGAGCCGTGGCTGCAGCGGGTACAGGTACCGGCGAGCGCCGGGCACCTGCTCGAGTACCGGCTGGGCAAGGCGGGACGGGACGCGATGGGCTTCGCCGTACACGTACCGCATTACCTGGCGCAGACCGAGTACCCGGCCGCCGCCGCGGTACTGCTGGAGTCGGTGGCGACCGCGGGCGGCCTGTCCCTGCCGACGGCCTCCCTGCACGAGTCGGCCCAGGTGGTCCGCGCCGACGTGGACCGGCAGATCGCCGAGGCGGATGAGGCGGCGGCGCTGGTACGGGCGCTGGAGCAGCAGTACGACGCGTTCCTGCACGGCCGGGAGAACAGCCTGCTCGCGTCGCAGAGCGGCCTGCCGACCGCCGACGAGCTGGGCGCGGAGTTGGAGCGGTTCCTCGCCGAGCAGTCGAAGCCGGGCGACCCGCCACCGGTCTGAGCCGCCGCAACCAGGACCCGCGCGAGTGTGGCGCGATTGCGTCATGGCGCAATCTAGCCATCGATCGTCGTTGACACGTTCGGGTCCGCCTTACATGGTTCGGTAATGTACGGACCCCGGAAGCTCCGCGCCACACCGTTAGTGGCGGCCGTAGCGGTCGCCACCGTCCTGTTCGGGCTCCCCTCACCGACACACGCCGCGACCACCGGTACCGCCAAGCCGGCCAAGACGAACGTCGTCTCGCTCTGCGGTACCGCCAAGAAGGGCGAGGCGGCCTGCTTCGCGCTGCGCCGCGCCGACCTCGGCGCGGGCAAGGGCGTCAAGGCCCTGGCGGCGGTCGCCGGGTACGGGCCGGCGGACCTGCGCACGGCGTACCAGCTCCCCGACTCCGGCGGAGCCGGCCAGACGATCGCGATCGTGGACGCGTTCGACGACCCCAACGCCGAGGCCGACCTCGGCGTGTACCGCCAGCAGTACGGGCTGCCGCCGTGTACCTCCACCGACGGCTGCTTCCGGAAGGTCGACCAGCGCGGCGGCACCGCGTACCCGAGGACCGACAGCGGCTGGGCCGGGGAGATCTCGCTCGACCTGGACATGGTCTCGGCGATCGCGCCGCAGGCGCACATCCTGCTCGTCGAGGCGGACACGCCCGCCTTCCTGAACCTCGCGGCCGGCGTGGACACGGCGGTATCCCTCGGCGCGAAGTTCGTCTCCAACAGCTACGGCAGCGGGTACGACTCGACGCCGGGCAGCGGCGAGGACCCGTCCGAGACGACCGACCTCGACCCGCACTACAACCACCCGGGCGTCGTGATGGTCGCGTCCTCAGGCGACAGTGACTTCGGTGTGTCGTACCCGGCCGCGTCCAGCTACGTGACCGCGGTCGGCGGCACCTCGCTCAACCGCGACCCGAACACCGGTGCCTTCACCGAGACCGTGTGGCACAACAGCCACGGCGGGCCGGGCAGCGGCTGCTCGGTGTTCGAGACCAAGCCGGCGTTCCAGCAGGACACCGGGTGCGCCAACCGTACCGTCGCGGACGTCTCGGCCGTCGCCGACCCGGTGACCGGCGTCGCCGTCTACGACACCTTCGGCGAGCCGGGCTGGAGCGTCTTCGGCGGTACCAGCGCCGCATCGCCCATCATCGCGGGCGTGTACGCGCTGGCCGGCTCCCCGGTCGCGGGCAGCTATCCCAACGCGTACCCGTACGCGCACACCGACGCGCTCCACGACGTGACCACGGGCGCGAACGGCACCTGCACGCCCGACTACCTCTGCACCGCCGGGCCGGGCTACGACGGGCCCACCGGCCTGGGCACCCCGAAGGGTACCGACGCCTTCGCCGCCGGGCCGCACGCGGACCTCGCCGGTACCGTCACCGACAGCTCGACGGGAGCCGCGATCGCCGGGGCGAAGGTCACGGCTGGCGAGGGTACCGCGATCACCGACGCGCAGGGCCACTACGCCCTGTCGCTCAGTGCCGGCACCTACGACGTCACGGCGTCGGTGTACGGGTACAACTCGGTGACCCTGGCCGGCGTGACGCTCGCCGACGGGGACCGGGTGACCCAGAACTTCGCGCTGCAGCCGGTACCGCGGGCGACCGTCAGCGGTACGGTGCGGGACGGCTCCGGGCACGGCTGGCCGCTGTACGCGAAGCTCACCGTGGACGGCCTGCCGGGCGGCCCGGTCTTCACCGACCCGCACACCGGCGGGTACAGCCTGCGGGTGCCGCAGGGCGCCACGTACCAGGTGCAGATCACCGCGAACTACCCCGGGTACCAGGCGGTGACCGCGACCGTACCGGTGGGCACCAGTGACGTGGCCCAGGACTTCTCGGTACCGGTGGACGCCAAGGCGTGCGACGCGCCCGGGTACGCG
>JBPYFB010000030.1:0-11318 GCA_051986465.1 Rugosimonospora sp.
GCTTACCGGCGATGTCCACGCCGTCATAGCGGATCTGTCCGCCCGTACGAACAGTTCCGCTGATCGATCGCAACGTCGTCGTCTTCCCGGCCCCGTTAGCGCCGAGGATGCCTACCGCACCGCCCTCCGGCACGGACAAGGAGACCCCGTCGAGCACTTGGACCGGACCGTAGAAAGCCGTCACCGAATGAAGCTCAAGCAGCGTCATCGGCGGCGTCCTTTCCGATGTAGGCCTCGATCACGCGCGGGTCGGACTGCGCCTGCGCGGCGGTGCCATCCATGAGCTTGCGCCCGTGATCGAGTACGACAACGCGGTCGGTGAGTGCCGCGATGAGTCCCATGTGGTGCTCCACGATCACGACAGTGATGTCCTCCTCCACCCGGACCCGGCGGACCGTTTCGATGAGCTGCTCGACCTCCGAGTGGGGCAGCCCCGCCGCTGGCCCGTCGCGCAGCAGGAGCTTCGGCCGCGAAAGGAGTGCGCGGCAGAGTTCGATACCCTTGTGCAAGCCATGGGACAGCTCGTCCACCCGGCGGTTCGCGGCCCACCCGAGGCGGTTGCGGTCGAGCAGTTCGAGAGCCTCCGTTCGGAGTTCGCGCTCTGAACGGGTCAGCCGGCGCAGCCGCAACGACCATTCAATCGGGCCGCCGGGAAGTCGGGTGTGCGCACCCAGGAGGACGTTCTCAAGGACGGTCGCCTCCAATCGCAGCGCCGGATGCTGGAAGGTCCGGGCAAGACCGTGGCGGGCGAGGGTTGCGGGGGCGGTACCGAGTACCTCGACACCATCGATGGTGATCGAGCCTGAGCTGGGCCGGTAATGCCCGCTGATGCAGTTGAACAGTGACGTCTTCCCTGCGCCGTTCGGGCCGACGAGGCCGAAGATCTGGCCCGGCTGCACCATGAACCCGACCTCGGTGAGAACCTTGATCCCACCGAAGCTCAGGTTCACGTCGGTGAGCCTCAGTTCCGCCGCCATCGGCCGCCTTCCCCTCTCGTCGTTGCCGCGTTGCCCCGACCCTGGGAGTCCATCCCGAGCTTGGACGGTACGGAGCGACCAAGATATTGTCAACAATTCTGTGAATAGGGTTTGAGCCGATGGTGCTGAAGCATTGTGGCCGAATGCGTCCACGCGTTCGTCGTACCCGAGGACGGGCCTGCGCGCCGAATTCGGCCGCGCCGACTCGGGTCGGCGGCAGCGGGCCGGTGCTCGATTATGTGGCCAGGTCTCGGTAGGTGGTTCAGCGACTGAGCAGCACCGAACATCGCCAGACCGTGTGGACACCATAGCGGTGACCTGACCGTTTGGGCAGTCGGCGAGAGCCGCCAGGCGTCAGCGATTCCGCGGGGAACGGTGGCGGGCCGCTCGGCACGTCACCTCAGGACCGCTCCTGGGGATGCTGGGCAAGCGCTTCCACATGAACGTCGAGCCAGGGCGCCATCGGCAGAGACATCAGCGCGTCATGCAGTGCCGCGGCGTCGGGCGCCTCGTACAGCCCGATGGTCGCGTTGCGGCCCGGAACCCGCCACAACCGCTTCAGGACACCGGCCGCCCTCAGCTCCATCGCGCGGGCGCGCTCCGCCGCCCGCAGCTCCTCCCGCCGCTCAGTAGGGACTTCAGCCGGCAACCGATTCTCGGACCTGACCAGAAACTCCATCGCGATCTCCTCTGCGTTCCGGCCTAGCCGACGAGTGTGTCCAGTACGGCGGCCAGCTCCTTCGGTGCGGTCACCATCGCCTCGTGACCCGTCGCGAGGTCGACCACCGGCCAGCCTTTCGCTCTCGCCCGGTCTGCCTGGCTCTGGAAGACGCGCATCCAGTCCACGCACTCGATGAAAGCCGCGGGCACGCGCTCCACGGCACCGCTCACCCGCAGCGGGTCGGTGTAGGTCTTCCACGGGTGCGGCGTGAGCCGGGGCGTCAGCCAGTCGATGTCTGCCGGCTCGGTCACACCGAGCACCTCGAGCTTGCGGACGGGTACCAGCCAGCCGAAGCCGGGGCCGGCCGCGGACTCGGACCAGTGGCGCGCCACCGATTCGGGCTGCATCGAGACCGCACTCTCGCCCTCCTCCCCGACGAAGGCATCGAGGTAGATCCGCTTGGCGACCACGTTCGGGCGCCGGTCAGCCACCGCGGTGATGACCTGGCCGGCGTAGCTGTGACCGACCAGCACCACGTCCGTCAGGCCAAGCACGTCGATGACACGCACGACATCCTCGACGTGTGTGTCGAGGCCGACCATGGGCGAGAGCAGGTGCGCCCGCTCGGAGAGGCCGGTCAGCGTCGGGGCGTGCACCTTGTGGCCGGTACTTCGCAGCAGCGGCGCGACCCGGTCCCAACACCACCCGCCGTGCCACGCGCCATGAACCAACACGAACGTCGCCACAGATCCTCCATCGGTGGTAGGTGCGGGTACCGCCGGCCCGGTGACATGCTCTCATTGGGCGACACGATTGACAACAATTCTGTACGGCAGCTCGAAGCGCCCGAGACCGGACGGCCACCGCGGATAGGAGCACTGTACGGGATCGTTGACAATCTTGTCGGCATCAACGTACGATCTCGCGGTGTTCGCCGGCTTGACGACGCCAGGTCCGCAGCGCGGTGAATGATCACGACCCACGCCCGCGCGTATCCGCATATCGTCAACAATTCTGAAGGCAATCTTGACCAGGTACGCGGCGACGCGTAGACCTTGATAGCGCACCTAGTGCGCCGGAGTTCTCACGCGATGGAGGTGACCACACATGACATCGCACTTCGTCGTCCGGAGGGTGGAGCGGGCCGATCCGGAGTCGGTAGCCGCACTTCGCTCGGCAGGCGTCGCCACGGCGCACGAGGCGGCCGGCCGGATCGGGTTGCTGGGCCCGGAGATCCAGCCACGCCAGGACGGGACGGTGATCGCCGGATCCGCCATCACCGTCTCCTGCCATCCCGGCGACAACCTCATGATCCACGCCGCCGTCGAGGTCTGCTCCCCTGGTGACGTGCTGGTCGTGACCACAACGTCGCCGTCGACCGACGGCATGTTCGGCGATCTGCTCGGCACGTCACTGCAGGCACGCGGCGTGCTCGGCCTCGTAATCGACGCCGGGGTACGCGACATCGCGGCACTGCGTGGCATGGGGTTTCCCGTCTGGTCCCGTGCCGTACACGCCCAGGGCACGGTCAAGGCGAGCCCCGGCTCGGTCAATGTGCCAGTGGTCGCGGCGGGCCAGATCGTGCGTCCGGGTGATGTCGTCATCGCCGACGACGACGGCGTACTGGTCCTACCCGCCGCGCGGAGCGCAGCGGTGGCCGCGGCAGCCGCGAAGCGGATCGCCGCCGAGGTCGACAAGCGCGAACAGTTGGCGAAGGGTGTGCTCGGCGTCGACATGTACGAGTTGCGGCCGCTGCTTGCCCAACTCGGCGTGCGGTACGTCGACCGGCTTCCGGCCGAGGACGAGTCATGACGCCGGAGCGCGACGGCATTCGCTGCATGCAGATGCGCGGTGGCAGTTCCAAGGGGGCGTACTTCTGCGCAGCGGATCTGCCCGCCGATCCGGCCGAGCGGGACGACCTGCTGCTGCGCATCATGGGATCACCTGACCCCCGCCAGGTCGACGGCCTGGGCGGCGGGCACCCGTTGACCAGTAAGGTCGCGGTGGTCGCGCCGTCGGCGGACGCCGAGGCGCACGTCGACTACCTGTTCCTCCAGGTCGTTCCCGACCGGTCGATCGTCACCGACGCCCAGACCTGTGGAAACCTGCTCGCCGGTGTCGGTCCGTTCGCGATCGAACGCGGCCTCGTCCCCGTGGCTGGAGAGGTCACCACTGTCCGGATCCGAGCCGTCAACCCGACCGTCAACCTCGTCGAGGCGCAGGTCCAGACCCCCGGCGGCCGCGTCAGCTACGAGGGCAACACGGTCATGGCCGGTACGCCATTTCCGGCGGCCCCGATCCACCTGGCATTTCCCGGCAATCCACGCCCGGTCTTTCCCACCGGCCGGCTCGTCGACAACCTCGCCGGCGTACCGGCCACCTGCGTGGACGCGGGCATGCCGGTGGTCATCGTGCGCGCCACCGACCTCGACATCGCCGGCACCGAAGAACCCGCGGATCTCGAGAGTCGAGATCCGCTCCGCGCGGTGGTCGAAGCCGTCCGTCTCGAAGCCGGTCGGGCAATGGGCCTGGGCGACGTACGTGACGCCACCGTTCCGAAGATCACCATCGTGTCCCCGCCGCGCAACGGCGGCACGGTGACCACGAGGACGTTCATTCCGCATCGTGTGCACGCCGCGATCGGCGTACTGGGTGCGGTCTCCGTGGCGGCCGCCGTACACACGCCGGACACGATCGCCACCCCGGACTTCCCGGTTGACCGCTTGGTCCGCATCGAACACCCCACCGGTACCTTCGACGTCGCCGTCGAGCTCGACGTCGATGGACCCGCCACGAGGCTGCGCCGCAGTTCCGTTGTGCGTACCGCCCGCAAGATCTCCGACGGCCTGGTATGGCCCCGCAGCGGGAAAGCAGAGATATGACTGTCGAATTGTCCTCGCTGACTCACGACCCGGACGGGCGCCGCGACATCGCCCACGTGGGACCCGTCGAGCTGTATACGCCAGTCCTTGAAGCCTCTAGGGACTTCTTCGTCAGTGTCATGGGACTGCGCGAGGTGCACCGGGACGGCGACTCGGTCTACCTGCACACCTGGGACGACTATCAATCGTGGACGCTGCGGCTGATCGAGCGCGAAAAGGCCGGAGTCGGGCGTACCTATCTGCGCGCCGCCAGCCCGCAGGCGATCGGCCGGCTGAACACGGCGATCGACGCGGCCGGAATCGACCGGCGTACCAGAACCGATGTCCACCACCTCGGCGACGTCCAGCTCTTCACCGACCCGGACGGCCACGAACTCGGGCTCTACTGGGACGTCGACTGGTACGTCGCCGACGACACCGATCGACCGGCGCTGAAGAACCAGGCCGCCGCCTACGCCGGACGCGGCGCCAACCTGCGCCGCCTCGACCACGTCAACTATCTGGCCGCGGATGTGCCGCGGACCTCCGCGTTCCTTCGCGACGTTCTCGGCGCGCGGTGCACGGAGCAGATCATCAAGGACGACGGCAGCCCGCAGGCGATCTGGTACTCGGTGGGCAACAAGTCCTACGACCTCGTCTATACCGAGGACTGGACCGGACACAGTGGACGGTTGCATCACCTCGCCTTCGCCACCGACACCCGTGAGGAGATCCTCCGCGCCGCGGACGTCTGCCTGGACGCCGGCGTCCACATCGAGACCGGGCCGCACAAGCACGCGATTCAGCAGACCTTCTTCCTCTACGTCTGGGAACCGGGCGGCAATCGCATCGAAATCTGCAACGCTGGCGCCCGCCTGATCCTCGCGCCGGACTGGAAGACCATCAGCTGGACCCGCGAGGAACGCGCCAAGGGGCAGGCTTGGGGGCTCAAGACAATCGAGACCTTCCACACGCACGGCACGCCAGTCGTTGACAAACCAACCGGCTGACCGCGCCGCCCGCATCGTACCGCCGCTCACGATGTGCTCGTCGAGTTGCGGGATCAGGAGACGTACGCATGATCATCGATTGCCATGGCCACTACACGACCGCACCCGCGGCGCACACCGCATGGCGCGAAGCTCAGCAGGCGGCGTTTCGAGACGGGCGCCAACCGCCGGCGTATCCAGCGATCCCGGATGACGAGATCCGCGCGTCCATCGAGAACAGCCAGTTGCGATTGATGCGCGAGCGCGGCGTCGACCTCACCGTCTTCTCGCCGCGCGCGTCCGCCATGGGGCACCATTTCGGCGATGAAGCCGTCAGCACCGCCTGGTCCCGCGCCTGCAACGACCTGATAGCCCGGGTCACGCAGCTCTACCCAGCCAGCTTCGTCGGTGTGTGCCAGCTGCCGCAGTCGCCCGCGGCGCCGATCGCTCACGCGGTCGGCGAACTCCGCCGCTGCGTGGAAGAGCTGGGCTTTATCGGCTGCAACCTGAACCCAGATCCCAGCGGGGGCCACTGGACGTCGCCGCCCCTCACCGACCGATTCTGGTACCCGTTGTACGAAGCCATGGTGGAACTCGAAGTTCCCGCGATGGTCCATGTCTCGGCAGTCACGAACGCGAACTTCCACGCGACCGGCTCGCACTACCTCAACGCGGACACGACGGCGTTCATGCAACTGCTTCAGTCGGATCTGTTCCGGGACTTCCCGGAGCTGCGACTGATCATCCCGCACGGCGGCGGCGCGGTGCCGTACCACTGGGGGCGCTTCCGCGGGCTCGCCGACATGCTCGGCCGGCCCGCGCTGAGCGAATCCGTCATGACCAACGTCTTCTTCGATACCTGCGTCTACCACCAGCCCGGCGTCAACCTGCTGTTCGACGTCATCGATATCGACAACATCCTGTTCGGTTCGGAGATGGTCGGTGCCGTCCGGGGCATCGATCCAGAGACCGGCCATCACTTCGACGACACGCGCCGCTACGTCGATGCGCTGGGGCTCAGTCCGGGCGATCGACACAAGGTCTACGAGGCCAACGCGCGGCGGGTGTACCCGCGTCTCGATGCGGTGCTGACCCGGACCGCCGCGGCCCAGCCGCCCGCGGCGACTACAAAGTGACGCTCATGGCCTGGTCGTAGGCGGCTTGTAGCCGCTGGCTCGGGCGCGGCGCAGTGGGGTCTGGCCGCGGGATGCCGAGGTGGAGTTCACGCAGCTCGTCCATCATCCCGGCCACGAGCTTGGGACCACTGTCGCGCAGCAGTTCGGCGCGGACCCGCAACCGCTGGGGACCGTCCCGGTGCGCCAGGCCCCAGTTGCCCAGCGCGACCATGATGGGCAGGGTCTGAATTCCCGCCTCAGTCAGGGAGTACATCGCCCGCTGCCCGCGGTGGGCGTCCTCGCGGGTGAGCAGACCCGCGGCGGTGAGCTGTTTGAGCCGACTGCTCAGGATGTTGCTCGCGATCCGCTCCTCGGAGCCCACGAGCAGCTCCCGGAAGTACCGGCGATTACCGAACATGACATCGCGCAGCACCAGCATCGCCCACGGATCGCCGAGCACCTCGACGGCGGCGTTGATCGGACATCCCGAACGCGGCGCGCTCTGCATCCTGCCCTCCCTCCCGGCTAGTGATTGCAATCTACCATCACTTCGCCTAGGCTCGGGTACTGGTTGCAGTCCGCAACCGCTAGGAGGTCGCCGATGTCACAGCTCGCAGCAGGCAATGGCTTTGACAGGGCCATCGGTGACTCCGGGGACGTGGACCCGCTGAGCCTGGCCCGCCGGGGTGGACCTCGGCGACGATCACAGGGAGGAATCATGTCCGCTCATCCGGCCGACGCCCCGGCCATGCCGCAGACCAGCCTCGGTCCGTTCTCCTCGCCCGGCGCCAGCCCGATCCCGTGGGCGGCGACGGAGTCGGCACTGCGCCGGATCCAGAAATTCCAGCTGTGCACGGTACGCCGGGACGGCCGCCCCCACGTGACGCCGTTGCTGGCGATCTGGGCGCTCGGCGCGATGTGGTTCACCACCGGCGACAACGAACAGAAAGCCAAGAACCTCGGCGCCAACCAGTACTGCGCGCTGACCAGCGGAACCGACACCCTGACCGGCGTGGACTACGTCATCGAAGGCACTGCGAGTCTGGTCACGGACCGGGCCACCAGGCGAGCCGTGGCGACCGCGTTCGAACAGGCATATGGCTGGCAGCTCACCCGCGAGGACGGAACCTGGTACCAACTGGGGGACGCCGTTCGGGCCGGCAATGTTCAGCTCTACCGGGTCCGGCCGGACAAGGGGTTCGCCTTCGCCGCCGGTAGCGAATCGTCCCAGACTCGCTACCGGTGGAGCTGAGGACACGGTGCCTGACTGCGCACGCCGCCCTGCCCAGTCACGCGTCGCGGCGGTGGATGACGACGAACGCCAGCAGGGCGGGTACCGCCACCCAGGCGCCGAGCGCCACGTAGTCGACGGCGGCCGGGGCTGGATTGGTGGCCATGATCCGGTTGCCTACCGCTCCCGGCAGGTAGTGCCAGACGTGGTCGCGTACCCATGCCGGAAACAAGCCGCCGAGCAGGGTGGGGCCGAGTCCGAGTCCCAGCACGGCGAGTACCGCCGCGATCGTGTTTCTCAGCAGCGCGCCCAGCGCGACGCCTAGCAGCCCCATTGCCGTGAGGTAGCCGCCGGCACTGAGCACCGCCTGTGCCGAGCCTGGGTCGCCGAGACCGACTGCGCGGTGTTGACCGGCCAACACCGCTTGACCACTGAGGAACGCGGTGAGGCTGATCGCCGCGCCGACACCGGCGACGATGAGGCCGACGGCGGCGAGCTTGGCCGTGAGTAGCCTGCCGCGCCGCGGTACCGCGGCGAGCGTGGTGCGGATGCTGCTGGTGGTGTACTCGGAGGTCATTGTGAGCACGCCGACCACCGCGAAGGTGATCTGTCCAAACCAGACACCGAGCAGGCTGATGCCGGCTGAGTCGAAGGTGCCGCCGCTGACCTGCACCTTGCCGGTGCCGATCCCGACCGTGATCAGCATGGCCAGGCCCACCGTGACGGCGGCGCCGACCAGGAGCAGCCAGTAGGTGGAGCGGATCGAGCGCAGCTTCGTCCATTCGGCGGCCAGGGCGTGACTCATGACCGTACCGCCTCGCCGGCGTACTCCACGCTGTCCTGAGTGAGTTGCATGAAGGCGGCCTCCAGCCGTGCCCGCTGCGGAGTCAACTCGTGCAGTGCGAAGCCGTGCTCGGCGGCGATGTCACCGATGCGCGCGGCCGGCATCCCGCTGACCACGAGCACCTGGGCGTCCTGCCGCACCACATCGGCGCCGGATCGGGTCAGGGCATCGGCCAGCGCCTCGGCCTGCGGCGCGACCACCCGCACCTCGGCGCGGGTACCGGACGCGACGAAGTCCGCGACACTCGTCTCGGCGACGAGCCGCCCCCGACCGATCACGACAAGCCGGTCGGCGGTGTCTTCCATCTCGCTCATCAGGTGGCTGGAGAGGAAGACGGTACGCCCCTCGGCCGCGAGCGCCCGCATCAGCGACCGGATCCAGGCGATGCCTTCGGGATCGAGACCGTTGATCGGCTCGTCGAACAGCAGTACCGGCGGATCGCCGAGCAGCGCGGCCGCGATGCCGAGCCGCTGGCGCATCCCGAGCGAGAAGGCGCGCACCCGCCGGCTGGCGACGCCGGCCAGACCGACCTGTTCCAGAACCTCGCCCACCCGGGTACGGGCGATGCCGTTGCTGCGCGCGAGAGCCAGGAGGTGGTCGTAGGCTGACCGTCGCGGGTGGACCGCCGAGGCGTCCAGCAATGCGCCGACGTGCAGTAGTGGCCGTACCAGTTGGTGGTACGGGCGACCCGCGACGGTGGCGGTGCCGGCGGTTGGCCGGTCCAGGCCGAGCACCATCCGCATGGTGGTCGACTTGCCAGCACCGTTGGGACCCACAAACCCGGTGACCACACCGGGTTCCACCCGAAACGACAGGCGATCCACCGCCAGCGTCTTTCCGTACCGTTTGGTGACGCCATTCACCTCGATCATGGTTATCTCCGCGTCCCTCGCCGGTGTCGGTCAATTCGACCTCCCGGCCCGAGCCGGCGGAAGCGCCCGACGTCGTGCGCCCGAACGACCAAAGTCGGTACGGCCGGCGGCGAGGTGCGACTTTCGTACTGGCTGACGGTGCCCTCTATGACGGCGGCTCGTTGTCCGCCTACTGTGCTGTCATGGGCGCCATCGCCCGCCGGTTCCCTGCCGCGCTGCGCCGGCCCGGCCCGCTGCGGGACATCGCCGTGGCGGGTGCCACGGCGCTCGGCGGGGTCGGCCTGGTGCTCGGCGACCCGAGAAAGTTCGGTCACCTACCGGGCGTGCCTTGGTGGGCGCTGGTCGGTGTTCAGCTGCTGAGCGCCGTATGCCTGCTTGCTCGCGAACGGGCACCGCTGACCGCTGCGCTGGCGGTCGCGGCGTTGTCGGTCGTGGCGGCCACACCGGCGGCGGCAGTGGCGACCTACGCCGTCTTCGCGTACGGCGTACCGGTGCGCCGCGCCTGGCTGGTCACGTTCGCCATGGCGGGGGTGACGGCGCGGCCGTGGATGCTGGACGTCTCCCGTAGCCGCGACGGCGGCTTCACCGTCGACCTGCAGCTGATGCTGGTCGCGGTGGTGATCGCGGCCGCGCTGGGGGTGCGCCGGCGGCGGGCCGACGCGCGCAATGCCCGCGCGGCTCGCGACCGTGCGCTCTACGCCGAGCAGGCGCGCGCTGACGAGCGGGCGATGCTGGCCGCCGAGATGCACGACGTGATCACCCACCGGGTGACCCTCATGGTTTTGCAGGCGGGCGCGCTGCAGGTCAGCACGAGCGATGACGCTGTGCGCCAGCAGGCCGACGAACTGCGCCGATCCGGCCAGCAGGCCCTGGGCGAGCTGCGTGAGCTGCTGTCCGTGATTCGCCTGGGCGTACCGACGGAACCGAGGCACCGGGCCGAGCCGGCCATGCTCGACCTGACCGAGCTGGTCGCCGCCTCTCGCGGTGTCGGCATTCCGGTCGAGTACATCGCCGACGGCAGCCCGCTGCTGATGTCGACCGTGGTCGCGCGCACTGCGTACCGCGTCGTTCAGGAGTCGTTGACAAACGTGCGCAAGCACGCTCCGGGCGCCACGGTCGAGCTGACGGTGCGCCGCGAGAACGACAACCTCCTGCTGACCGTGCGCAACACCGGGTCTGCCGCGGCGAGCGGGCAGTTGGGCGATACCGGCGCCAGCGGCGGGCTACACGGCCTGCGCCAGCGCGTGGAACTAGTCAACGGCAGTCTCGAAGCCGGCCCACGCCCGGACGGCGGCTTCGAGGTGTGCGCGGTGCTACCCGCCGGAGCTACCCGATGATCCGGGTTCTCGTGGTCGACGACGAGCGCCTGGTCTGCGCCCACCTACGGACGATTCTGGGCGCCGCGCCCGACATCGAGGTGGTTGCCGAGGCGTACGACGGCGCCGAGGCGGTCGAGGCGGTCCTGCGCTACCGACCCGATCTGGTCCTCATGGACCTGCGCATGCCCGGCGTGGACGGCCTGACCGCCATCGAGCAGATCCGCCAGCTCAACCCACAGTCCACAGTGGTCGCACTCACCACGTTCGATTCCGACGGGTACGTGCTGCGCGCGATGCGCGCGGGTGCGGCCGGCTACCTGCTCAAGGACACCGCCCCGGATGATCTGGTTGACCTGGTACGGGTGACGGCCGGCGGCCACCTCGTCTTCTCCCCGTCGGCCGCGCGCCGGCTCGTCACAGCATCCGAAGACGTACTCGACGCCCAGGCA
>JBPYFB010000031.1:0-7359 GCA_051986465.1 Rugosimonospora sp.
GCCATGTTCGCCGGCATCACCGCGCTCGCGCTGCTGGGCCACGTGCACATCACCAACGACAACGCCCAACTGCTCGGCTTCCCGGCCGGCGGCGAGCAGAAGACGGTGATCGCGCAGCTGGGCGACGCGGTCTTCGGCGGCAGCTCGATCGGCTTCTACCTGCTGCAGGCGTTCACCGCGGCGATCCTGGTGCTCGCCGCCAACACCGCGTTCAACGGCTTCCCGATCCTCGCCTCGATCCTGAGCCAGGACGGGTACCTGCCGCGGCAGTTCTCCCGGCGCGGCGACCGGTTGGTCTTCTCCAACGGGATCGTGCTGCTGGCGCTGCTCGCCGCGAGCCTGATCTGGGCGTTCGAGGCGAGCACCACCCGGCTGATCCAGCTGTACATCATCGGCGTCTTCGTCTCGTTCACCCTGTCGCAGGCGGGCATGGTGCGGCACTGGAACCGGCGGATGGCCGCGGCGCGCGACGGGAAGGCGCGGCGGCGCATCCACCGGTCCCGGGCGATCAACCTGGTCGGCGCGCTCGCCACCGCGCTGGTTCTGGTGATCGTGCTGATCACCAAGTTCACCCACGGCGCCTGGATTGTGGTGATCGCCATGCCCGCGCTGTACCTGCTGATGACCGGGGTCCAGCGCCACTACGAGCGGGTGGCCCGGGAACTGGCGCCGGAGCCGGCCGGCATGGTGCTGCCCGCCCGCATCCACGCCCTCGTGCTCGTCTCCAAGCTGCACAAGCCGGCGCTGCGGGCGCTGGCGTACGCGCGCGCCACCCGCCCCGACACGCTGACCGCGCTGACCGTCGCCACCAACGAGGAGGAGGTACGGGAGCTGCAGCGGCAGTGGGCCGAGCGCGGCGTACCCGTACCGCTGACCGTCGTCGAGTCCCGGTACCGGGACATCACCGGCCCGGTGCTCGAGTACGTCTCCCAGTTGCGGCAGCGCGGCTCCCGCGACCTCATCGTCGTGTACCTGCCCGAGTACGTGGTGCGCCGGTGGTGGGAGCAGGTACTGCACAACCAGAGCGCGTTGCGGCTCAAGGCGCGCCTGCTGTTCCAACCCGGCGTGATGGTGACCAGCGTGCCGTGGCAGCTCGACGAGCGGCCGGAACCGGTGCGGCTGCGCCCGGTGGAGGAGAGCGTACCGGCGGTATAACGAGGGCATGGCGACCCTCCTGACCGCGCCCCGCGGCCATGCCCGGAGCTGGTCCGGCCTCGCGCTGGGTGCGGCCGGCCTGGCCATGGTCACCGTGGTACTCGCGCCGAACCGGTCGCTGACCAGCGCGGCCCTGCTCTACCTGGTACCGGTGGTCGCGGTGGCGGTGATCGGCGGCGTCTGGCTGGGCCTGGCCACGGCGGTCGCCTCCGACCTGCTGCTCAACTGGTTCTTCGTGCCGCCCTACCACACGCTCGCCGTGGAGCGCCGGGACAACCTGCTCGCCCTGCTCGTGTACGTGATCGTCGCGGTCACCGTCAGCGTCGCGGTCGACCTCGCCGCCCGGCAGCGCGCCGCGGCCGTACGCAACGGGATCGAGGCGCGCCTGCTGGCCCGGATCACCGCGACGCCCGCCGCCGAGCAGTCAATGCACCAACTGCTCGGGCACGTACGCGACATGTTCGGCATGCGCTGGGTCGCCCTGATCGAGGGCGACGAGACTCTCGCGTCGGTCGGCGCGCGGGACGGGGAGCAGCCGTCGCTCAGCGTGCCGGCCGCGCCGGGGTTGCGCATGATCGCCGGCGGGCCGGAGTTGTTCGGGGAGGACCGCCGGTTGCTGGGCCGGCTGGCCGCCGCGGCCGCGCGCACGCTGGAGGCGCAGCGGCTGGCGCACACCGCGGCCCGGGCCGAGCAACTGGCCGAGATCGATCGGCTGCGCACCGCCATCCTGGCCGCCGTCGGCCACGACCTGCGCACCCCGCTCGCCAGCATCAAGGCGTCGGCGTCCAGCCTGCGCGCGCCGGACGTCGCGTTCTCCCCCGAGGACGCGGGCGAACTGCTCGCGACCATCGAGGAATCCACCGACCACCTTTCCGATCTCGTGGAGAACCTGCTCGCGATGAGCCGGCTGCAGGCGGGGGTACTCTCCGTGCAGGCGCGGCCGCTCGCGCTCGACGAGGTGGTCGCGCGGGCGCTGCTCGCCGGCGGCGACACCGTGGCGGTCGAGGTCGCGGTACCGGACGACCTGCCGCTGGTGCGGGCCGACCCGGGGCTGCTGGAGAGGGTGGTGGCCAACCTGTTGAGCAACGCCGTGCACGCCGCGCCGGAGGGCCCGATCACGGTCCGCGCGGACGCCGCCGGTTCCGAGGTGCATTTGAGGATCATCGATCACGGTACCGGCATCCCGCCGGCCGAACGGGAGCGCGTCTTCGCACCCTTCCAGCGCCTCGGCGACCGTACCGCGGACGGCGGGCTCGGCCTGGGACTGGCGATCGCACGCGGATTCACCGAAGCGATGGGCGGCACGGTCACCCCGCAGGACACGCCGGGCGGAGGGCTCACCATGACCGTGGCCCTGCCGGTGGCGCCGCGTGAATAAGCGCATCCTCGTCGTTGATGACGACCGCCAGTTGCTGCGGGCGCTGCGGATCAACCTGCACGCGCGCGGGTACGACGTGGCCGTCGCGCCGGACGGCGCCGCCGCGCTCGCCGCCGCCAGCCGCCAGCCACCCGACCTGGTCATCGTGGACCTCGGCCTGCCCGACATGGACGGCGTACAGGTCGTCGAGGGTATCCGCGGCTGGTCCAGCGCACCGATCATCGTGCTCTCCGCCCGGCACGTGGAACGGGCGAAGGTACAGGCGCTGGACGCCGGCGCGGACGACTACGTGACCAAGCCGTTCGGCATGGACGAGCTGCTGGCGCGGGTACGGGCGGCGCTGCGCCGGGCGAGTCCGGCCGCCGAGGATCCGGTGATCACCACCGACGCGTTCACCGTCGACCTCGCCGCGCGGCGGGTCACCCGGGACGGTGCCGACGTGCGCCTGACCCCGACCGAGTGGCAACTGCTCGAGGTGCTGGTACGCCACCCCGGCAAGCTGGTCAGCCAGCGGCAGCTGCTCCAGGAGGTATGGGGCCCGCGGTACGAGCGGGAGACCAACTACCTGCGCGTGTACATCGCCCAGCTGCGGGCGAAGCTGGAGCGCGACCCGTCGCGCCCCCGGCACCTGCTCACCGAGCCGGGGATGGGCTACCGATTCCAGCCGTGACGTCGGGGCCCAGGTCGACCCGCAGCGTCACGATTTCCCCGTCGCTCTCGTGCCGCATCGGCAGGCCCAGCCGGCGCAGCGTGTGGATCATTGCGGCGTTGTCCGCCGGTACCCGTGCGTGCAGCGCACTCACACCGGCGGCGGCGGCCAGGCGCACCGCCCGGCGCAACAGCGCGGTACCCAGTCCGCGCCGCTGCCAGGCGTCCTCCACAAGCAGCCCGACCTCCACCGCCGGCCCTACCCACACGAGGCTGCCCAGCGCCACGATCCGCCCGGTATCGGCGACCGCGACCAGTGCCGGCCCGCCCGCGAGCAGCACGGCAAACTGCTCGCGTACGGGCTCGGACAGCGATCGGGGGCCGCAGAGCTCCCGGGTCAGGGTGGAGCAGCGCTCGTACATCGCGACGAGCTCGTCGAGATCGTCGTCGCTGGCCTGGCGTAGCGTCACCTCGTCGCCAGCCGGCAGGAGCAGCTGCCACCGGTCGGCGAGCTGCACCGAGATCATGGTCGCCAGGTCGACCAGGGCGTGGGCGCGCGCGTACTCGGCCGGAGTGAACGGCGGCGCCTCACGGTCCACGTACAGGGTGCCGCCCGAGGGGTCGGGTAGCGCCATCGCGGAGTCGGTGAAGCCCTGCCACGTCGGTACCTCGTCGGGGCGCCAGCGCACCGCACAGTCGCCCATCAGCGAGGCGAGCGCGGAGTCCAACTCGTGCGGCTCCCGGACCAGCCGGGCGGCGAGTCCGAGCAGGTGCGTGGGACCGTCCACCAGCCCGTACGCGTCGGTGCGGGCCACCCACGCGTCCCGCCCCCGACCCTTGGCCACCGCCGCGTACAGGTCCTCTTCGGTGAGCGAGTCGGGCGCGTCGACCAGGAAGTCGTCGATCGCGCCATCCTCGCTCGCGTGTACCTGTACCGCCAGGATGTTGACGGAACGCAGGGCCAGGCTGGCCGTCAGTACGGCGAGGAAGCCAGGCCGGTCGTCCACTGTCGCCCGGATCCGCCACAGTGCCATGGTTTTGTTCCTTTCAGTGCTCGCCCCCAGCCGACCGCTCCCGGACTCAACTGTCCAGGGCGCTCGCCAGCCGAGTGCCCATGTTCACCGGCCATACCGCCGCGCGCTGCGGCGCGGCGGCGGTATCCGGCTGCGCCGCCTCGGCAACCTCGTCGAGGCGCGCGCCGAGGACCAGGGCGCTGGCCCGTACGAGCTGGGCCAGCCGGTCGACCTCGGTCACGTGGAACGCGGGTACCTGCGGGGCGCCCTCCTCGCCGCCCCGCGCGACCAGCAGTACGAGTCCGGCACGGCCGAACGGTGCGGCGGCGAAGCGCAGCCCGTCCAGCCCCTCGAAGGCGCGCGGCCGCAGCGGCGTGACGTCCGGTGGGCGTACCGGCTGCGGCGCCCGCCAGCTCGCGTACGCGACTGCCGGCGCGGTCTCGGCCGACCCCGGGCGACCGTCGGGTACCCCGACTCCCCCGCCCTGCGCCCAGTGCGCCGGTACCACGACAGCGGCGGCCCAATCGGCGGACAGCAGCCCGGGTACCGCGTCGACCAGGGTGGCCACGCCGTCGGTCCGGTTCGCCGCCACCTGGCCGACCAGTTCGGCGTCGGCGCCTCCCACGGCCGGCGCACCGACCGACCGCCACACGCCCTCGACCGCGACGCCCGGAATCGCGCCCACTCCGGCCAGAATCCGGTCTATTGGCGCCGCGGCTGGCCAGATCACGGTGAAGTCGTCGACCGCCCGGCCGCCCACCCGCTCCAGCACGACCATCTGGACGATGTCGGCACCGGTGACGCCGAGGGTACGGGCCACTTGGCCAAGTGATCCAGGTCGGTCGGGCAGCCGTACCCGCAGCCGGAGCAACATACGCGTGATCCTCCCGTAGTGAACGCTGGAACCAGCGTGCACCCCAACCGTTTCCGGGCGATTTCGGCGCCATGTCCTTACCGGCAACCCGCCGGCAACCCGTGCTCCAGGGGGTTTTCGTTAAGCGGATGCCCGGCGGACCAGGTGGGTCTCCAGGATCACCGAGTTGGCGCGCCCCTCGTTGCGGATGCGGTCCAGCAGCAGCCGGGCCATCTCCCGCCCCATCTCCTCCACCGGCTGGTGCACCGTGGTCAGCGGCGGGTCGGTCTGCTTGGCCAGTACGGAATTCTCGAACCCGACCACCGCGACGTCCGTCGGAATCTTGCGCCCCGTCTCCTTGAGTACCCGCATCGCGCCCAGGGCCATGAGGTCGGAGGTGGCGAACACCGCGTCGATGTCGGGCCGGGCGGCCAGCAGCGTACGCATCGCGGCCGCGCCGCTCTCCTCGCTGAAGTCGCCGTACCCGATGAGCATCTCGTCGGGCGTCAGGCCGGCCCGGACGATGGACTCGCGGTACCCGGTGAGCCGGTCGACACCCACGGCCATGTCCTGCGAGCTGGCGATCACCGCGATCTGCCGGCGGCCCTGGCCGGCGAGGTGGCCGACCGCCAGCCCGGCGCCGCCAACGTTGTCTACGTCCACGTAGCTGACCGGTACCGCGCCGGGTGTGAGCATGCCCGCCGGGCGACCACCCAGGACCGCCGGCAGCTCGCGCTCGCGCAGCCTGACCGGCAGCGTGTCGTCGTCGTGCAGCGACAGCAGCATGACGCCGTCGACGTGCTGCGGTGTCAGGTACTGGTCGACCCGCTCCCGTTCCTGCGGCGAGTGGGCCATGGCCAGCCACAGCTGCAGCGGAGTGGCCAGCAGGAAACTGGAGATGCCCCGGATGATGCCGGCGAAGAACGGCTCCCCGAACACCCGTGCCTCGGACTCGGACACCACGAGCGCGACCGAGTCGGTCCGCTGGGTTACCAGCGCCCGGGCCGCCCGGTTGGGCACGTACCCGAGCTCCTCGATGGCCTGCTCGACCGCCGCCTTCGCCTCCGGGCTGACCTGAGGCGAGCCGTTGACGACGCGGGACACCGTGCCGCGACCGACCCCAGCCCGCGCGGCCACCTCGTCCAGCGTCGGCCGCCCAGCCGACCGGCTGCGCTGGATGGTCATCTCATCTCCTCGCGGGGTCCCGCCCCGACGGACCCTCATCAACCGACGGTAGCGCAACCCCCAAGGGTTTCGGCCTGCCAGGGCCGCGCGCCTCCGCGAGGGGCGTGCGGTCTGCGCTACGAATTCGGTCTGGTCGGGGCCGACGAGGTGGTGCACCGCGCGGCGTGCCGAGAACCACGGCGCTAGCTCACCCAGACCCGGGTCCGGCTACTTCCCGAGGTCAGGCCGGCGATGGGCCCGGCGGCGGAGCGCCGATCCCGCTGCTTGTGCTGGCCGGTCAGGTCCACGTCCATGACCGCCGCGGTGCCGTCGCGCTCCTCGAAATTGGCGTCGGCGAACCGGACGCGCTCGAGGTCCCGGCCGGTGACGGGTTCGAGGCTGACACGGTCGAACTCAGCGGGCAGCTTCGCATCCAGATAGACGGCGTCGCCCTCGGCGACGACCGAGACGGTCGCGGCGGGAAGGACCAGCGCGTCGTTCTCGCCGCCGAACGGGGCAGCGCCGGAGGCGTAGACGTTGTCGCGGGCGTACACGGCCTGCTTGACGCCCAGGAATCGCTGGTGGTCGCCCGGTGGCTGGGCCGCGATGCGCGCCATGTACTCCTCGAACGAGGCCGGGTAGCCGTTGTAGCCGGCCGTCCCCGCGACCGCCGCGCCCTCGCCCTCCCGGCCGGGGCCGTAGGCGGTCGCGGCGTCACCGCCGACGAACAGGTTGCCGACCCAACGGTCGTCGCCGCCGATGATGAACGCGTAGCCGGCGACCTGGGTGCTGTGCGGGCGGTGGTACGGGGTGGCCCGGTCCATGACGGACTCGAGCCGAACCGTGCCGCAGATCAGGTTGTGCACGAACGCACCGCCCTGACTCCACAGCTCCAGCGCGGCCGGCGAGGCGAGGACGTTGTGTTCGACCAGGTACGGGCCGTGGCTCACCTCGACGAACAGGTCCCGGCTGTTGTCGTGGTACAGGTTGCGGGACACGCGGGTGCCCTGGGTCTGCCAGTCCAGCCAGGTGCCGAGCGTGCAGTCGTGGATGCGGGTGTGCCGGATCGTCACGTCGATCGCGGCGTGCAGCTTGATGCCACCGATCTCGTACCCGTAGAACTCACGCTTGATGGCGATGTTGTAGAT
>JBPYFB010000032.1:0-3559 GCA_051986465.1 Rugosimonospora sp.
GCGACCCGGTCGCACAGCGCGTCGGCCTCGTCGAGGTAGTGCGTGGTGATGAATATGGTCATCCCCTCGGTGCGCAGCCGGCGGATCTCGTCCCACATGTGCGCGCGGCTCTGCGGGTCGAGCCCGGAGGTCGGCTCGTCCAGGAAGACGACCTTGGGCTGGTGTACCACCCCGAGCGCGATATCCACCCGCCGGCGCTGGCCGCCCGAGTACGTCTTGCACGCCCGGTCGGCGAACTCGGCGAGCTCGAAGGCGTCGATTCCGGCCGCCGCCCGGCGCCGCGCCTCGGCCTTGTGTACGCCGAACAGCCGCGCCTGCATGATGAGCTCTTCCCGGGCGGTCACCTCGTCCCAGGTACCGCCGCCCTGTGCCACGTACCCGATCTGCTTGCGTACCTCGCCGGGCGACCGGAGCAGGTCGATGCCGGCGATCGTCGCCTGCCCCCCGTCGGGCTCCACAAGGGTGGCGAGCATGCGCAGTGTGGTGGTCTTGCCCGCGCCGTTGGGGCCGAGGAAGCCGAAGATCTCCCCCTCGCTTACCACCAGATCGACGCCTCGGACCGCGTCGACCGTCTGTTTGCGGGTGCGGAAGGACTTCCGCAGCGCCTTCGTCTCGATCATGACTCTCCCCGTCTTCTCTGGCGGGGCTACCGTAACGCGATATGTCGCGTTGGGTCAAGCTTGAATATTGCTCGTTGTGTCGCGATTCGGACGCCACTCCAGCTCGCCCCTCTCCAGGCGGTCGGCGACCGAGTCGCACCACGCCGCCTCCAGTTGGGCGCGCTCCGCCTCCAGCTGGAACAGCTGCATGATGTGCGGCGGCTTGACGTCATGAGTGGCGTTGATCCGGGCGGTGACCCCGTCGGCGGCGACCCGCAGGATCCGAGCCCGGTTGCGCAGCGCCGACACCCCCTCCTCGCGCGGCAGGTCCATCAGAAAGACGTACGCCGCGGTGAACGGATTGCTCGCCGGCTGGTACCCCCACCAGTACCGGCGCAGCAGATCCTGGTACTCCGCCTCGCCCTTCGCGGTGATCTCGTACGTGGTGCGGGCCGGGCGCCCACCCACCTGCTCGGTACTCACCTCCCGGAGCAGTTCCTCGTCGGCGAGCTTCTTCAGCGCGTGGTACACCGAACCGGGCGCGATGTTCGCCCATTCGTCGGCGTGCCAGCTCAACAGTTCGCGGCGCACGTCGTAGCCGTGCACCGGCTGGAAGAGGCGGACCACACCGAGGATCAGCATGCGGGTCGTCGACACGCCACTAGCGTAATAAGCAAAGTTGACTATGGCGCTTGCCACAGCGTCCGCGCATTACCCGCCGGTTTACACTGCCCCGCATGCGCGTGGCAAAGGTGCTCATCGCCAACCGGGGCGAGATCGCGGTACGAGTCATCCGGGCCTGCCGCGACGCCGACCTGCGCTCGGTCGCGGTCTACGCCGACTCCGACCGGGACGCGCCGCACGCGCGCATGGCGGACGAGGCGTTCGCCCTCGGCGGCGAGACGGCGGCCGACACGTACCTGCGCATCGACAAGCTCATCGACATCGCCCAGCGCTCCGGCGCCGACGCGGTACATCCGGGGTACGGGTTCCTCTCCGAGAACGCCGACTTCGCCGCCGCCGTGATCGAGGCCGGGCTCACCTGGATCGGCCCCACCCCCCAAGCGATCCGGGACCTCGGCGACAAGGTGACCGCGCGGCACATCGCCCAGCGCGTCGGGGCGCCACTGGTGCCCGGCACCCCCGAGCCGGTACGGGACGCGGACGAGATCGTCGAGTTCGCGAAGGTGTACGGGCTGCCGGTCGCCATCAAGGCCGCGTTCGGCGGTGGCGGGCGCGGACTCAAGGTCGCCCGCACTCTGGCGGAGATACCGGAGCTGTTCGCCTCCGCCACCCGGGAGGCGGTGGCCGCGTTCGGACGGGGCGAGTGCTTCGCCGAACGGTACCTGGACCGCCCGCGCCACGTCGAGGCGCAGGTACTCGCCGACAAGCACGGCAACGTCGTGGTCGTGGGTACCCGGGACTGCTCGCTTCAGCGCCGGCACCAGAAGCTCGTCGAGGAGGCGCCGGCGCCATTCCTCACGCCGGAGCAGCGCGCGCAGATCCACGACAGCGCGAAGGCGATCTGCCGGGAGGCCGGGTACCACGGCGCCGGTACCGTCGAGTACCTGGTCGGCGTGGACGGGACGATCAGCTTCCTGGAGGTCAACACCCGGCTGCAGGTCGAGCACCCGGTCACCGAGGAGACCGCCGGGATCGACCTGGTACGCGAGCAGTTCCGCATCGCCGCCGGTGAGCCGCTGCGCCTGCGTACCGACCCGACGCCGCGCGGCCACGCGTTCGAGTTCCGGATCAACGGGGAGGACCCGGGACGCAACTTCCTGCCCGCCCCCGGTACCGTCACCGACCTGCGGCTGCCCACCGGGCCCGGGGTACGCGTGGATACCGGCATCGAGTCGGGCAGCGTGATCGGCGGCAACTTCGACTCGCTGCTCGCGAAGGTCATCGTGTCCGGGGAGACCCGTACCGAGGCACTGGAGCGGGCCAGGCGCGCCCTGGACGAGATGGTCGTGTCGGGCATGGCCACCGCCCTGCCGTTCCACCGGCTCGTCACGCGCGATCCGGCCTTTGTGGACGAGCCGTTCCGGGTACACACCCGGTGGATCGAGACGGAGTGGTCGGGCGGGGTACCGCCGTTCTCCGCGCCGTCCGAGGTGGACGGTGCCGCCGAGGTACGGCAGACGGTCGTCGTCGAGGTGGGCGGTAAGCGGCTAGAAGTTTCGCTACCTGCGTCGTTGGGTATTGATACAGGTGTCCCCGTCGCGTCCAGGTCAGCCCCCCGGCGCGGCGGGGGCCGCAAGGCCGCCAGCGCGGTCAGCGGCGACGCGCTCACCTCACCGATGCAGGGCACGATCGTGAAGATCGCAGTGTCCGAAGGGGACACCGTCGCCGAGGGGGACCTCATCGTGGTGCTCGAGGCGATGAAGATGGAGCAGCCGCTCAACGCGCACAAGGCCGGCGTGGTCTCGGGCCTGGCCGCGGCCGTCGGCGACGTCGTCACCGCCGGCGCGGCCATCTGCTCTATTGCCAGTCAGTGATTCTGGCGCGGGCCAAACTCACTGACGTTCGTCGCGTACTGAGCTTGGTGCGGCATCCGACCGGCCTGCACCATCGCCTCGTACTGGCGCTTGGCCTCCTCGGTCACGGGCGCCACCCAGACCGCCGTCCCGTACGCGCAGATCTCCGTCCACCTGCCGGCGATCTCGCCGTTGTCGAAGCGGAACGCGATGATGCCGTTGGCGCCCCGCTGCTGAGCCTGGTAGATCATGCGGCCCATGGCCTCGTTGCGGCTCTGCAGGAGTAGCTGGGTCATCTCGGGGATTTCGCCGCCGCCGATGGAGCGGAACCCGGCCGTGAAGCCGGCCCCTACGTTCCGGGCGCGTACGGTCACGCCGAAGACCTCGCCGTAGACCACTCGGACCTCATAGCCCGAAATCTCGTTGCTCGTGACGACCAGCATGCCGCCCAGGATAGGGGGTCCAGCCAAGTCGTCTGCCGTC
>JBPYFB010000033.1:0-5040 GCA_051986465.1 Rugosimonospora sp.
CACCCCGGACCGCGACGCCCTCGGCTTCCCCACCCCCGACGAGCAGATCGGCTGGCTGAACTGGCAGGAGGTCGGCCGCCGGGCCTACGCGATCGCCGCCGGCCTGGTCGGGCTCGGCATTCAGCCCGAGGACCGGGTCGCGATCCTGGCCACCACCCGGCTGGAGTGGGTGCTCGCCGACTTTGGCGTGATGTGCGCGGGCGCGGCGACCACCACCGTGTCCCCGACGACCGAGCCCGACGACGCGGTGTTCATCGTCGCCGACTCCGGCGCGACTGTGCTCATCGCCGAGGACGCCGGGCAGGTCGCCAAGGTCTCCGGCGGCGACACCGGTCTGCGGCACATCGTCGTCATCGACGGCGAGGCGCCCGGTGCGATCACGCTGGCCGAGCTGGAGCGCCGCGGCACCGCCGCGCTCGGCGAGGATCCGGGCCTCGTCGACCGGATCATCGACGAGATCCGGCCCGACCAGCTGGCCACCCTCATCTACACCTCGGGCACCACGGGGCGACCCAAGGGTGTCGAGTTGCTGCACGCCGGCTGGTGCTGGGAGGGCGTCGCCCAGCAGGACACGCCGGACGTGATGCGGGACGGCGACGTGCAGTACCTGTGGCTGCCGCTGTCCCACTCGTTCGGCAAGACGCTCATCTGCGGGCTCACGCACGCGGCGCTTCCGACCTATGTGGACGGTCGGGTCGACCGGCTGGTCGAGAAGCTCGCCGTCGTCAAGCCGACCCTGATGTGCGCCGCACCGCGCGTCTTCGAGAAGGTGTACAACGCAGCGGTCACCGGGGCCACGGCCGGCGGCGGCACCAAGGCGAAGATCTTCACCTGGGCGGTACGGGTCGGTCGCGCCGCCGTGCGGCTGGAGCAGCAGGGCCGACCGGTACCGGCGGGGCTGGCGATCCAGCGCCGCATCGCCGACCGGCTCGTGTTCAGCAAGCTGCGCGCGCGGCTGGGTGGCCGGATGCGCGCGATGGTGTCCGGAGCCGCCCCGCTGTCCGGGCAGATCGCCGAGTTCTTCGTCGCGGCCGGCCTGCCGATCTACGAGGGGTACGGGCTGACCGAGACCAGCGCCGGCAACTTCGTCAACCGGGCCGGGAAGCTGCGCATCGGTACGGTCGGCAACCCGCTCGGCGACCTGGAGGTGACCGTCGACTCCGACGGCGAGGTGCTGCTGCGCGGTACCCCGGTGATGCGCGGGTACCGGAACCTGCCCGAGGAGACGGCCGCCGCGTTCACCGGCGACGGATTCTTCCGTACCGGCGACATCGGCGAACTGGACGCCGACGGGTACCTGCGGATCACCGACCGGAAGAAGGACCTCATCAAGACCTCGGGCGGCAAGTACGTGGCGCCGTCGCACCTTGAGGGGATGTTCAAGGCGATCTGCCCGTACACGTCGCAGGCGATCGTCATCGGCCAGGCGCGCAACTACTGCACGATGCTGGTCAGCCTTGATCCGGACGCGATCGCGAAGTGGGCGGCCGGCGGCCCGCTGGACGGCCGGCCGTACGAGGAGCTCGTCGCCTCGCCGGCCGCGCAGGAAATGGTTGCCGGGTATGTGAAGCAGCTCAACGAGAAGCTCAACCGCTGGGAGACGGTGAAGAAGTTCGCCATCCTGCCGCGCGATCTGTCCATTGAGGACGGTGAGCTGACCCCGTCGATGAAGATAAAGCGGCGCGTCGTCGAGCGCAGCTTCGCCGGCGAGATCGAAGACATGTACGCCGGCACCCTCGCCGAGTTGTGAGCGTAGCGGGCGCGGCGGCGAGGGAAGAGGTCGCTTAACAGCGCCCGCAAGCGAACCGTGAACTCAGGCGACCAGGGCCGGGGTGTCGTATCCGCGGCGGGCCGGGCGGTCGAGGTCCGCCCGGGCCTGCGCGATGCGGTCCACCGCCTCGACGAGGTCCGCCTCGCCGAGCGTGAACGGCAGGCGCAGGAACCGTTCCAGGGTGCCGTCGACGCCGAACCGCGGCCCCGGCGCCAGTCGCACGCCGTAGGACTCCACCGCCCGGCACAGCACGCTGGACACCGGCTCGTCCAGCTCGACCCAGAGGCACACGCCACCGTCCGGTACCCGGAAATGCCACTCCGGCAGCCGCTCGCGCAGCGCGGCGGTCAACCGGTCTCGCTGGCCGCGCAGCCGTTCCCGCCGCTGCGCGATCACCTCGTCCCGGTGCGCGAGCAGCCGCGCGGCCACCAACTGGTCGAGTACCGGGCCGGCCATGTCGACCCCCACCCGCACGGCGGCCAGCCGCTGCACGAGCGGGGCGGCCGCCCGGATCCAGCCGATGCGCAGCCCGCCCCAGAACGGCTTGCTCATGCCGCCGATGGACAGCACCCGCGCGTGCCGGTCGAACGCGGCCACGGGCGGCGGTACCGGGTCACCCTCCAGCCACAGGTCCACAAAGGACTCGTCGACGATCAGGTCGGTACCGGCGGTGTGCGCCACGGCGGGCAGCCGCTCGCGCAGCCCGACCGGCATCAGGTGGCCGGTCGGGTTCTGGAACTCGGGGATCAGGTAGGCCGCGCGGGGGCGGTCGCGCCGCACGGCGTCCAGCAACAGCTCGCCGTCCCAGCCACCGGCCGACATGCCGTGGGTGAGCACCCGCGCGCGCCGGGCGGCGAACCCGACCAGCGCGTTGGGGTAGGTCGGCGACTCGACCAGGATCGGCTGCCCCACGGCGACCAGCAGGCGTACGGCGAGATCCAGAGCGTGCTGCACGCCGCTGGTGATCATGATCTGATCCGGGCTGGTCGGCACGCCACGGGCGGCATAGGCCTGGGCCACCGCGCCGCGCAGTTCGATCAGGCCGGCCGGGTGGTAGCCCGCGTCGCCGAGGTAGCGCGGCAGGTCCTCGCACGCCTCGGTGGCCGCGGCGAGCAGTTGCGGCGGCGCGTCCAGCGCGGCGCAGCCGAGGTCGATCATGTCCGGCGCGCCGCCGGGCGCCCAGATTCCGGAGGTGCCCACGCGGGCGCCGGTCGGCATCGCGGTCCAGCTTCCCGCGCCGCGCCGGCTGGTGAGGTGGCCGGTCTCCCGCAGCAGCCGGTACGCGGCGGTGACGGTGGTGCGGCTGATGCCCAGCGCGGCGGCGAGTTCCCGCTCGGCCGGCAGCCGCACCCCCAGGGCAAGCCGCCCGTCGCTGAGCAACGCGCGGACCGTGCCGGCCAGCGCGACATAGTCAGGTACCCCACGGCCGGCATGCCACCGGCCGAGGATCCGCGCGAGCTGTGGCCCCTGAAGGACGCTCGTCACGTCCACACCTCCGGGATTGGCTCTTTCTGACCCAGTGATTGGCCTTCAGAGTGGCATTCATGGCCCACATTGGCAACTCCCGGCGGCTCGCCCGCCGACTGGTCCAGCTGTACCTCGGCCTCGTCGCTTATGGCTTGAGCATGGCCATGATGATCCGCAGCCGTCTCGGCAACATGCCCTGGGACGTGCTGCACCAGGGCATCGCGCAGCACCTCGGGTTGTCGATCGGCTGGGTCGCGATCGGGGTGGGCGCGATCGCGCTGCTGGCCTGGATCCCGCTGCGACAGTGGCCGGGCGTTGGCACGGTGAGCAACGTCGTGGTCATCGGGCTGGTGATGGACCGCGTGCTGGCGGTGCTGCCGTCGCCCGGCGGCATTCCGCTGCGCGTACTGCTGCTGGTCGGCGGGATCGTGCTGAACGGGATCGCGACCGGGGCGTACATCGGCGCGGGCCTCGGGCCCGGTCCGCGTGACGGGCTGATGACCGGACTGGCGCGCCGCACGGGCCGCTCGATCCGGCTGGTACGCACGGGCATCGAGGTGGTCGTCGTCGCGGCCGGCTGGCTGCTGGGCGGGGTGTTCGGGGTCGGCACGGTGCTCTACGCGGTGGCCATCGGTCCGCTGGCACAGCTGTTCCTGCCGCTGTTCACGCTCAACCGCGCCGCGCGCGCGTCCGCCGGCGACCCGGCGGGCGCCGTGGGCGCTGTTGGCCCGGCGGGCGCTGTTGGCCCGGCGGGCGCGACCGCGCCGGCCGTCAGTCCAGCGGCCGGTAGTTGACGCCGAGCCGGTCGAGCCGGGCCAGGTGCCCGACCAGCCGGGCCCGGAACCCGTCGAAGTCGCGCGGCTGTTGCGCGGTCCACCCCAGCTCCGCGATCGCGGCCAGCCGGGGGAAGGTGCGGTACTCGACCAGGGCCGGGGTCGGGGTGTACTCGCTCCACATCTGCCCCTGCACGCCGTAGACCTCTCCCGGCTGGTACCCGTAGACCCGCGACAGCGGCACCGAGCCCCGGATGGCCAGCGGCTCGTCGGGCGAATCCGACTCGGCCCAGTCCAGGTACACGTACTCCTGCGGCACGGCGACCACGTTGAAGCCCTGGTCCCGGGCGAGCTTGACGCGCGAGGACTCCTGCCAGGCGAACACCATCGCGCCCTCCGGCGCGCCCCGGTCGAGCAGCTCGTCCCAGACCCCGATCCGGCGGCCGTGCGTCGCCAGGTGCGCGGCGAGCCGGGACGCCCACCAGCCGACCAGTCCGTCCACTCTGGACAGTCCCTCGGCCTCGGCCCGGGCGCGTGCCGCGGTGGAGGCGAGCCACTCGTCCGGCGGCACCTCGTCCCCGCCCAGGTGCACATACCCGAACGGGAACACCGACACGACCTCGTCCAGTACGTGCGTCACGAACTCGACGGTCGCGTCCTCGACGTTGAGGATATGCGCGGAGATCCCCCACGCCGTCCGTACCGGCAGCGCCCGCTCCGGATCGTTGCCGAGCCACGGGTACGCCGCGATGGCCGCCTGCATGTGCCCCGGAACGTCGATCTCGGGCATGATCTCCACGCCCAGCGTCGCGGCGTACGCCACGAGCCCGCGCAGCTGCGCCTGGGTGTACCAGCCGCCGTACGGCACGCCGTCGAACCGGCCCTCCCGGGCGTGGCCGGCGGCCGACTCGGCACGGTGCCCGCCGACCTCGGTCAGCAGCGGGTAGCGCGGCACCTCGAAGCGCCAACCCTGGTCGTCGGTGAGGTGCAGGTGCAGCCGGTTCACCTTGTGCATGGCCAGCAGGTCCA
>JBPYFB010000034.1:0-6607 GCA_051986465.1 Rugosimonospora sp.
CCGCATCCGATGATCTATCTGGACGAACGGCACGCCGCGACCGAGGCCACCGCGCACCTGCTCGGCCTCGGGCACCGTACCGTGCACCACGTCGCCATCCCGTCCGAGACCGGTACCAGCGCGCGGCAGGCCGGCTGGCGCCAGGCGCTGCGCGAGGCAGGCGCGCCGGTACCGCCGGTGGTGCGCGTGGGCTGGGACCCGCGCTCGACGTACCTGGCCGGGCGGCGCCTGGCGGCGGATGCCGCGGTGACCGCCATCCTCTGCGGCAACGACGACACCGCCCTCGCGGTGCGCCGCGCGCTCTACGAGGCGGGCCGCAACGTACCCGAGGACGTGAGCGTGGTCGGCTTCGACGACGTACCGGCCGCCGCCTACTGGACGCCGGCGCTGACCACGGTACGGATGGACTTTGTCGGGTTGGGCCGCGCCTGCGTGGCCGAGCTGACCGGAGCGCGACCAGCCGTCCCGCTCGCGCCGCCACGCCTGGTGATCCGCGAATCGACCGCCCGCCCCCGTACATAGCGAAACCCGCGGTCATCTGGCCGGGCTGAGCCGCCGGAACAGGTCGTCGGCTGCTGCCAGGCGACCTGCGCGCCCGTCCGGTCCCCCGGTACTGGACGGCAATCGCCCGAGCGAGCGCGGAGTCTATTGCGAGGCAAGACGAGGTGTCGCTAGCCGATACGGCCGAACTCGCGGGCGGCGCGTACCGCGATGACCGCGCAGAAGATGCCGAGCGGCATCTCGCCGAAGAACCCGAGGCCCAGGGCCACCGCGTAATCGAGGCCCTGTTTGGAGGTGACCATGTCGAACCAGGCATCGACCAGAAACAGCGTGCTCGTCGACGCCGAGGCCACGGCCGCAAAGACGCTACGCCGACGCAACAACAGAGCCGTGCCCAGCAGACCAACCGCCTCCGCGATGTCCAGCCCCATCCAGGCCAGTCCCCAGCGGCGCACCACATAGTGCTGATCCAGACTGACGCCGAGGTAGACGATCCAACAGGCCAGCCCAATCGCACAGGCGACAAGCAAACCAGCGGTAGCCCGGGTGCCGCGCACCTTGCCCGCCGGCACCCTCGCACGCTGCTGCACGGCGACGATGCTAGTCGCCGCCTTGGCCGGGTGCTGACCTGTTCCCCATCGCCTACGGCACCAAGCAGGCGCCGGGAACCGTCGAGGGCGCCCGCAACTTCGTCGGCCAGCCGCACCGTGTCTCGGACAGCGATCCGCGTCGCACCGTCACCAGACTTGCCGGATGCACCACGAGCACGTCCCCCGCCGGGCTCGCCGCACGGTCAACCACCCCGTGAAGATGACGACAACAGGATTACGGGATACTGGTTGTCATCGCTGACGGCGGGGCCGTTGGCCCCAGGCGGTGACCATCACCAGCGGCACGTGCAGCAGCCCCGGCTGCGCGCTGACCTCAAGCGCACGCTCGAAGTCCTCGGCGCTGACCAGGCCCGACCGTGCCAGGGGCTCAGCGAGCTGTTCGAGGGTCAGCCGGAAAAAGTTCCCCTGCGCGCCACCATGCCACAACGGCGAGTGCAACTGCCCGCCGATACTCTCCAGACCCGCCGCACGCAGCAGCCGCGGCAGCCTCGGCCCCAGCGCCGCATCCGCGCCGGTCGCGCCCACCAGCGCCGCGGCCGCTTGCATCACCGCCGACAAGAGCTGGGCATGGGCAGGCGGATCGGTATAGGCCTGCAGCGCCTGGGCCAGATCGGCATCGACATGGATGGCCTCGACGACCACCCACCCGCCCGGCCGGACCGCCTCGACCATGCGTGCCATGGCCTTCTCGCGCTGCCGGAGGTACATCAAGACCACCCGCTCGTGGGCCATGTCGAACGCCTCGGCCTCCAGCGGGTCGCTGGTGATGTCGTGCCGCCGGACTTCGACGTTGTGCAAACCCTGATCATCGAGAAAGCGGGTGTCGATATCGGTGACAACTACCTGACCGCCGGGGGCGACCTGCCGGGCCAGCCAGCGAGCTATGCCGCCGGCGCCGCCGCCGATCTCCAGGCAGCGCCAGCCCGGCCCCACACCCAGGCTGGCGAGGTGATGGATGGTAGCCGGATCGAACAGGTTCTCCAGGGCGCGCAGCCTTGTGCGCTCGGCCTTCCACGCCGGGTCGAACACATAGCCGGTACTCATGAGCCCGGTCCTCTCTCGAATCTTGAAGCCTGGACCAAACCTCTACTCTGTCATCGTCTTCGGACGAAATCTTGAGCTGACCTGTCATTCAACGGTGGCATGAACGAACGGAAGGCAAGGGTAGATCGATTGCCATGCGGGTGGCGGCGGCCTGGGCCGGGTCGGTGCCTAGCGCGGTGCTGATGTCGGGGCGGCGCACCTGTAGCGGGTGGTGGATCAGGTCGCCGGCCAGTAGTGCGCGTTGACCGCCGCTGGTGACCTCGATCAGGGTGTGCCCCGGGGTGTGCCCAGGTGCGGGTACCAGGCGTATGTCTTCGTCGACACCTACCCGGCGCCGGCCTGCAGGCGCACGGCGGCGCCATCGCCGAGATCCCCGACGCCGACGCCGCCCGCGCTCCCTCGCGCAGCCAGCTCCGGCTCTTGCCGCCCGATATGACGAGCACCGGTGCGGTGAGTGCCGCCCAGCGGTCGGCCGGTCTGGGTGTCGCCCATGACCGTACGTCGTAGGGGACCGTGTGGACGACGGCCTTGAGCGTGCAGCACGCAGGCATCAGCCGCATCATCGCGTCATGGGCCCGGACAGGTCGACGTTCACCCGCATGAACTGACTGACGGCGGCGGCCCGACGGCCATCCGCGACCAGCACGGCCAACGTATCGGCAGGGCCCTGCGAGGGTGACGCGGAGTCCGCGGCAGCGTATGTCCACTATGGGCAATGCCGAGTACGCGCGGGTCAGGCCGATGCTTTTGGTTCAGCTCGTCGACGTGTTTGTGTCGGCGGGAGCGTGTCCGCGTTGGCAAGGCCACATTCCTGAGGCGTCGCTCCAACAACCGTTGGTTGTCGAATGGGGCGGGATGGATGTTAGACGTCGAAGCTCGCAGCCGGTGTGATGTGGAGCATGACGACAGACCCGATCCGCCGAGTATCGCTCATCAGCACTGGTACCGTAAGCATTCACCCGGAGCAGGTGGGTCCAACCTGGAAGCCGTTGTATCTCTGGCTGTTGACATCACGCCGGTGGACAGCACCCCGGCCGATCAACGCGTATCTCGTCGAGCACGAGCGTGGACTGATCTTGTTCGACTCGGGACAAGACAGGGCGTCCGTGACGGATCCAAGTTACTTTCCGGGAGGACTGAACGGTGTGGTTTATCGCCGCCTCGCGACGTTCGACATCGGCGCAGACGACACGCTATCCGCTCAACTTCAACGCCTGGGTTATCGCATCGAGGACGTGGACACTGTTGTGCTGTCTCATCTACATCAAGATCACATCGGTGGTCTCCGGGAGCTGAAGCACGCCGAGATCCTGGTAAGCCAAGCAGAGTGGGCAACCGCGAGCCGGGCCCTGCCCGAGGCGCGTGGGTTCCTGCGAGCCCACATCCAACTCCCCGGGTTGCGTTGGCGCAGACTTGTCCCGGAATCGCTCGCCGATCGTGGCCTGTTGCCTTTCACCCACGGTCACGACATCTTCGGTGACGGGAGCGTCGTGGTGGTACCGACGCCTGGTCACACACCCGGTTCACTGTCCATGGTGGTCCGCCGTCCTCGGCGGGCACCGCTGATGTTTGTCGGCGACCTTACCTATGACGCGAACCTCATGGCCGCCGGAAAGGTGCCGGGTCTGGGCAACAAGAAGCAGGTCCGGGCGGCCGTCGCGGCAGTCGGCGAGCTACGTCGGCGCTACCCGACGCTTGCCGTACTGCCGGCGCACGACCCGGGCGCTGCCTCCCGTCTTGCGACTGCCGTCAACGGCGGTAGGCCCGAAGACGTCACCAGCGTCAACGACCGGCCTCCGGGCTCCCCTTCAGCGATCGCGTAGACGGAGGTAGGACATGCGGCATATCGCCAGCGTCTTATGGCCGTCCCGGTCCAGGTCGCCGACGGGCCGACCAACGTTGACCCGACGCGTGGGAATCCACGCCTGGGACGTCAACTTTGCGCGCGTGCCCCATGCAGGCGCCGTAGGTGGTCGGCATCTGGCTCGGGCAGCCAGTCGGTTGACGCGTCGAAGGTCAGCCAGTCTTCCAACCGGCCCCGCGTCCGCAGGATCCGCAGGAGCGACTGCAATGGCTCGTACAGGTCATTTCGGCGCCAGACGATCGACCACATGAAGCACGGAGTGGGCCGCAGCGGGACGAGTGTGACGCCGGATCCCGCCGGAACGGGCCAGTCAAGACCGAGCAGAGCGATGCGCTGCGGGTCATGTCGGATTGTATCGATAACATGGTCCAGACCGAGATTCGGGCCGGCGGTGTTCAGGGGGATGGCGAAGGCGCCGGTGAAACGGCGGACGTAGGCCATCAGCTCCTTGGCGCTGGGAAGGTCGGGGTACCACAAGCCGGTCGTTCGGAGGTCGGACGGCGTAACCTCGGTCAGACCGGCGAACCGGTGCACTGAGGCTACCGCGAGAATCGACCGTTCCATGAGAACCGGCCGGTGGAGGAGATCGACAGGCCATGGCTTACCGATGTCGTGTACCCGGCCGAAGGCCGCGTCGATCTCCCCTCGCTGCAGCGCCTCCGTCGCGGCAGCGAGGTTGCGCCGCATACTCAGCTCGACCATGATGTCCGCGTCGCGGTCCGCCATGTCGCCGATGACTTGCGCCGGTCGCTGCAGATGGCCCCATACATCCACCCGCAGCGGTCGGGTCTTGGCCTTTATCGCTGTGCTTGCGCTGTCGGCGAGCGCGAGGAGCTGACGAGCATGGGGCAGAAATCGAGAACCTGCCTCGGTCAACCAAACTCCCTGCCGGCCGCGAACAAACAACTGCTCTCCCAGGGCCCGCTCCAAGCGTTGAATACGCTTGGACAGAGCCTGCTGGGTGAGGAACAGGTGCGCGCCGGCCCGCCCGAAATGCAACTGCTCGGCAACCTCGACGAAGGCGCGAACCTGGGCCAGGTCTAGGTCCATGGGTTGCCTGCCGGTAAGCCGTGTCCTCGCTTGGCCCACACCCCTGCCGGCGGCGCCGGGAACGCCCCCGCCAGCAGTGGTACCAATTGCCGCCGGACGCGATCAGTCGGCTGCCCTGCGGTGCGCAGCAGGCCGATCAACGGCGGGGCATCCACGAGCCGATGCAGCCGACCGAGGCGGGAGTGCAGGTCGCTGAGCGCGACGGCCACGACTGTCACACCGGCCAGCGAGATGAACGTGGCCACGACGCGGTCAGGAACGTCCAACGGGGCTGCTGCCGGCTTGAAATGCTGGACACGGCGTGGTCCCCCCTCTGCTGGAACCCATAAGGCAACAGGTGTAGCCTTAGCTTGTGCCTATAGGTGTACGCCTGTAAGGCTACATATGTCAATTCAGGGAGCGACGATGCCAGAGTCGAAGGTCAGCGAGGCGCGCCGCCGCCCGGCCCGGCGCGGCGAGGGCGAGCGGCTACGCAGCGAGATCGTGGACGCGGCCAGCCGAAAGCTCGCCGAGACCGGTCGGGTCGCCGACCTGTCGCTGCGCGCCGTGGCCCGCGAGGTCGGTGTCGCCACCACCTCGATCTACCTGCACTTCGACAACATCGATGAACTCGTGCGAGTAGTCAAGATCCGCTACTTCGACGAGTTCAGCGCGGCCATGACCGCCGCAGCGGAGGCCGCCGGCGCGGACCCGCTGGCTCGGACCCGGGCTCGCGCCCATGCATATGTGGATTACGGCCTGCGCCACCGCGGCCAGTACCTGGCCATGTTCGCCTCCGAGCCGATACCGCCGCACATGCTCCCCGATGTGCTCTACCTCGGCTTCGAGGTATTTCAAGCCGTCAGCGTCGATATCGCCGCCATCATCGGCGACGAACAGGACACCCAGCTACGCGCCGTTCATTTCTGGACCGCGTTGCACGGTGTGGTGACGCTGCGCCTAGTCCGGCGCAACTTCCCCTGGCCCGACCTGAACATGCAGATCGACGACCTGATCATCCAACTGCTCCGCCTGTGACGGGGTGTGCTCTGGTATGCAGTCGCAGGCGCAAGGTCCACACGTTAGCAGCACCTCAATGACTCTCCGCGGGCGTCGCGTGGTCGAAGCAAACACGACCGGCCAGATCCGCCCGCTCCCCTGTGCTGTGCCATGCCAGCGCTCGCTGCCGCGATCCAGCGCGCGCCCAACGGGTGACACCAACTCGCCCAGCGGCACCGGGTGTGACGCCCACCAGACGGTCGCGGGGCAGTCGCCGGTGCGGGGCTGTGACGCTTTCGTGGCCCGCCTATGGGACTCGACATCGTCGATACTCATCCAGGCCTAGTGTCGAAGGCACACTCCCCATTGCTCCGTGCCCCGCACCGATGCGCCGCTAAGCGGCGGTAGCCACTCCGTGGCGCGCTCAGCCTTAGCCTGGATCCACCGGCTGACCCTGGGTTCGCTCGGTGCGGCGAATATGAAGATGCCCTCTGGCTAGGGAGAATGGGAGTTGTCGAAGCTTCCATGTACCTGGCCGAGAGGGCATCTCGTAGGTGCG
>JBPYFB010000035.1:0-11374 GCA_051986465.1 Rugosimonospora sp.
GCCGCCGCTGTCGTTATGTAGACGGTGGCCACCGGGACTTTGCCGCGGCCGGGCGGCTCGTCAATCTGTGGCCGGTTGTTCGCGGGTGCGGTGTAGGAGCCAGTTCTCGCGTGTGCGCACCAGCGCGTACCGGCTGGCCGGGCCGCGCCCGTGCAGGGTGAACACCATCCGGCGCTCGTTGCGGTCGTGCTCCTCCCACCAGCCGATGTCCGCGATGAACTTGTCCGCGTCGGTATAGGTCAGGTGCTCCAAAGCGTGGTCCGGTACGGCGATGGCCAACCGGTCCTCCTCCGGCGTGGGCGGCAGGCCGCGCGGTACCGCCCATGAGCGCAGCACCCCGTTCTCCTCGAGCCGCAGGTCGAAGTGTGGCCTCGGCTTGCGGTGGTCGTGCAGCACGAAGGCCGGTCGGTACCCGTTGTCGCCCGCCATGCCTCCTGTCTATCAGTAGCCGCACGGTGCCAGCACACCTTTGACCCGGTCGCCGCCGGGAACTGGCCTCCTGCGGGCATGACGCGGCCGCGGCACCCGTGTCCAGGCGTCACCGTCTACTATGGAGGGATGCCTGCGTGCGCCTTCTGGTGATGGAGAGTGTCATGGCTTCGGGATTCGGCCGATACGTGTTCCGGCAACTGGTAGCGCTGCAGGTCTGGCTGTACCGCCGCTCTGGCGGAGTACTCGCCATGCGCCCGCGCCGGATGCGCGTACTGCTGCTGACGACCGCGGATGCCCCGGGGCCGGCAGCGCCGAACGATCTCGTCGACGCCGGCCGGGCCGCCGAAGAGGTGCACGACGATCACCGCCCGGGTCCGCTCGGAGATGACCGCCTCGACCGTGTCGGCGGTCAGGCAGCCGGTGACCGGGTCGACGTCGGCGAAGACCGGTACGGCCCCGGTCGCGAGTACCGCGATGACCGTGCCGAAGTCGGTGATGGGCGGGACGATGATCTCGTCGCCGGGCTCTGGGTCGATCGCGGCGACGGCCAGGTGCAGCGCGGCCGTACCCGAGGAGCTGGCGGCCGCGTGCTCGACGCCGAGGTACCGCGCGAACTCCTGCTCCAGTGCGGGTACCTCGACCCCGCCGACCCGCCAGAGCGTGCCGCGGTCGATGACCCGGGCGAGGGCTTCGGCCTCCTCCGAACCGAAAGTGCGGCCGGAGGCGTCCGAAACGGTGGGGAACGGCTTGGTGCGCACGGGCGCGCCGCCGTCGCGGGCCAGGGTCATGCTCTGCTCCACAGCGTTGCGTTGGTCATTCGCCGCCGGTCGCCGTCATTCCAGGCGGATGCGGTAGATGGTGGGCGGCCGGCCGGTGGTGCCGGCGAGCACGCGACCGATGGGCCGGGCGATGCCGGCCTGCTCCAACCGTTTGAGGGTACGCCGCGCGGAGCGCGGTTCGATGTTCAGCGCGGTGGCGATGTCCCCGGCGGTGATCCCCGGCTCCTCGTGTGCGTCCACAATGGACTTGAGCCGGTCCAGCGTGCCGCGGGAGAGTCCGGAGCGCCGCGCGGCCACCATCACCGGTATCGGCGCGTCGTCGGCGGCGGCCTCGGTACCCGGCGAGACGATTACCACGTCGCTGCCGCTGCCCATCGAGATGACGGCGGAGAACGGGCCGACCGAGCGGCAGCGGGTCAGCGCGTGCCGGGCGAGGGCGTCTGCCTCGGCGGCGGACCGGCCGACGCCCAGTCCGATGTGCGCCCACAGGTGCCGGCGGGTCAGGGTGGCCAGCAGGGGCAACTGTTGGAAGCCGCCGGTGGCCTGCTCCAGCATGCCCTTCGTGGTCACCAGCACGTAGTGGCCCGGCTGCACGCTGAAGACGCTGCCGGCCAGTGCGCTGATGTCGTCGGAGAGCTCGGGATCGGCGTCGGAGATGTCGACGAAGCCGAGAACGACCTGGGCATCGGCGCTGACCTGGCCGAGGCTGGCCAACATGATGGTCTGCAGCGCGGAGCGGACCGAGGCGATCGCCGGGGACAGGCGGATCACCTCGATGTCGTTGCTGAGATCCTCATAGACCGAGCGGACGCAGGTGATCGCGACGGTGGCGCCGGCGCGCGCGGCGGCGCGGTGGAAGGCGGCGAACCGCGACGAGTCAGCGCCCCGCCGGTACTCGGCGACCTGGACCCGGTCGGCGGAGAGCGCCGCGTCCCGGTACGCCTCGACGACCTGCTCCCGGTCCAGCGTGTCGATGCTGATGTGCCGGGTGTCCCGGCCGCGGGCGAGCAGGCCGAGCAGGGCTCGGTACAGCGAGGCGCCACTGTAGGAGATGTAGGTCGCCGGCTGGTTCAGTACCCCGGCCTCCTGGGCCAGCGTGTACGGGACGATACCGGTGAACAGCCAGGCGTCGACCTCGGCGCGGTTCGTCTTGACCAGCTCGACCGCGTGGGCCTCCTCCGGGTACGGCAGCGACCGGATGGTCAGGGCCGGGAACTCGCGGGCGCGCACCTGCTCCACGACCTGCACGAGATCGGCGGGTCCGATCACGCCCACCGTCACACCGAGATTGCCGGCCCGGCCATCCGTCGATATCACGCCTGGATACTCCCATGGTCGGAGGGCACGTGTCCCTCCGCTGGCATGGTGATAGATGGGTGCGCGAGCAGTGCCCGGCTGATCTCCTCGGGCTGGCCGGGGGAGAGCCGTTCGGCCGATTCCAGGCACCAGTTTCCGGCCATCAGCCCGCCCCGGGTGAGCACCTCGTTGACCCCGCAGATGCTGCCGGCGAAGTCGTGGGCGGCGTCGAAGATGGCACCGTTGAGGTCGGTCAGCTCGGCGGCCCGGGCCAGCAGGTCCAGCGGTACCGGCGCGCCTTCCCGGACCACCCGCCGCGCCTCCGCGTGCAGGGCCACCGCCGCCGGGGTGTGTACCGCCCAGTGCCCGAGCAGCCCGCCGACGATGTGTGCGGTCACGTCGCCGAACCGGTACGGGGTGAGCAGGTCCACCACGATGTTGTCGTCGTTGCCGGTGTAGAGGGCGATCTGGTCGGCCGCCTCCGGCCGGCCGGCCCGCCCGGCGTCGACGACGGCGCGGATGACGGTCAGTGTGGCGTACCGGTCGAACGGCGCGATTTTGATGGACGCGACCTCGGGGATCTCCGCGTACCGCCGCCAGAAGTCGTACTCGAAGCGACGCTTGCCGATCGTCGGTTGCAGGTAGAAACCAAAGACCGGCAGCACCCGGCCGACCTCGCGGACTCCGGCGAGGATGTCGGCCTCGGGTGCGTCGCGCCAGCCGGGCGTGGCGACCAGCGCCATGTGGTAGCCGAGGGATGCGGCCAGCCGCGCCTCGGCGACCGCCCGGTCGGTGGGACCGAGCACCCGGCGACCAGCAACGGTGGTGGCCCGGGGTGCTCGGCGTGCCAGGCCGCCGCCTCGTCGGCGGCGATTCGCATGACCCGTTCTTGCCACCAGCGCCGCCGGGGTCAAGCTCGTGCTCGCCTGCTCGGACTACGACCCCACCCAGGAGGCGGCCCAACTCGGCCAGCTCCTGGACGTCGCTCCGGTAGGTGGCGTTTCCGTTGCGTTCCACGCCATGGCGACCACCGCATCGACGGTACGCGCCCGGGAACTGGCGCAGGGGCCGCGGTACCTGGAGCCCGGGCTCGACGCGTTCTTCCACATGCTCCACAGTGGACGCCCAGTCGTATCGGACGAGGAGATGCTGCGCCCGATCCGCTTCCTCGCCGCGGTCGCCGACGCGCTGTGAAACGGCCCCTTCTGGCGGCCCGGGTTGCCCAGCTGCATGGTCGGGCCGTTCGTGCTCGCCGCGACCGGGGCGGTGGTGTTTCGACGCTTTGCCGTCGATCCGGGCGACGACGATCGCCAAGTGCCCCTGGTGCCCGGCCAGCGCCGCTCGTCGCAACGGGTTGCTGCCGCTGACCGGCCAATCCCGCATCCGTAAAGCGTCTAATGTGGCGTGGTGGTGATGAGTCGAAGGGCGGCACTGACGTCACTGGCCGGTGCCGCCGGCCTGATCGGTACCGCGGCCGGCGGATTCGCGCTTGTCGATGCGGCGGTGCTGCCCGGCAAATCGAAGTTGGATGATGTGCTCGGGCGCTGCGATGCCCCGCACCCGCCAGCCGCTTCGCGGGGCGCCGCGCAGCCGCCGGTCTTCGGCAGCTTCCGCTCGGCCGCGCGTCGGCGGGAGGTCGGGTTCGCGCTGTCCTATCCGCCGGGCTACCCGGACGGCGCGCGGCTGCCGGTCTGCCTTGCGCTGCACGGCTACGGCTCCGACGCGCGGACGACGATCGGTACCGGCGACTACCCGGCCTTCATCGGCGGCGCGGTACGCGACGGTGCGGCCCCGTTCGTCCTCGCCGCGCCCGACGGTGGCAACGGCTACTGGCACCCACATGCCGACGACGACCCGCTCGGCATGCTCGTCGACGAGTTCCTGCCGTTACTGGCCGCCCGCGGACTGCTTACCGAAAGGGTGGCCGTGGCGGGCTGGTCGATGGGCGGCTACGGTGCGCTGCTGTTCGCGCTGGCGTACCGCGACCGGATCCGCTTGGCCGTCGCCTCGTCGCCGGCCATCTTCCACTCGTACGCCGATGCGCACCGGGTGAACCCTGGCGCGTACGACTCGCCCGCCGAATGGGCCCGCTACGACCTCACCGTACGGGCGAAGGAGTTCACCGGGCTTCCGGTGCGGATCGCGATCGGTGCGGACGATCCGTTCGCGCCCGCCGTACGCAATCTGCGTGACCGGCTGCCGGAGCGCAGCGTCGTGCGGATCGCGACCGGCTGCCACGACAACCGGTTCTGGACGTACGCCGCACCCGACCAGGTTCAGGCGATCAGCAGCGCGCTGGCGGCGTGACCGTACTACTGTCCGTACGACGGGCGCATTCGTTTGAGGGCGCCTCGATGGGATCGGGAGGTAGGCGTGGTCGCTCAGGTGGACGTGCTGGCCGTCGGGTACGTGGGCGAACGGGTCGCGTCGAGCGTGACCCTGGTGCGCGATGGCGACGTGACTATCGTCGTGGACCCGGGCATGGTCTCCTCACGAAGCGCGATCCTCGCACCGCTGCGCGATCTGGGCGTCGACCCGGACTCGGTGACCGATGTCGTGTTCAGCCACCACCACCCGGACCACACGATCAACGCGGCGCTCTTCGGCCAGGCCCGGTACCACGACTTCTGGGCCATCTATGCGGATGACGTATGGACCGACCGGCGGGTGGTGGAGCATCCCGACGGGTGGGCGCTGTCGCCGTCGGTACGGCTGCTCGCCACGCCGGGCCACTCGGACCAGGACGTCTCCACTCTGGTCGACACCGCTGACGGGCTGGTGGTGTGCACCCACGTGTGGTGGAACGAGCACGGCCCGGCCACCGACCCGCGCGGCGCCAACCAGGACGAGCTGCGCGCGTCCCGGGCCCGAGTGCTGGCGCTGCGACCATCGCTGGTCATCCCCGGCCATGGCGCTGCCTTCGTCCCCAGTGGACAGACGCCGGCCTGAACCGTCACAGATCGCGTACGCGCAGAAGCGATCGGACCTGGAGGTCGCGCCGCAGTCGGCTGTCCTGGAGACCGTCCACAATGACAGCCGCGCCGCACCAGCTTGCGCCAGCCGCCCGTACCAGTGCGCGGGTGGCGACGGCTTGCCCGCCGGTGTCGATCCAGTCATCGACCAGTAGTGCGCGATCGCCCGCGTTGACGTGTTCTCGGCGCAGGCCCAGTTCGAGCGTGCGGTCCCGGTAGTCGGGCGGGGTGTGGGCGACCAACCACTGGTCGCTGTCGGTGGAGGGTCGGGGATCCTTGCGAACCTCGACCAAGCCCACCTGTAAATGCACCGCGACCAGAGCGCCCAGCAAACTCCCGCGCGACTGCGGGCCCAGCACGACGGTGGGTGGCGGATCGGCGAACATGGCGGCGAGTGCCGGACCGAGCCGGAGCATGATGCTCGGATCAGCCCACCAGCCGGTCGGGTCCGCGTAGCCGTAGTCGTCCGTGCGGTCCCGTCGCCACCGGAACGCATTGCGAAGGTCGGCCCGGAATTCCCGGTCCTCGTCGACCTTCGCGCTCGGTCCCCGTCCCTGGTTGGTCACCCCACCAGTGTGGCGCGGTGAACTCATAGGCACGGAGTCATTTATCGCTCGGGCATAGAGCGACATCTACCCTCAATCAAGTGTTGGATTCCTCACCTGCGGCGCGTTGGGCTGTGGAATGGTCCTAGGCGAGGGCAGCTCCGGCTGGCCCGCGCGGCCGCCTCTGTGGCGCCGCCTGCCGATGGTTCGGTAAGCCGAACCGCGAAGGTCCGTGGCAGCACGATCGATCGGGCGATGTTCCGGCGACAGGATGAGTAAGTCCCGCCGGACAGACTCCGGCTGTCAAGCCAGATCGTGGAGGATTCCCATGTACGACACCGTGTCCACGCTCGACCGCACCGAAACGCCGTCAAGCCGCGGTGCCCTTCGGCGCGGCGTCCGGTCGGCACCGCGCAGCCTGCTCTACTGCGCGGTGCTCATCCCGGTCGGGGTGGCATCGTTGGTCGTCACGCCGTTCGGCGGTGCCAGGGTAGCGGCGTCGTGGTGGCGCCTGTTGCGTACCGGCCTGCTCGGCAAGGCACCGGTTCCAGCGGGGCGGCCGGGTACCGTCCGCGCCTTTGGCCACGCGTTGGGCAGTGTGCTGCTCGGCGCGTCGGCCCTGCCGTTCCTCGGCATACTCGTGCTGTGGGTGGCGCGTGGGGTGCTCTACGGGATCGTGGACCGTGGGCCGTACGACACATCCTGGGGAGGGCCGACCCGGGCCGGTGCCTGGATCGCGCATTTCCTCGTGGGTACGCCGTTCACCGTGGCCGCGCTGGCCGCGTTGGTTGGTATCGCGGCGATCCACCAGCGGCTGACCGGGGCCCTCGACCGGGCGCGGCTGGCGGCCTGGGTGATTCCGGTGACGCTCCTGCTGTCCCTGGCCGCGACCGTCCTGGTCGTTGCCTGGTCCCACCAGGCGTAGCTACCGTTGCTCCAGGTAGCGCAGCACGGCGAGGACCCGACGGTGGTCCGCCTGCGAGGCGGCCAGGTCGAGCTTGGTGAAGATGTTGGCGACGTGCTTCTCCACGGCGCGCTCGGTGACGACGAAGGCCGCGGCGATGGCGGCATTGGTCCGACCCTCGGCCATCAGTTCGAGGACCTCCCGTTCCCGGCGGGTCAGCCGGTCCAGGGCGTCGCCCCGCCGGCTGGCGCCGAACAGCTGGGTCACCACCTCCGGGTCCAGGGCCGTACCACCGTTGGCCACGCGGGTCAGCGCGTCGATGAATTCGTCGATGTCGCTGACCCGCTCCTTGAGCAGGTAGCCCACGCCCGAGGAGCCCTGCGCGAGCAGTTCGTTGACGAAACGGGTCTCGACGTACTGGGAGAACAGCAGCACGCCGAGCCCGGGGAACCTGCGTCGCAGGTCGAGCGCGGCGCGCAGCCCCTCGTCGGTATAGGTCGGAGGCATCCGGATGTCCACCACCGCGACGTCGGGTATCCGCGCAGTGACTGCGGCATCCAAGGCGGCGACGTCACCGACCGCCTCCACGTTGTGCCCGCGCATGCCAAGCAGCTGGACCAGACCGTCCCGCAGGATGGGCAGGTCTTCCGCGATCACAATCCGCATCGGGGCGTTCACGGCTGAGGTGGCAGGTCGACGGTGATCACAGTAGGTCCTCCGGGTGGGCTGACGATGTCCAGCGTTCCGTCCACGGTCCCGATCCGCTCGGCCAGCCCGCGCAGGCCGGTACCGCCGGGGCCGCCGGCTCCGCCGCGGCCGTTGTCGCTGACGACCAGGCGCAGCCCTCCGCGGCGTTGGCTCACCGCGATTCGGGCCTCGCTCGCGCCGCTGTGCTTGACGACGTTGCTCAACAGCTCGGCGACGCAGAAGTACGCAATGGTCTCGATGGCGGCCGGTGGTCGCCGGTCGATCTGGACCTCGCACCCGACCGGTACCGGGCTGCGGCTGGCCAGTGTGGCGATGGCGGCGTCCAAACCCTTGTCCAGTATCGGCGGATGGACGCCCTGGATCACCTCGCGCAGTTCCCGAATGGCGTCCCGGGCGTTGTCCCGAGCCGTGGCGAGCATGCTCCGGCTGGCCTGCTCGTCCCGCCCAAGCGTCTCGCCGAGCATGGTGAGGTTCATCGTCAACGCGACCAGCCGCGCCTGCACCCTGTCGTGCAGATCCCGCTCGATGCGGCGCAGCCCGGCCGCGGCATCCTCGACCGCGGCCGTCCGGCTGCGCTGCAGGGCCGCGATGCGCGCCGTCCGGTCGTCCTGCCCGAGCAGGGCTCGCACCAGGAGACGGTCGAGGACCAGTACCGCCCGCACCGCCCACGGCGCGACAAGCAGGAGCACCGCGCCGCAGGCGGAGAGCAGCGCAACGGCCGGCCAGGTATCGACGGCCACGCCGAGTACGAGCGCACCGCGCCGGACCGTACCGTCACCGGACGAGATGGTGACCTGGTTCACATCCAGCGCCCGCTGTACCGGAGCGGTCAGCGCGACCAGACCCCACGCCCAGGAGAACGCGGCCACCACCAGGCCGGCGATCGCCAGGGGTAGGGACACCACCTGGAAAGCGACCGCCCGCCATCCCGGACCGTCGCGCAGTCCGGAGCGCAGCCGGGCGAAGACGCCACCGGCCGGTCGGAACGGCGGCGGTGCCGCGACGACCTCGCCGAGCAGAACCCGGGCAAGGCCGAGCCGCAGCCGCGCCAGCAACCGGGTCGCCGGTACGACCACGGCAAGCACCGGGATGCCGAGCGCGGTGACCGACAAGCCGACGGTGAGCACGAAGCACGCCACCACATACCCGAAGCCCACCGCCGCCAGCAGCACACTGAGCAACAGGTACGCCAACTCGGCCCAGGTCCGGCGCCGAAACAGCGCGGCCAGGGCGCGCGAAGCAACCCCCACCACGCTCACCCGATCATTCTGCCTGATGGGTGTTGGGGCGCCGCGGCGTCCCGGTTTGTAGCCGAGAGGGCATTGCTGCGGTGTTCTGCGGTGCCCGTTGACCGCCAGCGTTCGAACGCCACGCGGGATGTCCTATGTGGAGCGTTGAGGTTCGGTTCAGGGAAGCGCCCGACCCCGCCGGCCCGGGGGAATGGCCGGCGGGGTTCGGATCGGGGCTACGACTTGTTCTGCTTCCAGGACAGCGGTCCGGGCAGGTCGAAACGGTTCGCGCGGGTCCGCGAGTTCCAGGACCACCGGCCGATTTTAATGCTCCACGAGGACAAGCCATTCTTCGTGAAGTTGAGGTAGAGGGGGCCGATCTTCTTCCGCTTGCGGAACATCAGTCCCACGGAAATCCTCCCTTCATCCGAATGTCCAGAAGGGTTCCCCGTACCGCCGTTGGCCAAACTGGACAGTCGAAACGGTCAGGTCAGCAGCGTGCGCGCGTACCAGTCCTGCGGCGAGGTGACGCCCGGCAGCGCGAAGAAGTAGCCGCCACCGCTCCGGCGGCGGAGGCTCGCCCGGCTGGCTGCTCAGCGGCCAGCGACGCCGATGGTGCCGCGGGCATCAACGGGGCGATGAACCGCTGGTACGGCGGCATGGTCCACGAACTGGGCCACGCGTTCGGCCTACCCGACGCCACGTCCACCGACGGTACCTGCATGTCGGCGTCGCTCTACAGCTACCCGAACAGCACGTTCCAACCAGACCCAGAAGAACGGCATCCTCAACGGTCCGTACGCCAGCTTCCTGTCCTGACAACACGGCAAGGGGGTGGCGGGAAAGCGATCCCGCCACCCTGCTGGCGCTTTGTGTATGGCCTATTCAGCACCCTCGACACGCCGCACCGATCGGTGGTGACGCCATTGGCCGAGTATGCGTTGGCGCCAGGTGGCCTGCTGTCTGATCCGCCGGCCAATCTCGGCGTTGACGTCTTCGAACGACCGTCCAGAGGTGATCAGGTCGGTGATGTCGATGGGGACCGGCCGCCGAAGCGGTATGCGAGCGCGGCGTTTGTGCCTCGCGGTGGAGAGACTGGCCAGCATAAGACTGCCGGTGGCCGGTTGGCCGTCAAGGCCGCTCGGATCAGCGCTCCAGGCGGCCCGGTGCAGTTCCACGACGCGATGCGTGACGAACAACTGGACCTGCCCGCCGAGTTTGGCCGATAGGGCCGCGGTGTCCAGATCATCGGCGTGCTCGGCGATCCAATTCCCGGCGACCAGGGTCCAGCCCGCGTCGCCGGCGCCGGGCAGTCTTGGAGTGATCAGCACGGTATCGGGTTCGCCGTAGGACCGCTCCACCCCGTCTGCCCAGCCGTGCGGTCCGAGGATTCGGCCGCCAAGGGCGGCGACGATCTCATCTGGGCCGGCGCCGTCAAAGGCGAGCCACCCAGTCTTGTACCCGAATCCGGCCATCCGCTCACTGTCCACAGTGAACACCATACCCGTCGCATGGTTCGGATCGGCCGGAAGTCAGCCGGAGAGGCAGCCGCCATCGGGCAGCCTGCCCTGCAGACCGTAGCTGCCTCCGCCACGCGCCGACTCCAGATACCCGACGAAGCAGGCGTCGACGATCGGGACGCCGAACACGATGCTGCCGCGCGGTGCGGGATCGTCCGCCGTGGCGATCCGCGAAACCGCACCGGGAAATCCAGCTTTCCCCAACGACACGCGGACCGCGTCGGCGTCGGCCGGTACCGGCGCGCTCGCACCCGGCGCGACGTACACGTACCCGCCACCGGGAACTGGCCGGAGCTGCCCAGGCGGGTACGAGCGGGCGGGCAGTGGCAGGCCAGCACACTCAGGGAACTGCGGCGCGGGAGACGAGCCAGCCGCGGACGGGGAACCCGGTCCGGGCTGGCTGTAGCGGAAAGCTTCGGCGCAGATACCGGGCAGCGCTACCGCCTCCTCCGCCCGCCGCGCCTCGGCGGCCAACCGGGTCCGTTGCTCCGGACTGAGCTCGGTGCGTCGCGCGACGTCGGCGGCGTACCGGCGGCAGTAGCCACCGTCAGAGGCCGTGCCGACGGGCCCGACCATCTCGATGCACGCTATGTACCGCCTCGACCGCGACGGCTGGGCGGCGAACGTCGGGGATGCCGCGGGCGAGGAGCGAGCAAGCCGTCCGAGAAGTACCGCGGCCGCGGCGGCCACCAGCGCCAACACCACCACTGACGCCAGCGCGACCACCTCCCAGCGGGCCGTCGGCCGGCCCCGCTCGGTGGCGTCCTCGGCCACCGCCGGATCCTCATGTGACGCCACCCACGAGGTGCCGGGCTCCTGCGGCGGCTGGGGTACGGGCACGCGGCAAGTCTGCCAAATCAGCCCTTCGCGCACTGCCCCACGTCAGGGTCCCCGCCGCGCGAGCCGCGTACCACGCCTGCCCTGGACGCGGGTTTATCGGGTGATGGCTGGGTAGGTGGCGCTTTGTAGTTGGGGCGCGGCAGCGCCCG
>JBPYFB010000036.1:0-8674 GCA_051986465.1 Rugosimonospora sp.
GCAGGGAGAAGGTTTTGATGGTGCGCCCCGCGCCGTAGCGGGCCGGGAACGAGGACAGCCGGTAGGTCTCCACGATCAGCAGCCGCGGCACGCCGGTGACCGGGACCGGGATGAACCGGTACGTGCACCGGCCGCTCGCGTCCCGGTAGAGCGCCAACCGGTTGCCGGCATTGAGCTGCGTTGTCACGGTGGGCACGTCGAGATCCGTGAGCGCCTGGATCGCCATGTCCCGGCTGAACCGGTCGTTGCCGGCCGATACGTTCGGGAACACCGCCGGGTCGAAGTAGCCGGTCGTCCTGGCGACGGTGAACGCGCTGCCGATCCGGCTGTCACTCAGCTGCGTACCGGTGGCCCGGGTCTCCGGTGCCGTCCCGCCGTACAGCAGTACGTCGTCGGTGTACCCGGGGCGGAAGTCGTTCATCGGGCTCGGCGCCAGTCCCGGCACGATGCCCGGCACGAGCGCGGCGGTCGACGCGGCGGCCGAGGCGCCGGCGGTTGCCCGCATGCTGCGCGCCACCACCTGGTCCTGAGTGACGAAGACGTTGCTGGGAAAGTTCAACTCGATGATCTGCCGGCCCCGGTACACCGTCGGCTCCGGCACGTCGTAGCTGAGCACGACCGGCGTTCCGCTGGGGTCGAGGGCGGCCAGCGGCTTGGTCGCCCCGGTCTCGACCGGTACGGTCCGCGTCGACCAGGTGAACCAGATCTTCTGCTGGTTCAGTGCCGCCGCGACGCCGGCCGGGAACACCAGCGGTACCACCGTGTCGGGCAGCCCGCTGCCCCGTACGTTCAGGTGCGCGGTGATGGTGTCGCCGGGGAACGGGTCGAAGGGGTTCGGGGAGGAATCCGTGGTACCGCCGATGGTGACCATGTCCCACACCTCGGCGCCGGCGGAGTTGAACAGGTTGCAGGTATAGGCCCGCGGATCTCCTGTCGGTGCTGTCACCGTGAACCGGAAGGTGTTCTCGGGCAGCGTCGGGTCGGGAACGATGACATAGGACAGGTACAGGGGAGTGTCGGACAACTCAGTCTCCTTAGGACGGACGGCCGTCGGCGCGTTCGCGCTCGGAACACGGATGCGTGAGTGCCTTCCGCGATACCTGGGAGACCGAGATCGGACAGGGCCGGTCAGTCCGGAGTGAACAGGCCCTGGATACCGACGATGATGGCGATGATGCCGAAGACCGCGAGCAGCAGGCCCAGCCCGGTGGCGCCGTCCGAGGCGTCGCGCCGCGGCCGCGGGGACCGCGAGCGCCCGGTCAACCGGTCCCACAACAGGGCGACGCCCACGGCGATACCGACCACCTCGAAGTGGAACAGGCGCGGGCCGGAGATCAGGTGGACGAGCACGAAGTACCCGCCGGCGATCAGCGCGAGCACGCCGACCACCCAGCCGAACGGCGCGATCCGGGCCGCCCACCGCGCGAGATCGTCGCCGACCCGCGGCAGTCGCCGCAGCAGCGCGATGCCGAGCAGGAAACCTCCGACGATGTTGGCGAGGTCGAGCAGCAAAGCCATGATCATAGATCTTAGTGAGCCACGGGCCGGCCGCCGGGATCAACCCCTGCGGTACCGGAAACATTGACGCTTACCGTCATGTCGCTGCTACATTTCCGTAATGACCAGGCTTCTGCTGGCCGCTGCCACCGCGGCCGCGCTGCTCACTTTCACGGCGCAACCCGCGCACGCGGCAGCGCTGTCACCCGCAGTCACCTGCCAGTTTGTGATTGACAACTCCTGGCCGGGCGGTTACATGGCCGACATCATCATCACGAATCACGGGTCGGCGCCGGTCACCGGGTGGACCGTGAACTGGTCCATACCGAGGCCCATCGGGCTCGGCACCACCTGGTCGGCGTACGTGAAGGCGCTCACGCCCCAGGACTTCACCGCGACGAGCTTCCCGTGGAACAACCAGATCCCGGGCGGCGCGCGCGCCTCGTTCGGCTGGACCGCGATCGCGCCACAGGTCGACTTCCCGACCGTCATGACGTTCAACGGGGCGGAGTGCTGAGCCGGCACCGTACCTGCCGGGCCTCCGGCACTCCGAGCATCGTGTAGATCTCCAGCGCCTGCTGCCACTGGCCGCGCGCCTCGTCGCCGTGGCCGTCGGCGTCCAGCGCCGTGGCGATGCCGTCCAGGGCGCGGGCCTGCTCGTACCGGTCGCCGGTCTGCTCGCCGCAGGCGAGCGCGGCGCGGTGCCGGGCCAGCGCGGCGGCCGGTTCACCCATCGCGTACAGCGTGGTGCCGAGGATGTTGAGCGTCTCCATCTCCTGGGAACGGTCCCCGGTCTCCCGGCTGATCGCGAGCGCCTGGTGGAGCTTGTCGAGCGCCTCGGGGAAGCGGGCCTGCCGCTGGTACACCGCGCCGATCGAGGCGAGTGCGGTGCCCTCCGCGGCCGGGTCGCCGGTGGCGCGGCAGCGGGCGAGCGCCGTCTCCAGGTGTGCCAGGCCCTCGGCGTGCCTGCCGAGCAGGCTCAGCACGGTGCCCAGGTTGCCCAGCGCGTACCCTTCCAGCCGCTGGTCGCCCAGCTCCGCGAAGAGTTCCGCGGCGCGCTGCTGGTGCTCGGCGGCGACCTCGTACCGGCCCAGGCGCCGGTGCAGCGTGCCGAGGTTGACCAGTTGCGCGGCCTCACCGTGCCGGTTGCCGGTACGCCGGTACCGGGCCAGCGCCTCCCGCAGGTGCCGCAGCGCCTCGCCGTAGTCGCCGAGCCGCTCGTGTACGACGCCGAGCCGGGCCAGCGCACGGGCCTCGCCCTCGGGCTCGTCCCGCTGCCGGTGGCCGGCCAGCGATTCGGTGAAGTACGCCCGCGCCTGCTCGTGGTTGCCCAGCCACCAGTGGATGCCGCCCAGGTTGGCCAGCACCGCCGGCTGCCCGTACCCGTCCCGCGCGGCGACGGCGGCCGCGCCGGTATGCACGGCGAGAGCGTCCTGATAGTGCCCGCCGACCTCGAGGTACCGCCACAGCACGCGGGACAGGTCGATGCTGTACCGGGGCCAGCCGTGCCCGGCCGTGTACGCGGCCACCGCCACCAGGTTGGCGCGCTGCCGGTCCAGCCACCGCATCGCGTCCCGTGCCCGGGTGACCGGCGGTACCGCGGTGGCCGGCGGCGGGACCTCGGGCCGCAGCGCGCGTTCGTGCGGGTACAGGGTGTCCACGGCGAGCGCGGCGGTACCGAGGAAGTAGTCGAACAGTCGCGTCCACGCCGCCCGCCGTTCGTCCGCGTCGAGGTCGGCGGTGACCCGTTCCAAGGCGTACGCCCGCAGCAGGTCGTGCATCGCGTACCGGTCCGGTCCGGCCGGCTCGACCAGGTGCGCCCGGGCCAGCTCGCGCAGCAGCGCGCGCGCCTCGCCCGGGCCGCAGCCGGCGAGCGCGGCCACCGCATGCCCGTCCAGGTCACGCCCCGGGTGCAGGCCCAGCAGGCCGAAGGCGCGGCCGGCCGGAGCCGACAGATGCTGGTAGGACCACCAGAAGACCGAGCGCAGCGCGGTCCGCGGGTCGCCCGCGGTGTCCAGCAGGTCCAGCCGGGACCGTTCGTCGCGCAGGTCGGCCACGAGGTCCGCGAGGTCGAGGTGGGGGTTGGCGGTGGCGAACTCGGCGGCGATGCGCAGCGCCAGCGGGAGCCGGGCGCACCCGGCGGCGAGCGCCGCGGCGGCCACCGGCGCGGTCGTGACCCGCGGGCCGATGAGCGTGCGGAGCAGGTCGACCGCCTCGGGCTCGGTGAGGATGTCCAGATCGACGCGGCGGGCGCCGTCCCGGGCGATCAGGCCGGCGAGGTCGTCCCGGCTGGTCACCATGACAAAGCATGAGCGGGTACCGGGAAGCAGTGGGCGTACCTGGTGCACGCCGGACGCGTTGTCCAGCAGTACCAGGACGCGGCGGCCGGCGAGGACCGTCCGGTACTGCGCGGCCCGGTCGTCCAGCGCGCCGGGGATACCGGCCGGGTCCACGCCCAGTGCCCGCAGGAAACCGGCGAGCGCTTCGGCGGCGGAGACCGGTGGCTCCGGCCCGTACCCGCGCAGGTCCATGTAGAGCTGGCCGTCCGGGAACCGGTCCGCGACCCGGTGCGCCCAGCGCACCGCGAGTGCGGTTTTTCCCACGCCCGCGGTACCGGCGACGGTGGAGATGACCACCGCGGGTCCGGGGCCGCCGTCCTCGTCCAGCAAGGCGTCCAACTCGGCCAGCTGACGGGCCCGCCCGGTGAAGCCGAACACGTCCACCGGCAACTGCCTGGGTACCGGTACCGGCGCGCCCGGTACCGCGCCGCGGCGCACCTCCTCGACCCGGTCCCGCGCGGTGGCCAGCGCGCCCTGCTCGGCCGGTGTCGCGCCGAGCAGGCGGACCAGCACGTCGAACCGGTCGGTGGGCGGGAGTACCCGGCCGGCGAGGTACTCCCCGACAATGCCGTGCGACCAGCCGGTGGCCGCGGCCAGCTCGCGGTAGGTCAGCGCGGCGCCGCCCCGCCGCCGGGCATGCCGGCGGCGCAGCTCTCTCAATGTCGCGGCGAGGTCGGCGACGGTACGCACGTCGCCGTAGGTACGGTGGTCAATCCCTGTAGGTTAAGTCACCCGCGAGGATGCTTGCCCCGCACGAGGTGGCACGCCACCCGGTCGAGGATGAACCCCGATGGTCAAGCCGTTTGGCGTGCCCGCCGTCGTGAAAGTACCAGCGGTAGGACGGAGGCGATGCCTCCGTCCTACGTGGACACGGCGTCAGGCGAGTGCGGCCTGACAGGGGATGCCGTTGAAGGTGACGTTCGCCGGCAGTTGCATCGCGTTGGGCGGGCCGGCCAGGAAGCCGAACTGGTAGCTGGTGGAGCCGGCTGGCACTGGCGGAGCCCAGACCGGGCTGTTCACGGTGACGGTCGGACCCCGCTGGTACCACGAGCCCACGCTGAACATGGACTGCATCGTCTGCCCCGCGGTGAACTGCCAGGTGATCGTCCACGGTGGAGCGATCGGTGCCGGACTCACATTCTTGTACGAGACCAGGCCGAGGAAGGCCGACCCGTAGAAGGAGAACGAGAAGGTGAGCGCGACTGGACATGGTGGTTGGGTGGCCGGCGGGGGCGGCGGCACGGTCTGGTCGGACAGGACGATGTCGTCGACGGAGGCGCTGGCCGAGTTCATCCAGAACCCCACGTGGTCTCCGGGGTTGGGGCCACCCGGGTCGGCGGCGCTGACCGTCGCGCTCACCCCACCCGGCCCGGATACGGTGCCGGTGACGGTGCTGGCGTTGGGGAAGCTGAGGGTCAGCCGGTACCAGGTGCCGACGGTGGCGGTGAAGGGCGTGTCGGCCAGGGCGATGTTGTGGCCCCAGGCTTGCTGGCCGATCTCCAACTGGGCGCCGTGGAACCCGACGTAGTACAGGTTGCTGGGGTCGCTGGTCTTTCCGGTCAGCGACACGATGGTGGTGGGGCCCAGCGGGCTGGTCGGCTTGACCCGGGCGGTGACGGTGGTGCCGGTACGGGATCCGGAACCTGCGTAGGCGTACGGGTAGTTGATGGTACTGGACTGTTTGTACACTTTGGACCCGTCCTCGGTGACTACCGACCAGCTAGGGCCGGAGAGCCAGACGTTGACGGTCGGCTGCTCGAAGTCGTCGGAGAACAGGACGGCGGCGTGTGCCGGTGCGGATACCAGCAGCGCGGCTGCGACGAGTGTGGATGTGGCGAGGAGGACCGCGGCTAACCGGCGGCCCTTGGTCAGGACTGCGGACATGACGACTCCAGGGACGGGGCGGGCTGATCTTCACGGGATTGTCCCGCGGGGCGGTACGGGAACCGCGGCGATCCTGGACACCGTTGGACAGTCCCGGTCTGAGCCCTAGCGGCGCCGGCGCCACCAGCGACGCTTCGCGGGCGACGCCGGATCCTGGCCGTCCCGCTGCCACGCGGCCAGGGCCGCGGTCGCGACCGCCCGGTCCTCGGCGCGGCATCCGGGTGTGACGAGCATCAGTTGCGCCAGCGACTCGCCGATCGTGACCAGCCGGTTGGCGGTCGTGGCCGCGTCCAGCCGGGCCCGTACCAGCCGGCGTACCTCGTCGCGCAGGTCTGGTTCGCGGTACGCGGTGGTGACGAGTGCGAACAGCGCCGCGTCCGCGATCCAGTCCTCGACGCCGAAGGCGAGGTCCACCAGTACCTGCCGCCTCGTCGAGTTCGGCCATGGTTCGTGTGCGGCGTGGTGCAGGATGCCCAGGCACACCCACGGCTGCATGAGCCGGTACCAGTACGTCGGGGTGACCGTGGCCAGGTGCTGCCAGCGCGGCGTCCGCGGTGGCTCGGGCAGGTGGCACACCAGCCCGAGCAGGTCTGCCAGGGGCAGCTCACCCAACGGCTCCGCCTGCAGGTACCCGGAGAGCACCGACGGCCACGGCTGCTCCGCGACCCGGTGCAGCACCTCGACCGCGGCGGCCGACGGAGCCGGCACGGCGGGTACCGGTTCGGTGCCGTCGTACCGCCAGACCGCGTACCGTCCGCGCCGCACCGGTACCCGGATGTCCGGCGGCGGGAACGCGTCGACGTGAATGCTGACCATGCCGGTGATCCGGCGGGCGGCGGTGATGGCGCTGGCCGGTTCAGCGGCGCTCAACGCACCCTCGGTCAGGTCAATCTGCTCGCCCCGCGCCCGGCGGCGACCGATCTCGTCGGCCATCGAGCAGATCGCCTCGCTCGGCATCGGTACCCAGTTCAGCCACGGTCGCTGCGATCCGGCCATGGCGAACACCACCTCGACCATCCCGCACGGGTGCGGATCGTCCCGTACCGCCACCAGATCCGCCACGTCGCCGGCCGCCCGGAACCGTACCGCCCGCCGCGCCGCATCACGGTGCCGGAAGTTGGGGTTGTCGGCAAGCCCGAGCAACTCGGCATCCACATCGCCCGATGTCACGGTCGGGAGCCTAACAACCCGCCCGGTGTCCGGCGGCCCCTCCAGTGATCCACCGCAGCCCGTACCGATCAGGTTTCGAGAAGCGCCACGGTGTCGTGGAATCTAGTCTTTCTGCAGGTGGCCGGCGCCGCGCCGAGCCTTGGATACCGAAGGAGGCGGGGGATGCCCGCGAAGAGTTCCGAGACCGAGTCCGGCGGCTTCAGCGCCGCGGAGCGCGCCGCGATGAAGCAGCGCGCCGAGGAGTTGCGCGCCGAGGGCAAGAAGGGCGCCAAGAAGGCCGACGAGCTGCAGGCGACCCTCGACAGCATCGCGAAGATGGCACCGGGGGATCGGGCGCTCGCCGAGCACGTACACCGGACGGTGATCGCCGCCGCGCCGCAGCTGTCCCCGAAGACCTGGTACGGGATGCCCGCGTACGCGGACGAGGACGGCAAGGTCGTCGTCTTCTTCCAGGACTCGGGCAAGTTCAAGTACCGGTACTCGACCCTGGGCTTCCAGGACGCGGCCAACCTCGACGACGGGGACATCTGGCCGGTGTCGTACGCGCTCCAGAAATGGAGTCCCGCGGTGGAGAAGAAGGTCGTGGCACTGGTCAAGGCGGCCATCTCCTGAACGGTGCCCGGTCGGCCGATCTCAGGGCGTTCGCCAGCCTTGGGAATGGCTGACCGGCCGGGTATCCGGCGCCGGCGGCTCAACCGGGCGGCCTTGGTACTGCGTGGAGAGAACGACGTGAGTGGTCATCTCGCCGTGTTCGCCGAGCCGCTCCAGGAGCCCTTCGAAATGCCGCATCGACGCGGCGCGTACCCGCAGCATGCTGCAGAAGCTACCGGTCAATTTGTGTATCTCGGTGATCTCCGGATAGTCCCGGTCGGTACTGGTCTTGAGAAGGCAGCGCCCCGACTGGCACCGCATCTGGATGAAGGCTTGGAGCGGCAGGCCGACCGTGGCGGGATCGATCTGCGCGCGGTACCCGCCGATCACCCCGGACTCCTCCAGCCGGCGTACCCGGTCGGCCACTGCCGGCGGCGAGAGGTTGACCCGGCGGGCCAGCTGCTTGTAGGACAACCGGCCGTCCTCCTGCAGCTCCGCCAGGATCCGCCAGTCGGTCTGATCAAGGGGCCTGTCCATTCGTAACCTCGATCCGCTGCAACGTCTTTCGTTCGAAACCTAACGCGCCGATACGCCATCCGTTGGACCTTCAACCGCGCCTTGCCGCCTTCCTAGTATCGGCCTATGTCCACGCATCGCCTACTGTTCGGCCGGGTGCTGACCGGTACCGCCCTGATGACCGCCGCCGCCGCGGTGGCCGGCACCGCCGGATCCCTCGCCGTCGCGGACCGGCTCGGCGCGGCCTGGGCCGGACTGCCCAATACCGCGAGTGTCGCGGGGACCGCCCTGGGCGCCGCCGCGCTGACGCGTGTCATGACCACACGCGGTCGCGGCGCGGGCCTGGCAACGGCGTACGGGTTGGCGGCCGCCGGCGGCTGTCTCGCCACCCTGGCCATCACCCACCACGCGCTGGTCCCGTTGCTGGCCGGCATGGCGCTGGTGGGGCTCGGCAACGCGGGCGCGCAACTGTCGCGCTATGCCGCAGCCGACCTCTATCCGCCCGGCCGGCGCGGCTTCGCGATGGGCGCCGTCGTCTGGGCCGGCACCCTCGGCGCGGTCGGCGGGCCGCTGCTGCTCGGGCCGGCCGGCGCGGTCGCCACGGCGGCCCGCCAGCCGGCCATGGCCGGAGCGCTGGCGCCGGCCGCGGCGTGCGCCGCCGTGGCCGCGCTCGCCGT
>JBPYFB010000037.1:0-7124 GCA_051986465.1 Rugosimonospora sp.
GCGTACCAGCGTCCAGATCCGAGCCGGAAGACGAGGCGCGGCCCGCCTCGGGCCGGCTCGCCGGGCTCTGCACCTGGGCCGCGCTGCTGGGCTTCGTGGGCGTCGCCGTCGGCGGCCGCGGCCTGGTGGCCATCCTCGTCAAGGCACCGCAGTGGTACGAGTCGACGCTGATCGCGCTCGGCTTGTCCGGGATCGGGCTGACGGTCGTGGCGTTCCTCACAGTCCATTTCCGGTACGTGCCGTGGCTGTTCCTGATGCTGTCGTCCAGCGTGCTGGTCGCCTCGATCGTCGCGACCATCGTGGCGACCTGAGCAGGCCCGGCTGGCACCCGGCTACGCCCAGAGCTGGCCCTCCAGAGCCTCCTCAGCATCGGCGAGCGTGCCGCCGTACGCGCCGGTCGACAGGTACTTCCAGCCACCGTCGGCCACGATGAACGCCACGTCGGCCCGGCGGCCGGCGCGCATCGCCTCATGCGCGACGGCGAGCGCGGCATGCGCCACCGCACCCGTGGAGAAGCCCACGAACAGCCCCTCCACCTCGACGAGCTGCCGGGTGCGCAGGACCGCGTCGCGGGTACCGACCGAGAAGCGGCGGGACAGCACGGTCGCGTCGTACAGCTCCGGCACGTACCCCTCGTCGATGTTGCGCAGTCCGTACACCAGCTCGCCGTAGCGGGGCTCGGCCGCGATGATCTCGATGTCCGGGTTCTTCTCCCGCAGGTACCGGCCGGTGCCCATCAGCGTGCCGGTGGTACCGAGCCCGGCGACGAAGTGGGTGATCGTGGGCAGGTCGCGCAGCAGTTCAGGGCCGGTCGTCTCGTAGTGCGCCCGCGCGTTGGCCTCGTTGCCGTACTGGAAGAGCATCACCCAGTCGGGGTGCTCCGCGGCGATCTGCTTGGCCTGCGCCACGGCCATGTTCGAGCCACCCGCCGCGGGCGAGAAGATGATCTCCGCGCCGTACATGCGAAGCAGCTGGGTACGCTCGGTCGACACGTTCTCCGGCATCACGCATACCAGCCGGTACCCCCTGGTCTTGGCCACCATGGCCAGGGAGATACCGGTGTTGCCGCTGGTCGGCTCGAGAATCGTGTCCCCGGCGCGCAGCCTGCCCGCGGCCTCGGCCGCGCGCACCATCCACAGCGCGGCCCGGTCCTTGACGCTGCCGGTCGGGTTGCGGTCCTCCAACTTCGCCCACAGGCGCACCGGCGGCGCCCCTGGGGGCGTCGCCGGAGAGAGGCGGGGCAGCCCGACCAGCGGCGTGCCCCCGCAAGCGTCGATCAAGCTTTCAAACCGCGCCATCGCGGCACCGCCTCCCCAGCGTGGTCAGCGCCGGCCGCTCGCGAACCCGGCAACCGCCGCGAAGGCGACGGCACCGCCCGCGACCGCGGGCAGGATCGTGACGCTGTCGCCGTCGTTGAGCTTGGCGTCCAGCGCACCGAGGAAGCGCACATCCTCGTCGTTGACGTAGATGTTGACGAAGCGGTGCAGGCCACCGTCCTCGGTCACCAGGCGGGCGCGCAGGCCCGGGTAGCTGGCGTCGAGGTTGGTGAGCAGTTCGGCGATGGTGTCGCCGGAGCCCTCGACGGTCTTTGCGCCGCCGGTGTGCTGCCGCAGGATCGTGGGGATGCGTACTTCGATGGCCATAATGGCGAAACTCCTTGTGTGAGACGGTCAATGGGTTCCCTGTTTTCGTGCCCGCGGGGTTTACGTACCCGCGGACACGGCCTGGCTCAGTGGCCGGGGGAACACTCGTAGTCGACCGCCGCCGGGCTCTGCCCGAACATGTACGTGGTGACTGCGGTGGGATCCACGTGTGCGTCGACCACCCGTACCGGCTCCTCGGTCACCACCCCGTCCACGATGCGGAACGAGCGGATCTCCTCGACGTCCGGGTCGCGCGTCGATACCAGCAGGTAGTGCGCGCTCGGCTCGCCCGCCAGCGAGGTGTCGGTACGGGACGGGTACGCCTGGGTCGCGGTGTGCGAGTGGTAGATGATCACCGGTTCCTCGTCCCGGTCGTCCATCTCCCGCCACACCTTGAGCTGCTCCATCGCGTCGAAGCGATAGAACGTGGTCGATCGCTCGGCGTTGTCCATCGGGACGTGGCGGGTGGGCGTGTCCGAGCCGGCCGGGCCGGTCACGATCCCGCACGCCTCGTCGGGATGATCACGACGAGCGTGCGCCACGATCGCGTCGAGGATGTCGCGCCCGATGGTCAGCACGGCGTAAAGACTACCCGCGAGGTACGGGCCGCGTCGCCAGGTAGTCGCCTGCACCACACTCGCCACCCACCGGCTCACCCCAGCGGGGAGCGCGGCCAGGTGGCCGGATCGGTGCCGATGAGATCGGCGTACGCGTTCGCGATCCGCAGCACGGTCGCCTTGTCGTACCGCCCCTCCGCGGAAACGTAGACAACGTGGTTGCCGAAGTCGATCTGGATCTGGAGGGAGTCCCCGCCGGCCGAAGACTCGTTGATCTTCGCGGGGCGCCCGCCGACCGTCGTGTCTGCCTTCAACGGGCCCAAGACCGCCTCCTGGCTCACGGACACGCGCTCGCCGCTCGGCATGGCGATCCCGACCCCGCCCCTCCCCTCGCCGCCCTGGAAAAACATTGAGCACTCGTCGACCACCGAACCGGGCGGTACCCAGCCGAGCCGGAACGGGACCGTACAGCGGCGCACGTGGTCGAGGCGCACCGCCTTGGCGATCAGCACGGCGGTCGCGTCGTCGCTGGCGCCCCACACCTCGGCCCACACTCCTCGCAACGGCTCCCAACGCACAGACCCGGGACGTCCGAGCGAGCCGGTGGCCGCGCCGATCTGCACCGGCCGATGCTGGTCGGTGACCGGGGTCAGGTCGCTCTTGTCGTGGCTGACCTGCACGATGACGTCCTCGCTCACGGTGGTGCGGTGCCCGGTCTCCCGGGCCGTCTGCACGTTCAACTGCTCAAGGCCGCGTATGTTGGCCCAGGAGGCGTGCTGGACGTGGTCGTTGAGCATGGACGGGTCGAGGTCCAGGTGCAGCAGCAGTGGATCCTTCGCGATCACGGCGGGATCGACCGTGGCGGGCGTCGCGCCGGTGGCGAGCGGCGGTCGGGTCAACTCGCCGCCGTACGGGGAGGCGCTGGGCGCGGCGGTCTGGACGCCCGTGCTCGGCGCGGGTACGCGCCCCCGTTCGGGCAGCAGCGCGGGCACCGCCGCCGCCACCGCCACCGTGGCCACGACCGCACACAGGCCCGCGACCCGGCGGCGCCGCCGATACCCGCGGCCCTCCCGCCGAGCATGATCAAGAAGATTCTCAACGTGTACGTCACCCTCGGCGTGCTCCCGCAACGCCACGGCCAGCGCGTGCTCGATCTCGCTCATGTGAGCTCCTCCACGCGCCCGCCCAGCCTTTCACGGAGAGTAGCGAGAGCGCGCATGATGTGAGTACGGACCGTGACGGCCGAGCAGTCCATGATCTCCGCGATCGCGGCGTCGTCGAGATCCTCGTAGTAGCGCAGGACCACCGCGGCGCGCTGCCGTCCGGGCAGCGTCACCACCAGCCGCCACACCGCGTCCCGCTCGGCGATCTCGGCGTCCACGGCGACCGGCAGCGCGCGGTCGTCGGCGGGCACCCCGATGTACTCGCGCGAGGAACGCAGTCGCCGGCGGGAGATGTGCGCGTTGACCAGCATCCGGCGCAGGTACACGTCGGGCCGGTCGGTACGCAGGATCCGGTCCCAGCGCGCGTACGCCTTCGCGAGTACCTCCTGGGCCAGGTCCTCACCGAGTTGGCGGTCGCCCACCAGGAGCCTGGCCACCCGTACGAGCGCCGCGCCTCGCTGCCGTACGTACTCATCGAACGTCACACCGGTACCGACGCGTTGGGCGTCCCCCGGCGTTGACGTCAACCGATGATCGAGTCGAGCAGCGACTCCTGCAGCACGCCCAGATACTGGTACATCGTCAGCTGGCGGACCCGGGCCGAAGTCGGATCGCGCATGACCGCCTCGTCCAACTCCTCCAGCAGGTCGGTGTCGTCGTGCACGTCCAGCCGGATGCCCAGCGCCAGCCGGGCGTCGTTCAGCGCGCGCAGCCACGCCTCGGACGCCTCGGGGTCCAGGCGCACCACCGCCCCGCCCGACGAGGGCAGGGACGCGAGGATGGCGCCCGCCTGATCGATCTTCGCGGTCTTCAGGTCGCCTTCGGTGTACCGGCGAAACTCCGCGGCCTGTTGCGCGTCGTCCCGGTACGCGTCCGGGAACAGCCGCTCCACCACCGGGTCGTCCCGGTCGAAGCCGTCGGTGAGCAGCCCGATCACCTCTGTGGACACCTGGCGCAGCACGGCCACCTCGTCGGCGGCGAAGCGCGCGACGCAGTTGTCAGCATGCCTGCGGAAAAGGCTCACGGTGCTCCTCACGACCGGTCGACCGTAGCCCAGAGGCCGTACGCGTGCAGCCGGGACGCGTCGTGCTCCATCCGCTCGCGCGCGCCCGAGGACACAATCGCCTTGCCCTTGTGGTGGACGTCGAGCATGAGCTTTTCCGCTTTCTCCCGACTGAACCCGAAGAGTTTCTGGAAGACCCACGTGACGTATGACATGAGGTTGACCGGGTCGTTCCAGACGATCGTCACCCATGGCCGGTCGACCTCGGGAACTTCCTCGACCTCCGGCGTCTCGACTGGCGCTACCCCCGGCACGGCACTCATGACCCCCATCGTGCCACGCCGGGCGGAAAGTAGGCTTTCGGCGTGACCCCTGAGCCGATCGGCACCGCCCTGCTGACCGATCATTACGAGTTGACCATGGTCGACGCCGCCCTGCGGGACGGTACCGCCGACCGGCGCTGCGTGTTCGAGGTGTTCGCCCGCCGGTTGCCGCACGGGCGCCGGTACGGCGTGGTCGCGGGTACCGGCCGGCTGCTGGAGGCGCTGTCCGGGTTCCGGTTCGATCCCGAGGACGTGGCGTACCTGCGCGCGCAGGAGATCGTCGATGCGGAGACCGCCAACTGGCTGACCCGGTACGAGTTCCGCGGCGACATCCAGGGCTACCCGGAGGGCGAGCTGTTCTTCCCCGGCTCGCCGATCCTCACGGTGTCCGGCACGTTCGCCGAGTGCGTGGTCCTGGAGACGCTGGTGCTGTCCATCCTCAACCACGACTGCGCGGTCGCCGCGGCCGCCGCCCGCATGGTGACCGCGGCCCGCGGGCGCACGCTGATCGAGATGGGCTCCCGGCGCACGCACGAGGTGAGCGCGGTCGCGGCGGCCCGCTCCGCGTACCTCGCCGGCTTCGCGTTCACCTCCAACCTGGAGGCGGGGCGCCGGTACGGCATCCCGACCGCCGGTACCGCAGCACACGCGTACACGCTGCTGCACGACGACGAGTCGACCGCGTTCGCCTCGCAGGTTGCCGCGCTGGGCAAGCAGACCACCCTGCTGGTCGACACGTACGACATCGCGCAGGGTATCCGCAACGCGATCGCGGTGGCCGGGCCGGAGCTGCGGGCGATCCGGATCGACTCGGGCGACCTGTCCGTACTGGCGGTCGAGTCGCGGCGCCTCCTCGACGAACTAGGCGCGACGGAGACCAAGATCATAGTATCCGGCGATCTCGATGAGTACTCGATCGCCGCGCTCGCCGCCGAGCCCGTGGACATGTACGGCGCCGGTACCGCCGTCGTCATCGGCTCGGGCGCGCCCACCGCCGGCCTCGTCTACAAACTGGTCGAGGTGGACGGGCGGCCGGTGGTCAAGCGCAGCGAGAACAAGGCGACGATCGGCGGTCGCAAGACGGCGGTACGGCGGCACAAGCCCACCGGTACCGCCACCGAGGAGATCGTGGTGTCGCAGGGGGTACCCGACTGGCACCAGGGCGACCGGCTGCTCCAGCGCGACTTCGTCGTCGGCGGCCGGGCCGTCGAGGACCTGCCGACGCTGCGGGACAGCCGGGACCACCTGCACGACGCCCTCATCTCGATCCCGTGGGAGGGGCTCAAGCTCTCCGCGGGCGACCCGGCGATACCGGTCATCTTCGGCTGAGGAGCGCGACATGCGTGCACTGATCATTGTGGATGTCCAGAACGACTTCACCGAAGGCGGCTCGCTGCCGGTGGGCGGCGGCACCGGGGTCGCCACCGGGATCACCCGGGCTCTGGCGGATCCGGAGCGGCGCTGGGACCATGTGGTAGCGATAAAGGATTACCACGTCGACCCCGGCATCCACTTCAGCGACTCACCGGACTATGTGGACACGTGGCCGGTGCACTGCGTGGTGGGTACGCCCGGCGCCGAGTTCCACCCCGAGCTGGAGACCGAGCGCGTCGAGGCGGTCTTCACGAAGGGCGAGCACGCGGCGGCGTACTCCGGGTTCGAGGGCAAGGCGGGCAGCATCGGGCTCGCCGCGTGGCTACGCATGCACGACGTGACCGACGTCGACGTGGTGGGCATCGCGACCGACCACTGTGTACGGGCGACGGCGCTGGACGCGGCGCGGGAAGGCTTCCACACGCGGGTACTGCTCGACCTGACCGCCGGCGTAGCTCAGTCCACAGTAGACAGCGCACTCGCGCAGATGCGCGACGCTGGCGTCGAGCTCACCGGTGAACCGAAAGTCCAAGCCGGCTAACGGATTCTTGGCGGCCTTCGTGGCACCGGAGGACCAGGATGGCAAAGGCGTCGGAGTGGCTACGCGGGCGACGTGACTATTGCGAGGCTGCGTTCTCGTTCCTCATCGAGGATTTCGGCTACCGCCGCAGCCTGCGCCGGTTCCGGTACGCTGGCTTCCAAATCGGTTATCTTGGCCCGGGCGCTGGCGTGTTGGTCGAGTGGGTGCCACGGGACACAGTGATGGTATGGCTGCTGCCGCTTCGCCCCGGCGAGGTCCCGGCCAACTGGGGCGGCCTAGGCGGCCCCAGAGGCTACGACATGGGCTTCCTGGTGCCCCCGGCAGGGGAAGAGCCGCGAACCGGCGGCTGGGAGATGTACAGCCCGACCGACGAGGTGATCACCGCGATGGCAGACAAGCTCCGTACCTACGGACAAGGCATGCTACGGGCCTAACGGATTCTTGGCGGCAGAGGCACCGGTACCGGTGCCTCTGCCGCCAAGAATCCGTTAGGCCCGTAGCATGCCTTGTCCGTAGGTAC
>JBPYFB010000038.1:0-7526 GCA_051986465.1 Rugosimonospora sp.
TCAAGCGGTGAAGCCGCCGTCGACGTTGACCGTCGCCCCGGTCAGGTAGCGCCCGTCCGGGCCGGCGAGGAACGCCACCGCGGCGGCCACGTCGGCCGGCTCCGCGTAGTGGCCGAGGGCGGTGAACCCGTTGATGGTGCCGGCGTTGGGTCCGTCGGCCGGGTTCAGTTCGGTGTCAGTGGCCCCTGGATTTACCAGGTTCACGGTGATCGATCGGCCGCCGAGTTCACGTCCGAGCGCCTTGGTCAGGCCGATCAGCGCCGTCTTGCTCATCGCGTACAGGGAGAAGCCGGGGAAGACTGCCCGCTCGGCCATGTTGCTGCCGATGTTGATGATGCGGCCGCCGGCCGACATGTGGCGCGCCGCGGCCTGTGCGGCGATGAACGGCGCCCGGACGTTGACCGCGACGGTCTGTTCGAAGTCCTCCAGGCTCAGTTGCTCCAGCGGTCCGAGAAGGAAGGCGCCCGCGTTGTTGACCAGGATGTCCAACCGGCCCAACTCGCCCGCGGTCCGGTCGACGGCGGCGGCCACCGCGGCCGGGTCGGCGCAGTCGGCCGCCATCGCGACCGCCCGCCGCCCCACGGCCTTGACCCGGTCCACCACGTCCTCGGCGCGTTGACGATTCCGCTGGTACGTCAGCGCCACGTCGGCGCCCTCCTCGGCCAGGCGCAGCGCGACCGCGGCGCCGATACCGCGACCACCACCGGTGACCAGAGCGACCTTGCCATCAAGTGCGTTGTCCATGACGCAAATCCTGGCCGGCCACCGCGCGGTCTTCTGGCGGTGATCGGACGCCGCGTTCGCGGCCGGCTGACGCCTCAGGTCGCCGGTTGCCAGGTGGCGAGTTCGTTGAGTACGGCCAGATGGGCGCCGAACGCGGTGCGGCCGGCCGCGGTGGCCGACAGCCAGGTGCGCGGTCGTCGGCCGACCTGGCCCTTCGTGATCGTCACGTACCCGGCCTGCTCCAGCGCGGTCACGTGCTGCGACAGCACCGAGTCCGTGATCTCGACGGTGTCCCGGATGAACCTGAACTCGACCCTGTCCGCCGGCAGGAGAGCTGCCATGATCGAGAACCGGGTGGGGTTGTGAATGACCGCGTCGAGCCGGTGGCGCGGGTGGGTCATGTCCGCCGCCACTCGCGCCAGGCGGCCGCCAGGAACGGCAGCGCCATGACCGCGCCCGCGACCGACCACCAACCCACCGAGGTGCCCGCCCGCCAGCGGACGACCGGTCCGATCACGATCAGGTACCCGCCGAACCAGACCACCACGGCGATGAGCAGCCCGACACGTCCACCCCTGGGATGGACCTCGTGCGATCCCGCCCACACGGCCAGCGCAACGACCGCCGCGGCCCAGATGACGGCCGCGACGAGCCGGGCGGCGAACGACGGGAAGACCGCCTCGACGGCCACGATCAGCCCGAAGGCGAGCAGGCCCATCAGGGCCAGGTAACCCGACCACCACCGCCCCGCCGCCCGGGTGCGGCCGCCGGCCCGCGCCGCCTCGTCCAACAGCGTCCGAGCCCGCGCCCCGTCCTGCTCCGCCATGTCTCTCCCTAACTCGTGAAGTACTTTAGGAAAGCTAAAGTACTTCACGAGTTATCGCAAGCCCGGCCGGTGGGTGCAGAAAACTGCACCCCGATCGGGCGGAGATGTTCAGTGTGCCGAGCGCGGGCGCTCGCGACGATCAGAGCATGCAGACAAGCGAGGTTCGTTATGCGCTCTCCGTGGTGTTCCACGCCCCGATTAATCTTGGGTTGCTTCTGGTCGTTGATGAAGAGGATGGCAGTGTGCTGGTCATCGGGGGTGCCCGGTGACCGCGGTGTGGCGCGACCGGTGGGACGCACCGGGCCGGGGCCTGGCGCTGGCGGGTCTGTCCCTGACGGCGGCGTTCGCGGCCACGGCCGTGCTCACCGCGATCACCCTGCTGCCGCTGGGCGTCGGGCTGGTGCTGCTGCCCCCGGCGGCCGGGTGGTTGCGCTCCGTCGCGGACCGCGCCCGCGCCTGGGCCGGCCAGTGGTCGGGGGTACCGATCACCCCGCGCCCGAACGATCCCGCGCCGGACGGTGCCGGCGCGTTGCGGCAGTGCCGGAACATCCTCGCCGACGTGACCATGTGGCGGGAGGTGCGATGGGCGCTCGTCGAGCCGCTGTGCGGACCGTTCCTCGCCCTGGCACCCGCCGGGTTCGTCGCCTGGGGCCTGTTCGGCGCGATCGTCCAGCCGTTCATCTGGCGCGTGATCGACGACGCCGGCGGCAGCAACTGGTACGCGATGATCCACGTGAACAGCAACGCGCGGGCGCTGGCCGCGGTGCCCCTCGCGGTCGCGTTCCTCGCCGGCGGGCTCTGGTACGGCCCGGCGGTGCTGCGCGCGCACGCCCGGCTCACCCGCGCCCTGCTCTCCCCCGGCCCCGGCGAGCTGGCCGATCGGGTCGAGCGGCTGACCGAAAGCCGCGCACAGGCCGTGGACGTGCAGGCGGCCGAGTTGCGCCGCATCGAGCGGGACCTGCACGACGGGGCGCAGACCCGGCTCGTCGCGATGGGCATGAGCCTGGCCAACGCCGAGCGCCTGCTCGACCGGGACCCGGCGGCCGCCCGCGCGCTGCTGACCGAGGCGCGGCACGCCTCCAGCCGGGCGCTGTCCGAGCTGCGCGACCTGGTCCGCGGCATCCACCCGCCGGTACTGGCCGACCGGGGCCTGCGCGACGCCGTACGCTCGCTCGCCCTGGACAGCGTGCTCGACGTCGAGGTGCACGGCGACCTGCCGGGACGGCCACCGGCTCCGGTCGAGGCCGCGGCGTACTTCGCCGTCAGCGAGGTACTCGCCAACGCGGTCAAGCATTCCGGCGCCCGCCACGTGCGGATCGACCTCGCCCACTCGACAACCGGAACCGACACCGGCGTGCTCCGGGTGACCGTCACCGACGACGGGCACGGTGGTGCCGACCCGGCCCGCGGCAGTGGCCTGAACGGCATCCAGCGCCGGCTCGCGCCGTTCGACGGCACTCTCGCCGTACACAGTCCTGAAGGCGGCCCGACCATCGTGACCCTGGAGATCCCATGCGTGTTGTCCTCGCCGAAGACCTCGTCCTACTCCGGGACGGCCTGACCAGGACCCTGCGCGAGTACGGCTTCGAGGTCGTCGCCGCCGTCGACAACGGCCCGGCTCTGCTGCACGCGCTCCTGCACGACAACCCGGACGTCGCCGTCGTCGACATCCGCCTGCCACCCACCCACACCGACGAGGGGCTGCAGGCCGCGCTCGCCGCCCGCCGGGAGCGACCCGGCCTGCCCATCCTCATCCTGTCCCAGTACGTGGAGCAGCTGTACGCGCGGGAGCTCCTCGCCGACAGCGCCGGGGCGATCGGGTACCTGCTGAAGGACCGCGTCACCCACACCGACCAGTTCGTCGACGCGCTCAACCGGGTCGCGCAGGGAGGTACGGTCATGGACCCTCAGGTGGTCTCCAAGCTCCTCGCCCGCAACGACGCCCGCGGCACCACCGCCGACCTGACCCCCCGCGAACACGAGGTGCTCCGCAACATGGCCGAGGGGCGTTCCAACGCCGCCATCGCCGCGCACCTGCACGTCAGCGACAGCGCCGTCAACAAGCACATCGCCAGCATCTTCGGCAAGCTCGGGCTGTCCGCGTCCGAGGACGACAACCGCCGGGTGCTCGCCGTCCTCGCGTACCTCGACAAGTAGTCCACAGTGGACAAACGCCGGACCGGGCGGGCTGTTCAGCGACCCGGCCGGGCGGCCCGTGATCGGCACGCGCTAGCGTACGTTCCGTTCTGACGACTACTTCGGGGAGTGGTGGTGGAAGTCGAGGTACCGCGCGGCCGGCAGGCGGTCGAGGCCTGGCGAGCGTTGAGCCCGCAGGCGCGCCAGGACGCTCTCGCGGCCGCGCGCCGCGGTGTCGCGCCTTCGGACGTCGGAGTCGCCTGGGCCGCCGCCGGGTACGGCCGGACGGCCGCGAGACGCATCCGTGTCCTGAGGATGTTGTCGCCGGTGGCACTGGCCGTCGTGGCAATCCCGGCCGCCGTCGCGCTGGCGTTTTCACGGGCCTCGAAAGAGAGTGTCGACGTCGTGATGACGCTGCTGTTCGTCGCGACCCTCGGCGGCATCTTCGGCCTGGGCTTCTGGGCCCGGCGATACCAGCGGCTGCAGGCCAGCGGCCTGCTCGGGATGGAGGCAGCCCGGCTCGGGTCGCTCGCCCCGGATTCCGGCCAGTCGGTGTGGGGCGGCGCCGCCGCGGAATCCGGTTTCACCGTGCCGTTCCACGCCCAGGTGCCGGTCCCGCAACCGCTGGCCCGTCCGGCGGCTGACCCGGCAGGCGCGGGGATCCGTGAGGTTCCGTTGCGGCGCGGCCGGTTCCTGGTGAGCCTCGCCGTCCTTGTGGTCCTGGCGCTGGTGTTCTGGCTGTTGGTCGCCGTCATCTGGCATGGCTCGGATCCGCCGGCGGTACTCGCGACCGCGATCACGATCGTCGCCGTGTTCTTCACGCTCCTCATCGCCTTCATCCTGTACGCGAGCGGTCCGAACCTGCGCCGGCCGGTCACCGCGCGGTTCACACCCGACGGGTGGGAGATCCCGCCGCAGCGGACGAGCGGCCCGTGGGCCGATGTCCGGGCGATCCGGGTACGCCCGCTGTCGGCCGGGAGCATGGCCACCGGTTCGCCGCAGCTGGCCGGGGTCCGGGTCGTCGCGCTGATCGTCGAAGACCCGCAACGGTATGTCATGCGCCGCGGCCCGATGCGTCGCGCGGTGGCCCGGGCGAACCTCAGGAAGTACGGCTCACCCGTCATCATCGTCGCCATGCCGCGGCGGACGGTACCGGTCGTGGAGCTGGTCCAGCTGCTGCAGCACTACACCTCGGCGCCGGTGGAATGGTCCGTCGGCAACGAAACGATCGCCGTCAGCTGACTCTCGCCTGTGAGCCCCGCCACCGCGCTCCGATAACTAGAACGGCGATGTACGGGTTAGCATGAACTCATAACCCGTACTGCACTGTTCAGCTTCGGAGGTCGCCGTGTCAGTCCGCCATGTGACGCCCGTACCACGAAGGGCGGCGACCGGTCGGGTCGCCGAGGTCTACGCCCAGTCGGCCGCCGATTTCGGCCAGGTTGCCTTCACGATGCTGTCGCCCGCACCGGACCTCCACGCCGCGGCCTGGGCGGTCCTGAGGGAGTCGGAGCTGGTGGGGCACGCGCCCCGGACCGACAAGGAGGTTGTCGCCGTCGCCGTGTCGCAGGCCAACGAGTGCCGGTTCTGCATCGCCGCGCACACCATCATGGTCCACGCCACCGGTGAGCATCAGCTCGCCGAGGACCTGCTGCACGGTCGACCGCTCGCCGAACCCGGGTACGACAGGCTCGCCGCCTGGGCGAGGGCCACCCGTACCCCGGGCGCGACCCGGTTGTCGGAGTCACCGTTTCCGGCGGACGTCGCCGCGGAGTTCCTCGGTACGGCCCTGGCGACCCACTTCAGCAATCGCATGTTCTCCTCCCTCACCGACGAGCGGCTGATACCGGGCAACCTGCAGCGTTCCCAATCGGTACGCCGGGTGGGCGGCATGACCTACGCCCGCACCGTTCGCCGTGAGGTCGCCCCGGGCGAAAGCCTGGCCCTGCTCACCGGTATCCCGCGGGGATCCGTGCCGGAGTGGGCGGCGGGCACGCCCATCGGGACCGCCCTTGCCACCCTGCGCGGCGCGGCGGACGCGGGCGGCGCGCTGTTGACCGGGTCGGGCCGCGACCTTCTGCGCGCCGCGGTCGCCGAGTGGGACGGCACGCACCCGTCGCCGGGCTGGCTCGACCGGCGGCTGGCGAGCGTTCCCGCGGCCGCTCGCCCCGCGACCGGTCTCGCGCTGCTCGCCGCGCTGTCACCGCACGGCATCACCGACGCGCACGTCGCCGATTGGCGGGCCGCCGGCAACGGTACCGACGCGGATCTGGTGCGCCTGCTCGGCTTCGGCGCGGTCGCGGCGGTGGACCGGATCGAGGAGGCGATCGCCGGCCGGGCACAGGCCCCGGGACGGTGACGCGCGCGATCACGCCTCGGATCCGGCTCGGGTTCCCTTGCTCAGGTCCAGGATGCACAGCGGATTGCCGAACGGGTCCTCCAGCACCGCGCACCGGCCGACCGCGATCTCGAACGGCTGCTCGCGTACCACGCAACCCGCCTCACGCCAGGAGGACACCGACGCCACCACACTGTCCACGAGATAGTGCACGCCCCACTCGCGCGGCAGCTCCATGGTGTGCAGCACCACCTCCGCGTCGGTCTCGGGCAACCCCATGCCGATCGACACCTCGTCGCGCCACAGTGGCCGCAACCCGAGCAGCTGACCGTAGAAGCGCGACGCGACGTCCAGGTCGTCGACCCGGACCATCACACAGTCAATCTTCCGCAGCATGAGCACCTCCACCCGCCTCGCTGAGCAGGCGGTCGCCGAGTTCGGTCCGTGAGTACAGCACCTGCCGACCCGCCCGGCGCGAGGCGAGCAGCCCGGCGGCGCGTAGCGCCTGGAGGTGCACGCTGAGCGTCGGCGCGGACAGCGCCATCTGGGTGGCGGCCTGGTTGGTCGACATCGGCAGGTCGAGCTGCGCCAGCAGGGCGGCCCGGGTCTGCCCGAGGACGCCGGCGAGCGCCGAGCCCAGCTCCTCGGGGCGCTGCTCCCACAGCCTGCCGAGGCCGCGCGGGGAATAGGAGATGCTGGGAGACTCCGGCTGCGCGGTCCGCACCAGGACGTCCGGCCAGGCGAAGGCGCACGGCACGAGGAGCAGGCCGCGCCCGCCGCAGTCGGCGTGGCCGTCGTAGTACTTGGCGATCCTCAGCGTCTGGCCGGCGAACGTGACCGACGGATGCAGGTGGCTCATCATCCGGTCGACGCCGCCGTCGGCCAGGGCATCGAGCCGGTACGCGATGTCGTCGTTGAGCAACGCGTCGATCCGCGGCCAGTCGGGGGCGATCGCGACCCGGTGGTACGCCTCGAGCGCCTCGACGACCGGGCCGAGACCGGAATCGGGCCGTCGCGCCAGCGCCTGGAGGATGGCCTGCCGCTCCCCCGTGCCGGGCCCCTGCTGGGCGACCCGGTGGGCGGCCAGGTGCGTCAACTCCTGCGCGACGACCTGCGGATCGGCCTCGGCGACCTGCGCGAGCCCGTCCGCGAACGTCGAGTACCGGCGACCCGGCGGCGGCACCAGGAAGTCGGGCAGATAGCCCTCCGGGCGCACGAGCGCCCGCAGCAGGTCGAGGTCGGACGTGCGCAGTCCCCGCGCCCGCGCGGCGAACCCGTCGATCCACGGACGGTGCAGGTGTGGCCACTGCCTGCCCGGGCCTAGCGTGCGCAGGCTCGCGACGGTCTCCATGAGTGGCGAGGCGGCGAACCGTACAAGGGTCAGATCGGTCGCGGTGAAATGCAGGTGGATCAACGCGGCCCCTTCCGATTAGGTCTGAGCCTAATCGTGGCGCCGCGCGGAGGCCCGTCGAAGACTGGGAGGCGTCCAGGCAGACCACAGAC
>JBPYFB010000039.1:0-4742 GCA_051986465.1 Rugosimonospora sp.
CACTCGGTCATGCTTGAGAGAAAACCCGCGACAGCTGTCAACCGCCATCGAGAGCTGCAAGACCATCAAGCCCTGATCCTCAAGGGCTTGGCGGATGAGTCGCGTGACCGCGCTCTTGCTGGTCGCATCGAACTGAAGAGCGGAACTCCAGTTCAGCCATTTCCGCGCCGACGCCGCGGTCTGTCCGGCGGTATGCTCGGCCGCGGGCAATTCGGGCCGGTCTGATTCCTCAAGCTCTCGGCGTATCCAGTCAACTATCTTTTGTCGCCGGGCGGCCTGCCGGATTTCGTCTAGTTCTTCTCGCGTGATCTGGCGCTTGCCCTTGGCTCCGAGCGGCGATCTGAATGAAGCTGTCGAAACGACGGCCCCGGGTGGCCGAGGTAGAAAAAACACGGATGAGGGGCGACGAAGCGCCTTTGCGAGGCTCCGCAACTCTGTCGTACTCGGTTGCTCTGCTCCGTGCAACCACTTGTCGATCACATTGGCAGGAAGGTGCAGATCCTCCGCCAAGGCGGACTCGTCGATGCCCACCTGGTCCATCGCCCAGGCAAGGATGTCCGGGTTGATGGGCATCTTCACCGCCACCATATCGGTAGTTTACTATCGGTCGCTTCGCTAGTCACCCTCCGAAGTGACAACATGAGTACCCCCGTCTGGGGGTCTCGCATCCCCTGCCTGGCAGGGGCGTTGTACGTGACACTAGTTCCCGGACAGACTTTTTGGCTTCGTCCAAGCGGTCATCGCAGTGCGTAGTGGAGAGCTCACTTATCACTTCTCCTGCGCTGTTCAGCCTAGGGCGTTGCCGGGTTTCGGCAGCGCTGGTGCGCGCGGAAGCACCCGTTGGTGTAGGTGCTCGCAGCAGGTCATGCGCTCGGCGGGACCGAGAGTAGATCTCCAGGCTGGCAGTCCAGCGCCTCGCAGAGAGCCGTCAGGGTTGTGAACCGGATCGCCCGGGCGTGCCCGTTCTTCAGCACCGAGAGGTTGGCCAGGGTGACGCCGACCCGGTCCGCTAATTCGGTGAGCGTGATACCGCGTTCGGCGAGGAGCTTGTCGATGTGTACCTGGACGCGGTGCTCGTCCTCGGGTGGCATCAGATCACCCGGTCCAGCTCCGCGCGCATGGCACGGCCGCGGCTGACGACCTCGGCGATGGCCAGGTACCCGAATCCGACCAGGAGCCAGATCGCGGGCTTGAGCAGCGTCAGGGTGGCGCCTGATCCGGTCTCCGTGACGGTACCGGCGAGGGCGAACTGAGCGTAGAACTCGACCACCCAGGCCAGTACGCCGCCGATGATGACCACCGCGCCGAGTTGACGCAGGCGGCGCACCGTGGCCTCGGTGAACGGGTCGGTACGCCGCGCATCCCGGACCACCCGAACCAGTACCGCCAACATCATCAACACCACCAGGCCGGTGGGCAGAACCGTCAGCGCGCCGAGAATCGCCTGGTACGGACTTGGATTGGCGACGGTGAGCCCGACCTCCCCGTGCAGGTCGAGTTCGGCGCCGCCGGTCAGGCCGTGCAACGCGTTGGCGGTGACCACGTGGTCGGCGGGAACAGCTACCGACAACGGCGCGAAGATCGCCATGGCGACGACGGCGACCAAGCCGAGGGCGCTGAGCACCAGGCAGGCGACGAGCAGGCCGTGCAGTTCGCGAAGCCAGTCGGCGCGGAGAAGGCGCTGTTTGAGACTTCCGTGGGCGGTCATCGAAGCACGCTCCCTTATCGTTTATCGGCATATCGATAATCGGTAAGCCGCAGCGTGTTGTCAAGTGGCGTGTTGTCAAGTGGCGTGTTGTCAAGTGGCCAGCCAGCCTGCGCCGGTGTTGGTTGGCGACCTCAGGGTCTTCTCCGGGCCGGCTCCGGGATTTGGCCGGATCAATACATCCGCGCCGGCCACCAGACTCGGTGACCATGAAGAGGATCCGAGCACTCGTGACGGGCGCTGCCGCGCTGGCCGTCCTCGCCGTCACCGCACCCGCGTCGGCCGGGAGCACCTGGCCTCCGCCGCCCAACGCATTCCGCTTCACCGACTGCCCAGCGTTGCCCGCCGGCCTGGACCCGACCGCCTGGCGCTGTGAAGTGCACCTGGCCGCCGGCGAGGTGACGATCGGCCGGGAAAGCGTGGGGGTACAGCTGCGCCTCACCCACGCCGAGGGACCACTGCCGGACGGTACGTCCGGCCAGATCTTCGGCGTACTGCAGTCACAGCCGGTGCCGGTACCGCACACTCCGTTCACTCTGCAGCTGCGGTACGCCGGGTACGCCGACCTGATCGGCAACGGCCCCGACCCGGGCGGCCTCTACGTCGACGCGGCGGTGGCCGGGCCCGGACTCAGCCGCGACTGCGCCATCGGCTCCCTCGCGGACCCGATCCGGCTGCACGCCGGACGTGTCGGCAGCACCGAGACCATCCCGACCGACCCGCCGATCCGGGTGTTCACCCTGCAAGATTCGACGTTCCCGGTACCGGCCAGCTCCGGCTGCGGCCCGCGCGACCGGAACGTCGACGAGCTGCTCGGCCTGCCCTCGGCCAGCGGCAACGAGCTGACGCTGCGCACCGCGTACACCTACCGGACGTACGACGTGCTCCAGTGACGCGGCTCCTGGGACCCGCTCCCGCTAGCCGCTCCGGCTAGCCGCTCCCGACTAGCCAGGGCGGGAGCGGGTACCCAGACCGCATGGACCGTACCGATACCGAGTTCGCCCAGGTCTGGGAGCAGTTCCACGCCATGGTCAACTTGAGCTCGCCCGAGCTGCGCGACTGGCTCCTCAACACCCCGGACGGCGTCGACACCTACGCGCCGGAGCCGGACGTCGACGTGCACGCGCTCGGGCTGCGGGTACTCCAGATCAAGGAGAAGCGGCGCACCGACGTCACCGGCGCGGATCTCGACCTCATGCGCGAGGTGACCGATCTGATCCGCGGCCGGCTGGCCAACCCGCCCGAGGACGACGTCAACAACGAGCCGTGGCGGGACACCTTGATGACGCTCGGCCACGACCCGACCCGCGACGACTCGCCGCGCGGGCCGGACGCCGAGGTGTGAGTCACCCCGCGGCCACCCGGCCGAACACCCGGCCGGCGAGGTCGATCCCGACGACCGCGCCGCCGTCGTCACGGGTGAAGTAGCCGACCTGCCCCTTCATACCGCCCTCCGTGATCACGTACTCGTCGGCGCCGCCGGGTAGCAGCCCGATACCGGCAGGCTCGTGGTCTGGGGGTATCGGCTTGTCGGCCGCCGCGCGGATCTCCGGCTTTATCCGGACGTCCAAGACCAACCCCGCGGCGTTGGTACCGATCGTGAGCGTCATGACATCGTTGGCGTAACTGCCGACGAACTCGCGCGCCTGCGCCCCGTCGTACGGGAGCGGCTGCGGGTCGCGGTCGACCACCCCCAGATAGGTCTGCAGCGCCCAGCGGACGGCGGCCTGGTTGAAGGGGATGCCGTCCGGGCCCGCGTTGGCGAGGGCGACCACGGCGAAGTTCTTTTCGGGTACGGTCAGCAGCTCGGCGAACTGGCCGTTTGCCGAGCCGGCGTGCCCTACGGTGCGCACACCGTCCACGTCACGCAGGAACCAGCCGACGCCCATGGCGTCGCCCAGGCTGCTGCCGCGCAGCGCGACGGTGGGCTCCTTCATCTGGCGCAGCAGGTCAGCGGAGAGGATCGGGTTGCTGTCCCCCGGATTGCCTTCGCCGAGGTGGAACCGGGCCCAGCGCAGCTGGTCGACGACCGAGGAGACCAGGCCGCCACCCGGATTGTCGCCACGGGCGCGCCGCCACAGCCTGGCGATCGACAGCGTCCCGTCCTCGCTCCGGTTGTGCCCCACGCAGAACCGGCGGGTCATGATGTCGTCGCGCGCGAAGAAGCTGTGCGACAAGCCGAGGGGCTCAAGGATGAGGGAGGCGACGGCCCGTTCGTACGTCAGGCCGGTGACCTTCTCCAGGATCCGGCCGGCCAGGTTGTAGCCGGCCTGGCTGTACGAGGCGCGGGTACCGGGTGGCGCGATCGGCGCCAGGTCGGGCAGCTTCGCCACGTAGGTCGCGAGCGCGTCGTCACCCTCTCCCGTGTCGAGGATGAGCCCCCAATCCAGGCCGGCGGTGTGGTTGAGCAGGTTGAGCACGGTGATCCGCTCGTCCGCCAGCCGCAGCTCCGGGACGTACCGGCGCACCGGCGCGTCCAGCTCGACCTTCCCCTCCGATACCAGGCGCATCAGCGCGGTAGCGGTGTACGTCTTGGTGACCGAGCCCAGCACGTACAGGGTGTCCCGGTCGACGGGCAGCGGGTTCTCGATGCTCGTCACGCCGTGACACGCGTACACCTCCTGACCGTCCGCCCATACTCCGACAGCGACGCCGGGGATGCCGTGCTCCTTCGCCGCCGCCTCGACGAACTCGGACAGTTCCATGATCAGCCCCTCTCTTGCACATTGTTCAAGTGGGACCGTACGGCATCACTTGAACAACGTGCAAGTCCCTTCTATCGTTGGCGCATGCCGCGCGACACGCTCAACAGCGAGCAGATCGTCAAGGCCGCCATCGACCTGCTCGACGCGGAGGGCCTCGAGGGTCTCAACATGCGGTCGCTGGGCAAGCGGCTGGGCAACGCCGCCACCGCGGTCTACTGGCATGTCGGTAGCAAGGAGAATCTGATCGCCCTCGCGGCGGACGAGGCGTGGCGCGAGATCGAGCTGCCTCCACTGACGTCCGGCTGGCGACCCGCGGCCAGCCGGATCGCCAC
>JBPYFB010000040.1:0-5167 GCA_051986465.1 Rugosimonospora sp.
TCGCCTGGCTGCCGCTTTCCGATCCGGACACCGCGGGCCCGATGCTCGCCGCCCTGCGGGACGAACCGGCGGTGCGGGGCGTGCGCTGCCTCGTCGGCCGCGCGGATCTGGACTGGCTCGCCAGCCCGGCAGTCTGCGAGCTGCTCGCCGAGGTGGCCGCCGCGGGTTGGGTGTGGGACGTCGTACCGGTCACCGCCGGACAGGTGCGCGCGGTGCTCGGTGCGGTGGAACGGGTACCGGGGCTGCGGGTGGTCGTGGACCACCTCGGGCGGCCCCCGGTGGAGGTGGCCGGCTGGCAGCCCTGGGCGACGCTGCTCGCGGAGCTCGCGGCCGCGCCGGCGGTCGCGCTGAAGGTGTCGGTCGGCGTTGACGTATTGACTGTGTGGCCGGCCTGGGACCCGGACCAGTTGCGGCGCTACGTCGACCACGCGGCCGCGGTCTTCGGCCCGGATCGGCTGATGCTCGCCAGCAACTGGCCGGTCATCACGCTGCGGACCGGGTACGCGCAGGCGTGGCGGGACCTGGAATCCGCGCTACGCCGATCGGGTATCGACGCGGCCGGCCTCGCCGCGGTCCGCGGCGGTACCGCCAGCCACTGGTACGGCCTGCGACCGAGGGGTGTGGAGGCGCCGGGTCGGGGTACATAGGGCCATGCGGGTTCTCGGGATCAACGCCGTGTTTCACGATCCGGCGGCGGCCGTGGTCGTGGACGGCGAGATCGTCGCGGCGGCGGAGGAGGAGCGCTTCAGCCGGCGCAAGCACGGCAAGCGCCCGGTGCCGTTCTCCGCCTGGGAACTGCCCGAAGCCTCGGCGCGGTGGTGCCTGTCGCGCGCCGGACTGCGCCCGGAGGACGTCGACGCGGTGGCGTACTCGTTCGATCCGGAGCGCAGCCTGCCCGCCGACGAACTGGGACTCAACGATCCATGGGACTGGCTGCGCGTGGAGTACGCGCGGCGGGCGCCGCAATTCCTCGCCGCCGCGCTGCCCGGACTGGATCCGCAGCGCGTCGTGTTCGTCGCGCACCACGTCGCGCACGCGGCCTCGGCGGCGCTCGCCGCGCCGGTCGCGTACGGACAGGGCGACTGCGCCGTGCTCGTCCTCGACGGGCGCGGCGAGCAGGCGAGCCACCTGGCCGGCCGGTACCGGGACGGGCATCTGGACGTGCTCGCGACGCAGCGGCTGCCGCACTCGCTCGGCCTGTTGTACGAGGAGCTCACCGAGCACCTGGGCTTCCTGCGGTCCAGCGACGAGTACAAGGTGATGGCCCTCGCCTCGTACGGCACGCCGCGCTTTCTCGGGCAGTTGCGCGAGGCGGTACGGACGACCGGCGACGGCGGGTTCCAGGTGTCCTCAGTGGACCTGACGGCCCTGGCTCCCGCCCGCCGCGCCGAGCAGGAGATGCGACCCGAGCACGCCGACCTCGCCGCCAGCGTCCAGGTTCGGCTGGAGGAGGTCATCCTGGAACTGGCGCGGTGGCTGCACGACGCGGCCGGCGGACCGCGCTCGGTCGCCGTGGCCGGCGGCGTCGGGCTCAACTGCGTCGCGAATGCCCGGCTGGCCGTCGAGGGTCCATATGAGACGGTGTGGGTGCAGCCTGCCGCCGGGGACGCCGGTACCGCGTTGGGCGCGGCGCTGCACGTGGCGAGCCTTTCCGGCAAGCCGGTGGTACCGATGCCAGGCGCCGACCTGGGACGCGGCTTCGACGACGCGGAGCTGGAGGCGGCGCTGCACCGCGCACGCCTGCCCTACTCGCGCCCGCCGTCGATAGCGGCCACGGCGGCGCAGGTGCTCGCCGGTAACGGTGTCGTAGCCTGGTTCCAGGGCCGCTCCGAGTACGGGCCCCGCGCCCTCGGGCACCGCTCGCTGCTAGCCCACCCGGGGGACGCGGGCAACACCGAGCGCCTCAACGAGGTGAAGGGACGCGAGCAGTTCCGGCCGATCGCGCCGATGGTGCTGGCGGGGCGCGCGGCGGAGCTGTTCGAAGGGGTGCTGCCCAGCCCGTACATGCTGTTCGTGCACCGGGTACGGGACGGGTGGCGGGAGCGGATACCGGCAGTGGTGCATGTGGACGGTACCGCCCGCATCCAGACCGTGGATCCGGCCGTCGAGCCCCTCGTCGCCGAGTTGCTCACCGAGTTCGAGCGGCGCACCGGGCTGCCGGTCGTCGTCAACACCTCGCTCAACACGGCGGGGCGGCCGATGGTGGACTCCCCCGTGGAGGCGCTGGAGCTCTTCGGCTCGGCGCCGGTGGACCTGCTGGCGCTCGGCCCGTTCGCCGTGTACCGGCCGCGATGATCAGCATCGTCGTACCGACCATCGGGCGCCCCAGCCTCCAGGCGCTGCTGGACCGGGTGCGGCCCCAACTGTCCACAGTGGGCGTACCCGTGGAACTGTGCGTGGTCCACGACGACAGCCGCGCCGGCCCGGCCGCCACCCGCAACCAGGGCTGGCGCGGCGCGCGCTACGACTGGATTGCCTTCCTCGACGACGACGTGCTGCCCGACCCCGACTGGCTGGCGGCGCTGGTCGAGGATCTGGACCAGCCGGCGCGGGTCGGCGGCGTGCAGGGCCGGCTGCGGGTACCGCTGCCCGACCGGCCCGACGACTGGGCTGTCAACACCGCGGAACTGGCGAGGGCGCCGTGGGCCACCGCCGACATGGCGTACCGGCGCGCCGCCCTCGTCGCGGCCGGCGGGTTCGACGAGCGGTTCCCGCGGGCGTACCGCGAGGACGCGGATCTGGCATACCGGGTGCGGTGCCACGGCTTCGAGCTGCGCGTCGGGCGGCGGCGCACGGCGCATCCCGTACGGCCGGAGGGGCCCTGGACCTGCCTGCGGGCGCAGCGGGGCAACGCCGACGACGCGTTGCTGCGCCACCGGTACGGCCCGCGGTGGCACGAGAAGCTGCAGGCACCCCGGGGCCGGCGGCGCCGGCACGCGATCGTCACCGGGCTCGCCGCGCTCTCGCTCGCCGCGGCGCTCGCCGGCCGGCGCCGCGTCGCCGTCGCGGCCGGGCTCGGTTGGCTCGTGGGTACCACGGAATTCGCGGTGACACGCGCGCGCGAGGCACCGGGCAGCGCGCGGCTCCCGCTGGTCGCCACGAGCATCCTTATCCCCCCGCTCGCCATCGGCCACTGGCTGCGCGGCTGGACCGCGGGGTGGCGCGGCTGGAACCGGCCCGGCTGGCGGTAGGGTAGCCGCCCGATCGAACGCTACAGCCGACTACCGTACCTGCCGCACCGCGGTCAGCGCATCACTGATCAGCTCCCGGGCGGCGTTCCCGTAGGCCGCGGCACGGGTGAGTTCCTGGAACGCCTTGGCATACAACGCGATCTCACGTGGCTGGCTAATCGCCAGCTCCGCTGAGACCGTCTCGACATGCACCAGCCGGTCGTCGAACATGATGAACTGGTTCAGGGGGACTCGATACGGCGTGTGGGCCGGGATTATGCCGAGACTGATGCGCGGCAGCGACAAGACGGTCAGCAGACGGTCAAGCTGCCCGCTCATGATGCTGGCGTCGCCAACCGTCGTCCGGATCGCCTGCTCAGCAAGGATGAAGTGAAAGCGATGGTCGCCACGGTAGAGAATCTGCTGCCGCTCCATCCGGGTGGCCACCCCGGCCGCCAAGTCGTCGGGAACCTCGAAGAACGCGATCACACGCCCCATAACCTCGGCGGCGTACTCGGCCGTCTGCAAGAGGCCCGGCACCAGCAGCGGCTCATACCACCGGAGCAGGCGCGTCTGGGCCTCCAGGCTCTGCGAGACCGCCTGCCGGCGTCTGGTACCCGTGCCCAGCATTCGCCGCCACTCGACATACATCGCTTCAATATGCCGAACGGCGGCGATGAGGTCCGGCTCCTGGTCCGGTGCGCGGGCGAGTTCACACCATACGCGGATGTCGTTCTCCGTTGGCGTCTGCTTGCCGTACTCGATTTTGGACACCTTGGAACCCGACCAGCCGGCCAGCAGCGCCAACTGCCGGCCGGTCAACCCGGCATCCCGGCGTAGGTCGCGCAGCCGGTGTCCCAGAGCTTCTCTGGCCTGATGAACGGTGCCTGACAAGGAACCTGCCGCTACTTCGCCGAGTATTCGCCAGCGACGTACTCGATGTGCGGAATGGCGCGCTCCCAGACGTGCCGCGCCACCTCGCGGCAGTGCGCCACGATCACCGGGTCGCTTGTCGCCGCGCCACCGGCGAAGCGGCCGCCCGGCTCGAAGACCGTGAATACCACCAACTGGTCGTCGAACAGCCAGTAGTCGTCCGTCGTAAGCGGCACGTCGGCTGCCAGGTGACGCGGCAGCCAACGGATGTCCTCGCCAGCCGAGATGTTCAATGGCGCGACTGCCAGCCCCCATCGTGTGTAGTCGACGTGCGGTACCGTCACGACACGGGCCCGCGTGATCTGCCGGCCCGCCCGCGTAGCGTCGCGTACCAACGCCAGCCACGACTCGTGCCACCGGAAGTCGTCGGGCTCCCCTGCCAGAAACAACTCGAACGGCCCCGCCTCGTCCGGCGTGTGGTACGAATCCTGCACCTCCAGGTGGAAGGCGGTCCGCTCGAAACCGCGGAACAGCTGGTCGAACGCCTCAGCCTGCAGCAGCTCCACCAAGATAGCCCTTCACCTTGGAAACCTCCACGCACGTCTCGTGACCGGGTAGGTCCATCTGGGACAGTGCCTCGACATCGGTCACCGCCTCGCCCGACAGGACGAGCGTGTTCCGCCTCGTGCCACGCAACAGCGTCCCGAGGGCGGTGCCGGGCTCAAGGTAGCCAAGCAGCCGCTGTGGGATTTCGACGGAGCCGTCGTCGCCGGGCACCCGCCAGCCCTGCACGACGTACGTCTGCCGGTCACTAACGAACAGCGTCGGTGAGCCGCCGCCCTGGGTTTCCTTGCCGAGAAACGTGAGTCGCATGCGTCGCCCTTCCGTCTCCTTTGCCGGACTTTGCTCGTCGTTGGCGTCATCCTGTCGGCCTGTAGGGGCACAAGTCAACGGCACGAAAACACATCGGCACTTCGGCGAAAACTCTAGCAAACATCTATGCCACAGATGCCCCACTCCCTAGCCTGAGCTGCAACGACCACGGCCGGCGGGCGAGAAGGAGCTGAAGGCAATGACCGTCATTCAAGCGTCGGAGCGAGCCGTCGTGGAGCGCAACCCACGCG
>JBPYFB010000041.1:0-6047 GCA_051986465.1 Rugosimonospora sp.
CTCATCCACCGGCAGGACCGTTCGCCACCCGGCCGGTATCTGGCGCGCCCAGACCAGTCCGCCGGTACGCGCCGCCACCCCCTGCAGCAGCAACGGTTGCGGCGGCCCATCCGTCCCTGGGTAGGGCGCGAAGCCCGGGCTACCGTCCGTGCTCAGATAAGCGCCCAGCACGACCGTGCCACCCCCACTCACACCGAACCGGGGAAGGTCGCCGTGCCACAACTCCTGCCCGCTCCCGGTATCGACCGCGACGGTCCGCACGTCAGCCAACCCGATGTGCATGCTGACCACCACGACGCCGTCAACAACGTCGAAGCCATCAAGCTGCGCGGCCCCGCCGCCCACGGTCAGCGGCACACTCCACCGTTGCACGCCGTCCGCCAACCGGTACCCCACCAGGCGTGGCCCGCCGCCAACCATGACCGCATACAGCATCGGCCCCACAACCCGCATCGTGACCACCGACGCCGGGTTCACCCGGGCAACCTCAACCAACCGGCCACCCGACGAAGGGTCCCCAGCCACCAACACAGTCCCACACGCCACCGCGGCCACGGCCACCGCCAGCCAACGCCACCCGTACGGCGGCAGCCCCGGCTCCTCCCGCGGTGCCTCAGCATCCTCACGGTCCAGCTCGATAACCGAGCCCACCATGGCCACCAGTATCCCGCCCACCCCCGATCACGGCACCCGCCCCGAAGACCAGCTCTGTCCAACATGGGCCCGATACACCTCGATCAACTACCGCAGCTGAACTCAACCACAGAAGGCCCGGGGAAATGGGTCTATCTCGCCTGCCACCGGTGGTTCCCCCGCCGGCGTTGTCTTTGCCTCGTGGTAGCGGATGTGGAAGACGACGCCGTGTGGATGGTTCCAGGCCAGGGCTTCGCTTGGAGTGAGGCCGAGGAGATGCCGCCTGAGCAGCCTACCGATCATTTCGTGGGACACCACGAGAGGTCGCCTGACGCGGCGGTCGGCGATTGCGACGAGAGCGGCGACCGCGCGTTGGTCCGCGTCGGCGTAGCTTTCACCGCCGGGGAACCGGAAGTGGTACTTGTCCGTGTTGCGGTGGCCGTACTGCTCGGGGTACGCCTCGGCGATCTGTGGGTCGGTCAGTCCGGCCCAGGCGCCGTGGTCGATCTCCGCCAAGGTTGGCATGGTGATGACCGGCACCCGCAGCCGGGTAGCGCAGATGGTTGCGGTGGTCAGCGCCCGCCCGAGCGGGCTGGCGAAGACGCTGTCAATGCGCTGATCGGCGAGTAGTTCGCCGGTGTGGTGGGCCTGCGCGACTCCGTCGGGGGTGAGCGGGGAGTCCAGTTGGCCCTGCCGCCGTCCGCGTACGTTCCACTCGGTCTGGCCGTGCCGGGCGAGGAAGAACTCCACGGGTACGTCGTTGGCCAGGCCGGTAATCCGCGTGGGCCGTGCCGCGCCTTCATCGATGATGCCCATGGACAGCTGAGTGTAGGACAGGTGCTGTCGAGCTGCGGCCAGGCTGCCCGTGCCGGGGATGCGGCCGGCGGATCGGGGGGTGAGCCAGACGTCGGGGTCAGGATGATGGTCATGGAACGTTGCACGATCACGGCGTGGTGGGCGCACGGTCGCTCGTAGTCGCGTACGTTGTGCGGCAAGGTCTGATCGAGGCGGATCTCTGCTCCACAGTCCAGCGGCAGGCCGGCAGGACGAAGGTGTGCTGGCCGGCGCAGTTTGCGCACGACGTCGACGGCGACGCCAAGCACGACGGGCGCCCAGCCGACGAGTTGACCGAAGCGGCCGCCGTCGGCCCGCAACAGCCGGACGGTAGGAAGGCAGGTCCGTAGCGCTCACAGCAGCGGCCGGACCCGGCCGCAGAAGCCGAGGACCGGCGCAGCGGCCCACGGTGCGCGTGTGCGCTCTGTACTCCGACCACAGTGACCGCTGAAGTCAGCCGGTACCGTTATTCAAGGGTCGGCCCCCGCTGGCGCGGGTATCCTCGGCCCGCCTGTTGATTGGCTGCGTCGACGGGGAGGCGTTGCGGTGTCGGTCCTGTATGTGACGGATCTGGACGGGACGCTGCTCGACGGCGAGAAGCAGGTCGACCGCCGGACGGTCGAGGTCATCAACTCGCTCGTCGCCGACGGCTTGTGGTTCACCGTCGCGACGGCCCGCGCTCCCCAGAGCGCGCTACCGCTGCTGACGGGTCTCGACCTACGGCTGCCTATGATCTTCATGAACGGCGCGCTCATCATCGACCCGGTCGACGGCCGGACGATCCGCCGCAATGTCCTGGACGCCGCTGTCGCCCGCCGTGTCGTTGACGGCTACCTGACCGCCGGTCTGCGGCCCTTCGTGTTCACCTGGGATACCGCCGGTCAGCCGCATGTCTACTATCCGGGCGCCGGGAACGCCGGTGAACAGGAGTTCGTCGATCGTCGGCTCGCGGCTGGTGACAAGCGCTTCCGCCTGGTGACCGACTTCGCGCCGGCGTTCGACGAGGCCGTCCTGACCGCGAAGGCCTGCGGTACGCCCGCCGAGCTCGACGCGTTGGCGGCCGCGCTGAGCGGCGACCCAGATGTCTTCACCCACTTCGGGCCCGACATCTACTCTCCTGGCTACGCCTGGCTGGAGGTGTGCCACCCGCGGGCCAACAAGGGCGACGCGGTCCGGCTTGTCCGCGACCATGTCGGCGCACGCCGTCTGGTGTGCTTCGGTGACAACACCAACGACCTGCAGATGTTCGCCGCCGCGGACGAGTGTTACGCGGTGGCCAACGCGCATCCCGCGGCCGCGAGCGCGGCAACCGGTCGCATCGGCTCGAACATGGAACACGGCGTGGCCCTGCACCTGCGGGCGGCTGTCCAAACGACGCCTGACTCTCGACGCTGAGACGCCGATGGCTCGAGATGGACAACGAGCTGCTGACTGAGCGCGCTCAAACCGCCCGTCAATCGCTGAGCAGACGGCAGAGACCGCCCGATTGCCCCGCCCGAAGCCACATCCTCCGGCATGATCCAGCCGAAGCCGTCAGACCCGCTACACGCTTCTGACGAAACCATCGAGGACCACGACGCGGCGTCCCACGACGGCCGAAACCGGCACGCGGGCCGACGTTCCCGCAAACGGCTCCCCGACAGCTGCGCCACGCGGCCCGGTGAAAACACTGCCGGCGGGGCCGTGACTCCCGGTATCCGCTGTGAACCGCGGATTCGCCGAATGATCGAGTGGTACGGTGCCCCGATGCCGCTGCCGTTCCTACCTGGCCACGACATTTCAGCGGTACCAACTGGCGACGATCTGCTGGTCGCCGCGACCGTCGACGGGCGCGTCATGGTCTTGCCCGACGGCGGCCTCCCGACCGTCGCCACCCTCCCGGACCGGGAAGTACTCCACATCGGTGCGCTGCACGGCCGTCCGGTCTGGACGGCCGCGGTGACAGAAGTACCCGAGGGCACGCTGCTGCGCTCGGGGCTGGCGCTGACCGCCGAACTACCGGCACCGGCCGCGGCGGCCGTCTCGCGGGGCTGCTATCACGTGCGTTGGCGGCACACGAATCGGTACTGCGGCGAATGCGGCGGCGAGCTGGAGGACTGCCCGGGCTTCACGACCCGCCGCTGTCCCGACTGCTCGACTCTGCCGTACGTGCCCAACGCCATGTCGCCCGTCGTGGTCATCGCTGTCGAGCACGACGGCCGGCTCCTGCTGGTGCGTCAAACGTACGGGCCGTACCAGCATGAGTGGGACGTCGTCGCCGGGTTCGTCGAACCCGGGGAGACCCTCGAAGCTGCCGCCGTTCGGGAACTGTGGGAGGAGACCGGCTTGGTGGCGGCCCGGCTGACGTACACCGGTAGCCACCCGTGGTCATTCAGCGGCCCGGCGGTACTGCTTACTGGCTTCACCGCCACCGTCACCAACGCGACCCTCCGCCTGGACCCGGGCGAGATCGCGCAGGGACGGTGGTTCAGCCGCGCGCAGCTTCACGAGCTGGCACCGGCCGAGTTGCCAAAGTTCCCGTACACCATGTCCCTGATCCAGCGGTTTCTCGAAGGCTGACGACCCTCGCGTACCAGCCCGGCAACCTCCGGCGGCGCCACAGTCCAGGGCGGCGTGGGCAACGCCTCGCCCCGACCGGTTCTCGCGACAGCGCGTTCGACGCTGTCCGGGACAACATCCATGACGGCGGCCCGGTCTGGCCTGCAGCATGGTTTCTGCGAGCGACTGCGGAGACTCATCAGGCTAGCGGATGGCGAAGGTGACTGGCTCCGGAACATCCCCAGTGTGAGGCGTTGGCGAGTGCTCGACAGGGAACCAGTCCACGGCCAACGACTCGCTGCTGATCTGTGGCTCCTCGAGGTGCTGTGGCCGCATCGTGGCGAGGGTGACCAGTTCGGCATCGCTCAGGCGGGACGTAATGCCGACCGGTGGGCGCCACGGCGCCAGGTCGGAATACTCCTTCAGCATGTCGTCGGTCGTCGCATAGATTGCCGTCGCGAGGGGTCCGCGTCGTTCCTCACAAACGATCCTGGTCACCTTCGTCCTCGTCTTGGCAGGCACCCCTTGGACCGCACCACCAGGAGGAACCAGTGTCGTCCCCGCAACTGCTCACCCCCGAAGAGAAGCTCGCCGACGCTAAGAAGCTGTTGAGCCTCCCACCTATCATCGTGATCTGCGGCTCCAACCGCTTCATGACCGAGATGAACGAGGCCGATCTGCGGGAGACCAAAGCCGGAAAGATTGTCGTCAAACCGGGCTGTGACATGAAGTCGCCGCACGAACTTTGGTCCGACCCTGTCGAGGCCAAGGCGCTGAAGGTTCGACTCGACGATCTGCACCGGGCGAAGATCCGGCTCGCTGATGAGGTACTCGTAGTCGGCGACTACATCGGAGACAGCACCCGAGCCGAAATCGGCTACGCCCGGTCGCTGGGCAAGCCCGTGCGGTTCACGTACCCCGAAGTCGACCCTGAGGCCTGACCGCCCGCTGCTACCTCGACAACCAGGGCCGGCAGCCCGCCGGCCTGACCGTCTCGCGGTGGCTTCCGCCATCGCCCACCCCACACCCTCCGCAGGCATCCCTTTAGGCTTGGTCATCTGGATGAATGAGTCCGAGCTCCGGGCATGTCAGCTGTGGCCATGAATCCACGCGCGCGACACCGCAAAAGGGCCTGGTACCTGAGGAATGCGACCAACTCTCATCCGTGAGGTGCGTCGCGGTCAAGCGGGGACTACTTCGGATTCGGATCTGGCCGCGCCGACCCACCCGCCGGGGTCTGATCGGGTTCGTTCTCCACAGTGGGTCGGGACGCATCCGCCACAGCGGCGGCAGCCTTCGTCGAGGACCCTGCAAACAGCCTCAGGTCAGCAGCCGCGTAGGCAGGTCTGCGAGCGAGTCCAACCGCTGTTCTGGCGGAATGTCGTACGCGTGTGCCGGGTCGATCAGGTAGGCGCGGATTCCGGCCGCTTGGGGGCCGGCGAAGTCCGTGTCGTACATGTCGCCGACGAAGACCGCCCGACTCGCGTCGATGGCGAGACGGTCGAGCGCCTCGGCATAGATCGACGGGTGCGGCTTGCGCCAGCCGAACTCGACCGAGGTGAGGACGGTGTCGAAGTGATCGGCGATGCCCATCGCGGTGATGTGTGCCGGTACGAGTTCGGCCTCGTGCGTGTTCGAGACGACCGCCAAGGTGAACCGCTCGGCCAGCTTGGTGAGGATCGCGGGTGTGTCCGGCCGGTACTGTACGCCGTCGTTCCACTGCCGTGTGTACGTGGTGACGAGCGCTCGGGACTCGGCCGGCGTCGGCTCCCGGCGCAGCACGTCTGTCAGGAACGACCGGCCCAACTGCTCCATCGAGAACTCCCGGTGGTCGACGAGGGCGACCGAGTGGAACGAGTTGTACGCGTTGTCCCAGGCTTCGATGAACGCGGTCTCGTCGATGCCTCCGCCGTAGGAACGGATCAGCGCGGCGCATTCGATCGCGGCGCACGAGCCGGCTACGTCGGCCGAATAGTCCACGAGTCCCACCTCAGCTACTACAACCGCCCCGTCTACATTCGACACTTAAACAGCGCACCCCC
>JBPYFB010000042.1:0-7547 GCA_051986465.1 Rugosimonospora sp.
GTACGTCAGTCATCTACCAGCGACTGGATGCGCAGCCCCGGATCCGCTGGGCTGGGCGCGCGCTCGTCGAGCCCAGCCAGGGCAAGCGGGTACGGGCGCTGGCCTCCGGCTCGATCGGCGCCGACACCGTGGTGCTGTCCGCTCCCGGGCCGGCCGCCGCCGGTACCACCGCACAGGTCGACGTGCGGCAGGACGATCCGGCGGCGATCAGCGTGGACGTCGACGCCGCCGGAACCGGCTACCTGGTAGTCGCCGACGCCGACCAGCGCGGCTGGGTGGCGAGCGTGGACGGCCGGTCGGCCCCGCTCGTCGCGGCCGACCAGGGCCTGGTGGCGGTACCGGTGACCGCCGGCCGGCACACCGTGCGCCTGCGCTTCGCCGCACCGCACGCCGCCCTCGGTACGCTCGCCAGTGCCAGCGCCGTACTCCTGCTGGTCGCCGCGGTCGTCGGTGACCTGTGGTGGTCGCGGCGGCGGCCGGGATCCCCGCGCAACCGGCCCCCTGCGGCGGGCCGGCCCGCCGACGACACCACATCCTCCGTCCCATCGACCCGTGAGGCAGCGCCATGAACCCGACCTTCGTCAAGCAGAAGCCGGTGAGCGGAGCGCAGGCCAGCGCGGCCGGGGCGCAGTCCGGCGCGACCGATGTCGACGTGACGATCGTGCTGCCCTGCTTCAACGAGCAGGACCACGTGATCGCCGAGATCGAGCGGATCACCGCGGCGATGGACGCGAGCCCGTACCGGTACGAGCTGATGGTCGTGGACGACAAGTCGACCGACAACTCGCTCGCGGTGCTCCAGGAGAACGCACACCGCTTCCCGAACCTGCGGCTGATAGCGTTCCCGCGCAACGGTGGATCGGGTACGGTCCGCCGGATCGGCACGCAGGAGGCGCGCGGCGCGATCGTGGTGTGGACCGACGCGGACATGACCTACCCCAACGAGCGGATCCCCGAGTTCGTCCAGTACCTGTACGACAACCCGCACGTCGACCAGGTGGTCGGCGCGCGCACGAGCGAGCAGGGCACCTACAAGTTCCTGCGGGTACCGGCGAAGTGGACGATCCGCAAGACGGCCGAGGCGCTGGCCGGCACCAAGATCCCCGACCTCAACTCCGGACTGCGCGCGTTTCGCCGGTCGGTGTCGCTGCGGTACCTGCGCCTGCTGCCGCCCGGGTTCAGCTGCGTCACGACGATCACGATGTCGTTCCTGTCGAACCAGCACTCGGTCGCGTACCTGCCGATCGATTACGCGAAGCGGGCCGGCAAGTCCAAGTTCCACTTCGTCCGCGACGCGTACCGGTACATCCTGCAGGTACTGCGGATGGTGATGTACTTCAACCCGATCAAGGTGCTCATGCCGATCGCGCTGACCCTGCTCGGCCTGGGCGGCCTGAAGGCGATCGTGGACATCATCCGGTACAACTTCCGGATCACGACCAACTCGATACTGCTGATCGTGACCGGGCTGATCATCGCGTCGATGGCCCTGCTGGCCGACCTGATCGTCAGGTCTCGGCCGGACTGAGCCGGAAGGGCCCCGGTGCCAGCGAGGCCCCGGCCGGAGCGCCAGCCCCCTTCACACCGATCCAGACGTACCCGGGCAGGACCGGGTAGAGCGCGCGGTACACGGCCGGTGGAACCCGGGTGCCGAGACCCGGTACCGAGTCGTCGGCCGCGAACCGACCGGGCTGGCGCAGCATCGCCACCGTGTAGTCCCACAGCTCGAACGCGTGGGACATCCGGCGCAGCCCCGGGTAGGTCTTGAGCCGTTCGTGGTACCGGTCGGCCCCGCCAAAGCGCCGCACGTACCGGTCCGACAGGCCGGCCGGCAACCAGGACAGCAGTGGCAGGCGGTAGTGCGGCTCCACTGGTACCAGCCGGTTGGTGTAGCCCAGATAGACCACGCCGCCTGGGCGGAGTACCCGGTGGATCTCGGCCACGACGGCGTCCGGGTCGACCACGTGCTCGTAGATCTGGTTGAAGATCACGACGTCGAAGGTGCCGTCGCGGAACGGCATCCGCGCCCCGTCGCCGCACAGAAACCCGATCCGGTCGCCGAAGGTCGTCGCGGCCTTGGCGAGTCCGGGCACGTCGATGTCGAGTCCGACCACATCCGCACCGGCCCGGGCCAGCTCGTCGCTGATGTACCCGGTCGAGCTGCCCACGTCGAGCAGCGCCAGGCCGGAGAGGTCGGTGCGGCCGAGGAAGTGCTCCAGCGTGGCCCGCATCTTCCGGGCCTTGACCCGGCGGCCATGCTCGTCGTGCATCCGCGGCTGCAGATCGGAGTACGCGGTCTGAGCCTGCCGGCCGCCTGTCGTGAACTTCGGTTCCGGACAATTCTTAAATGCCATTTGGCATCGCAGCCTACATCACCGGCGAGGACCCCCGGATCGATCTCCGCCGCGGCCACCCAGCGTGTATCCGACCAGCGCGGCGATGACGTCCGCCGCGGTGGCGAGCAGCCGGGAGATCAGGGCCAGCGTCAGCGCGGCGGCCACGCCACCCGGCAGCGCCGCGCTGAGCGTCACGGTCAGCAGGGTCTCCCGCACCCCCGCGCCGGCCGGCGCGACGACCACCAGGAAGCCGGCCGACCAGGCGGCCGCGTATCCGCCGATCGCCGGGAGCAACGCGGCGCCCGGCCGGGCGCCCAGCCCGATGCAGAGCAGCCACACGTGCAGCGACATGAACAGCCACATGACCGCCATCCAGCCCACGGCGCGCAGCGTGCCGACCCACGTGAACGCGTGCTCCAGCGGCTGGCGGCGCAGCAGCCGCAGGGCGAGGTTGAGCAGCCGGGTCAGTACCGGGGGCGCGAACAGCACCAGCGCCACCGGGCTCACGGCCACCACCCACACGACCCAGCCGGGCACCTGGTCCGAGTGCAGCAGCGCGGGCAGCGACACGACCGCCAGCAACAAGCCAAGACCCAGACCCAGGCCGTTGTACACCATGCCGGCGGCGGCCGAGCGCCGGCGCGGTACGCCCAGCCCGCGGGCGAGTTCCGTCTGCGCGACGACCGACCAGAGGCTGCCGGGGACGTACTTGCCGAGCTGGCCGAGCAGCATCACCCGGGCCGCAGCTCGGACCGGCAGCGGGCTGCCCAGGTCGGCGAGCACGGCCCGCCAGCTCAGCATCCCGGCTCCGACCGAGGCGAGCATGGCGAGCCCGGACAGCGCGACCGTGCCGAGGCTCACCTGGCCGAGCTGATGCCGTACCTCGTGCCAGCGCTTCGCCACCGCGAGCACGACGAACGCGAGCGCCACCAGGCCCAGCGCGATACGCAGCACGCGCATGGCGTACGAGCGCCGGGCGGGGCGGCCCGCCTCAGCGGCCCGCTCGCCGACCGGGGTGGAGGTGGTCACCGGCGCATCGCCTCGGCCAGCAGGGCCCGGTACCGCTCGCCGGCGGCGGCGACCGAGAACTCGTCACCGCGGGCGCTGGCAGCCTTGCCCAGCCGCTCGCGCAAGGCCGGATCGGTGAGCAGCCGGCGCAGCGCCTCCGCCAGCGCCGCACCGTCGCCGGGCGGCGTGAGCAGGCCGTTCTCCTCCGGTACAAGGGCGGCCTCGATGCCCGGCATGCGGGACGCGACGATCGCCGCGCCGAGCGCCATGGCCTCCATCAACGCGACCGGCAGGCCATCCTGGTCACCGGAGCTGGCCGGTACCGACGGGAAGACGACCACCTCGGAGCTGCCCAGCGCGGCGGCGACCTGGCTGCGGCCGACGGCGCCGAGGAACCGCACCGGCAGGCCGTCCGCCCGCCGCTCCAGGTCGGCGCGCAGCGGCCCGTCCCCGGCGACGTACAGCTCCCAGCCGGGCAGATCGGCCAGCTGGCGCAGGGCGTCCAGGAGCACCGCCAGCCCCTTCTTCTCCACGAGCCGCCCGACGAACACGATCCGACCCGGTACCCGCTCCGTACCGGCGGCAGCCGCCCGAATGGCGTCCACGTCGGCACCCATCGGCAGGACGCGGGTGCTGCCCACCGGAGCGCCCAGCGCGACCAGCCGGGCACGCATGTCGTCGTTCATCGTGGTCACCGCGCGCGAACGACGCAGCACCGCGCGCTTGAGCCGCAAGCTGACCGGGTCCTTCAGCGCGTACACGTCGCCGCCGTGCGTGGTGAGTACCCACGGCACCCGCCGACCGGCGAGCAGTGCCGCCACGCCTTGCGGGACCATCCAGTGGACGTGCAGCACGTCGGGGCGGTACCGGCGTACCGCGCGCCACAGCGCCCAGGTCTCGGCAGCGAAGAACGCGGGTACCTGCAGCCACCGGGAGGGCCGGGTGCGCAGATTGTCCAGGATCGCACCGTCGGCGAGGTCCTCCCAGCGGCGGGGGAAGTAGCGGAAGCGCTCGACCGTCATGCCGCGGGCGGTCTCCCGGCGAACCGCACCGGGGACCCGGGGCACCAGCACCAGCGTCTCGAACTCGCGCGCCTCCTCGGCGGCGAGGTCGCTGACGAATCCGGGCGTGCCGTCCTCGGTCGAGGCGGGAAAGGTCGACGCCATGACCAGCAGCCGGGGGCGCTTTGCATCCACGGGGGCAAAGTGTACGGCGAATTGCTGACTAGAATGACGCCCCGTGACCGACAGCGCCCGGGTACGGCACCGCCAGGGGCGGGTGCGGGTACGCAAGGGCATCCCGTACCCCGATCCCGCCTCCACGTTGTCGCTGCTGCCCAACGCCGCGCTCGGCGAATGGCTGGCGGACGTGCGCGAAGCCTTCACCGGGGACCTGCTCGACGCGGGCGCCGGTAACCAGCCATATCGCGACTGGTACGCGCCGCTGGTCAAGAGCGTCGTCGCGGTCGACGCCACGCCCGCGCCGGGCCTGGCCACGCTGGCCTTCGTCGACGCACTGCCGTTCCGGGACGAGACCTTCGACACGATCCTCTCGACCGAGGTCTGGGAGCACGTCGAGGACGTGACCGCCGCCGCCCGGGAGTCGTTCCGGGTACTGCGACCGGGCGGCCGGCTGGTGATCACCGTCCCGTTCCTGTACCCGACGCACGAGGAGCCGTACGACTTCGGCCGGTTCACCCGGTACGGCTTGGAGTCGACACTGCGCCGCGCCGGATTCGAGGTGGAGCGGTTGGACAGCAAGGGTGGCCCGCTGCTGTGGGCGTCGCACTTCGCGGTCCTCGCGATGACCCAGGCACTGGACGCCGCCGGCCGCAAGGCCCGCTTACGGCGCCCCCCGACCGAGTGGCGCGGGCTGCGTGGCCTGCTCGCCGGTCCGCAGCTCGCCGCGATCGCGCTGCGCTACCGCGCCCGCGGACCGCGCCGAGGGGTACGGCTGGGCGCCGGCCGGATCACTCTCGGGTACTTCGCGGTCGCCCGCAAGCCTGAGTAGTGGCCGCCCGCCCCAGGTGGGGCGGGCGCGCACCGTCTGACTCGTGCTTACTCGTGGCCGCTGATGGCGTGCGGGCGGTACGGCTCCTCCAGCCGCTTGATCTCGTCGTCGGAGAGGGTGACGCTCGCCGAGGCGATCGCGTCCTCGAGGTGGGGCAGCTTGGTGGCGCCCACGATCGGCGCGGTCACGCCCGGCTTGTGCAGCAGCCAGGCGAGCGCCACCTGGGCCGGCGGCAGCTCACGCTCGCCCGCGACCTCGGCCAGCCGGTCCACCACGTCGAAGTCCTCGTCCACGTAGAGCGAGTCGCCGAACGGGTCGGCGTTGGCGCGGGGCGTCAGCCGCTGCCCTTCCCGGGTGCGGCTGCCGGTGAGCAGGCCACGGGCGAGCGGGCTCCACGGGATCACCCCGACACCCATGTCCACGCACTGCGGGAGCATCTCCCGCTCCTCCTCGCGGTAGGCGAGGTTGTAGTGGTTCTGCATGGATACGAACGGGATCGCCGCGACCCGCTGGGCCTTGGCGAACTGCCAGGCGTACATGCTGGAGGCGCCGATGTACCGGGCCTTCCCGGCGCGTACCACGTCGGCGAGGGCGTCCATCGTCTCCTCGATGGGCGTCTGCGGATCCCAGCGATGGATCTGGTACAGGTCGACGTAGTCGGTGCCGAGCCGGCGCAGCGACGCGTCGATGCCGGCGAGGATGTGCTTGCGGGACAGGCCCCGGTCGTTGGGGCCGCTGCCCATCGCGCCGTGCACCTTGGTCGCCAGGACGTAGTCCTCGCGGCGCGGGAAGAACCGGGCGAGCAGCCGCCCGGTGATCTCCTCGCTGGCGCCGTTGGAGTACACGTCGGCGGTGTCGAAGAAGTTGATGCCCGCATCCGCGGCGCGCTCCACGAACGGGGCGCTCTGCTCCTCCTCGAGCGCCCACGCGCGTATCCGCGGGTCGCCGTAGCTCATCATGCCCAGACAGATGCGTGATACCCGGAGGCCGGTCCGGCCGAGTCGAACGTAATCCACTCCGCCATTCTGCCGCCTCCGCTCTGCCGCTTCCGTCACGCCCTACTCATCGGTACAGTGCGAAACAATCTCACATAAGGGGCGGGCATGGCATTCCCGGCAGGCTTCCGGTGGGGCGTATCCACCGCGTCGTACCAGGTCGAGGGGGCGGTCGCGGAGGACGGGCGTGGACCGTCCATATGGGACACGTTCGTCCACCAGCCCGGGCGGGTCGCCGACGGGAGCACCGGCGACGTGGCCTGCGACCACTACCACCGGTACCGGGAGGACGTGGCGCTCATGGCCGACGTGGGGGTCGGCGCGTACCGCTTCTCGATCGGGTGGCCGCGGGTACAGCCCGGCGGCAGCGGTCCGGCCAACCCGGCCGGCATCGCCTTCTACGACCGGCTCGTGGACGAGCTGCTGGAGCAGGAGATCGACCCGTGGGTCACCCTCTACCACTGGGATCTCCCGCAGGAGCTCGAGGACGCCGGGGGCTGGCCGGCCCGCGACACCGCGTACCGGTTCGCCGACTACGCCGAGCTGGTCTTCGCCGCGGTCGGCGACCGGGTGAAGACCTGGACCACGCTGAACGAGCCGTGGTGCTCGGCCATGCTCGGCTACGTCGAGGGCGTCCAGGCCCCCGGCCGGCGCGACTTCCCGGCCGGCATCCGGGCGGTGCACCACCTGCTGCTCGGCCACGGCCTGGCCGCGGCCCGGCTGCGCGCGGCCGCCACCGGCCCGATCGACCTGGCCATCACGCTCAACCTCAGCACGTCCAACCCCGCCAGCGACTCCAGCGTCGACCGCGAGGCGGCCCGGCGGGCCGACGGCCTGGGCACCCGCATCTACCTCGATCCGCTCCACAATGGACAGTACCCGGCCGACGTGGTCGCCGACCTGGCATCGCGCGGAGTCACCCTGCCGATCGAGGACGGCGACCTGGACATCATCGCCACGCCTGTGGACGGCCTCGGCATCAACTACTACACCCCGACCCGCGTCGCCGCTCCCGGCCCCGAACACGGCCTGCCGTTCCAGGACGTCCCGATCGAGGGCGTGCCGCGCAGCGCGTTCGACTGGCCGGTGGTGCCCGACGGCCTGCGCGAACTCCTGGTCGGCCTCGCCGACCGCTACGCCGAAGCCCTCCCGCCGGTCTACATCACCGAGAACGGCGCCTCGGTGGACGACAAGGTGG
>JBPYFB010000043.1:0-4262 GCA_051986465.1 Rugosimonospora sp.
GGCCTTCTCGGCGTCGGTTGCCTTGGCCGAGACGGCCGCCATGGTGCCGCCACCGAGCACGCCGGAGTCGGAGCCGGAGAGCGGGATCATCGTGAGGCCGTACGACTTCGGGTTGATGTTGTTGGTCTGCACGAGGCTCGTGTAGACGTCCTGGCCCGAGGTGTACATGCCGATCTTGCCGGCGGCGAACGCCTGGTTGATGCCCGACCAGTCGTAGCTGAAGTTCGCGCCCATCGAGTTGTCGGTCCACCGCAGGTCCTTCAGGAACTGCAGCGCGGCCTTCGTCTGGTCGTTGTTGACCGTGGCCTTCTTGCCGTCCGTGGACTCCATCCGGCCGCCGCGGGCGTAGGTGTCGACGGTCAGCTGCCAGCCGCCGGTCCCGTCCTGGGACATCTGCGCGAAGCCCGCCTGGCCGGTCTTGTCCGCGATGGCCTTGGCGTCCGTGCGGACCTCGTCCCAGGAGGTCGGCGGCTTGCTCGGGTCGAGGCCGGCCTGGGTGAACAGGTCGCGGTTGTAGTGCAGGCCGACCGCGTAGATGCTCTTCGCGGGAATGGCGTACACGTCACCGTTGGTGCCCTGGCCGTACTGCAGCACGTTCTTGTTGAAGTCCTTGGCGTACGACAGCTGGTTGAGGTAGGCCTGCATGTCGACGATCTGCTGGTTGGCGATCAGGGTCTTCGCGTCGGTGAAGGGAATCTCGAAGACGGTCGGCAGGGTGCCACCCGCGAGGTCGGCCGCGAACGTGGTCGCCTTCCACTCGTAGTCGTGGGTCTTGACCGTGATGTTCGGGTTCTCCTTCTGGAAGGCCGTCACCTCGGCCGCGAGCTCCTGCTGCGCCTCGGGCTTGGAGCCCGGGAGCAGACCCACAACGTTGAGTGTCACCTTGGTGTTGGGATCGAGGCTCGTTGAGGAGCCGCTCTTGTTGTCGCCCGAGGAGCACGCGACGAGCGTGCCACTGAGCGCGAGCACACCCACGATGGCGGATGCCAGCGTGGTACGCGAGTACTTCATCGTCGCTCCTTGTGAGGGTGGTTCTTCGGGGGCGTTCCCTTGTGGACGGTGGTTTCCTGTGGGCGGTGGGTGGCCGTCAGAGCCGGAGCCAGACGGCGGTGTCGGTCGGCAGCTGACCAGCGGGGAGGTCCCCGCTGGCCAGCAGCACCGCGGAATGCTGGGGCAACGACGCCGGCGCGGCGCCGAAGTTCGCGACGCAGGCGATGTCGCCGCGCGTGAAGGCGAGGACCTGGCTGTCCGCGCCCGGAGTCTCGAGCCAGGCGAACGGTCCGTCGCGCAGCCCGGGTTCGGAGCGCCGCGTGGCGATGGCCGCGCGGTACAGGGAGAGCATCGATCCCGGATCGTGCGCCTGGGCGTCCACCGCGTAGGCACCCCACCAGGCCGGCTGGGGCAGCCACGGCTGCGCGGTGACGCCGTCGGACCGCGGGGCCGAGAAGCCGTGGCCGTGCGCGGCGTCGCTCGTCCATGGCAGCGGTACGCGGCAGCCGTCGCGCCCGGGGTCGACTCCGCCCGACCGGAAGTGCATCGGGTCCTGGATCACCGCGCGCGGCAGGTCCTCCTCCTCGGGCAGGCCGAGTTCGTCGCCCTGGTAGAGGTAGAGGCAGCCGGGCAGCGCCGCGGTCAACAGCGCCGCCGCGCGGGCCCGCCGGGTGCCGAGCTCAAGGTCGGTCGGTGTACCGAAACGCTTGGCGTCAAAGGCGAACGACGTGTCCTCGCGTCCATAGCGGGTGACCGGTCGCGTGACGTCGTGGTTCGACAGGACCCAGGTCGCGGGCGCACCGACCAGCGCGTGTGCGTAGAGGGTGTTGTCGATCGACTCGCGCAGCTCCTTCGCGTTCCACGGCCGCACCATGAAGTCGAAGTTGAACGCGGTGTGCATCTCGTCGGGTCGCAGGTAGTCGGCGAACCGGCGGGCGTCGGGGGTCCAGATCTCGCCGACGAGTACCCGCGGCTCCGGGTACGACTCGGCGACCGCCCGCCAGCTGCGGTACACGTCGTGCAGTTCGTCCCGGTCGCTGAAGGGATGCCCGCCGGGTGCCGGTTCGGCCGGCACCTCGGGCAGGTCCGGGTCCTTGATGAGCAGCGCGGCGGAGTCGATGCGGATGCCCGCGACGCCACGGTCGAACCAGAACCGCAGGATGTCCTCGTGCTCGCGGCGGACGTCCGGGTGGTTCCAGTTCACGTCGGGTTGTTGCGGGGTGAACAGGTGCAGGTACCACTCGCCCGGGGTACCGTCCGGGCTCGTCGTGCGGGTCCAGGTGCTGCCCTGGAAGCTCGACACCCACTGCGTGGGGATCTGCGAGCCGTCCTCGCCCTTGCCGGTGTGGAACCAGAAGCGCTCGCGCTCGGGCGACCCGGGCCCCGCCTCCAGCGCCTCCTTGAACCAGACGTGCTGATCCGAGATGTGGTTGGGGACGATATCGACGATGGTCCGGATGTCCAGCGCGGCGGCCTCGGCGATGAGCGCCTCGGCCTCCTCTATGGTGCCGAAGGCGGGATCGATCGCGCGGTAGTCCGCCACGTCGTAGCCGCCGTCCGCCAGTGGCGAGACGTACCACGGGGTGAACCAGACCGCGTCGATCCCGAGGTCCTTCAGGTAACCGAGGTGCGCGCGAACGCCCGCGAGATCGCCGGTGCCGTCACCGTTCCCGTCCGCGAACGAGCGCGGATAGATCTGGTAGATGACGGCGTTGCGCCACCACCCGGACGGGTGTCCCGACGTCTCGCTCGGGCTCATGCTCACGTGCCAACTCCTTGTCCCGAGCCTGCGTGCCGTTAGTCAGCCTGCGTTGCAGCGACCGTAGCTTTTCGACAGCTATCGCGCAAGAACCTGACAGCCACGTTATCCAAACGCGATCAGGGTTGTCTGCCGCAGCCGATCGGGGGAAATCGACGCAAGAAACGCAAGTGGCTTGCGTCCCGCCGTCCGGTGGCGTGCACGGGTCGTGTCCACATTGGACGTACTCGCGGTACCGGCCGGGTCGGGCCGGCCGGTCCTGCCCGGCGGCCGGTCCTGCCCGGCGGCCGGTCTTGCCCGGCGGCGGGAACGGCGCGCAGAATTCGCGCATGCCGACGGAGGATTTCGACCTCGCGAACAACCCGTTCGTGGCGTGGTTCCTCATCGTCGTCTCGGTGGCGGCGCTGTTCGCCACGGTGGTCAATCTCCGCAACGCCCGGCTCTGGCTGTTGCGCGCTACCGGTCGGCGCGCCCGCGGCGTAGTGACCCGGATCGAACTGGTCACCGGCCCCGCCGGTAAGGTGCTGCGGCGCCCGCTGGTCGCCTTCACGACCGGCGACGGCACGCAGATCGTCAGCGCACCCGTGCTGTACCGCCCGCGCAACAGGCTGGACGCGGGAAGCGCGGTGACGGTCAGCTACGCACCGCAGAACCCGAACCGGATCGTCGTGCACGGGTACGATTTCCGCGCCCGCGAGGTCGTGTACGCGGGTGCCGGAGTCGCCGTCGCGATCGTCATCGCCTCCAGGTACTTCCACTTCTGACGACGCGGCCCCGCCGCGCCGGGCGAAGATGGGTGGGATGGGAGCCGTACCCTCCACCGACGTCGCCGACCTGCTGGCGCTGGTGTCCGACGTGAACGCCGCGCGGGCGGCCTACCACATACGGGACGACCGCGGCCTGGCGATGGACACGATCAAGGTGATCGAGGACGGCAACGGCGGGTATCTCGGGATCTACCACACCGGCACCGGTCGGAGCTTCGACGTGCACCTGGCCACCTCGACCGACCTGCTGACCTGGCGCCACCGGGCGCGGCTGGACGCCGACGCGTCGCAGCCCACGATCGCGACTGTCCCGGGTGGCGGCTTCCTCACCGCCGTCGAGGCCGGCGGCAGCGGCGGGCCGGCGTGGCTGCGGCTGCGCCGGTACCCGAGCCTCGACCGGCTGCTGGCCGCCGAGCCGGACGCCACCTTCGACGCGCCGCACACGCTGACACCGCGCCGCCGGCTGGCCGAGGGTACGCCGAACATCTACCCGGTCGCCTCACCGTCCATTGTGGACGTCGGCTTCCACTACCTCCGGCGCAGGCGAGGGTGGCGGGGCGGCGTGGACCGCCAGGCACGCGGCGAGCTGCGCGACTTCCGGCACTGGAGCACCCGGTACGAACCGGTGGTGGACTCGGCCGTCGCGGCCCACGGGGTGGCCGGCAACATCGGCGGGCGGGACTTCTTCACCTGGCGGGGCCGGCCGTACAGCCTCGTCGAGGGGCAACTGCGCCGCAAGCGTTGGG
>JBPYFB010000044.1:0-11374 GCA_051986465.1 Rugosimonospora sp.
CTTTGTGACGGCGAGGGAGTTCGCCCTGATGATGTTCGACGCCGTGCAGGCCACCGAGTCACCGGCGCCGACCGTGAAGTCGGTCAGGTCGGGAATCGGGAAGGGCGGTCCCTCCGGCGGTGTCACCGTGCAGGTGATGTCGCTCTGCTGCCAGGCCGGCTCCTCCGCCTCGGAGAGCGCGTAGTGCTCGCCGGGGACCAGGTCGGTGAAATCACCCGCGCCGGTACCGCCGGCCGTCGTGATCTCCAAAATCTCCGGATCCTGACCGGTGGCGGGCGGCGGCGTGAGGGTGAACTCGAAGGTGCCGTTGCCGCCGACCGTGGTCTTGGTGATCGCCGCGGTCACCGGCTCGACGAGGTCGGTCGCCGTACACACGACCGCTGTATCGAGCGGAGCCGTGAACCGAAATGTCGGTCCGGCCCGCGTGATCGGAGCACCGACACAGGCCACATTCGGCGCGATGCCCTTGAGCTCGCCGAGCTCGCTGATGGTATAGGTCTGTCCGGGAACGAGGCTGTTCCAGGTGATGGTGCTCGATGCCTGGCCCACGCCCGAGGCCAACTTGGGGGAGGTCTCGCCGGTGGGAACGGGATCGATCGAGAAGCTGAACTGCCATGGGAAGTCGAAGGAGATACCGGTAGTAATCTTGGCGAGATCAATGTGCGAGGCGATACCGGTATTGGTCATCTGGCACGCGATTCGCTGACCGACCTGGGCGACGAAGGTGAACGTGAGCGGCTCAATGTCGAGGTCGGTCAAGCCCGGGTGATCCTGGTCGATACACGTCAGGGGCCCCATGTCCCAACCGGCCACCCGCGGCTCGGTGATCGTGTACTCCTGCCCGGGCTCCAGGTTCGTCCAGGTGGCGGTGTGGGTACCCGGACCCGTACCCGAGATGCGTTGGGTCGGACTTGGCAAAATGCCCGCGCCGGGCGAGATCCCGACGTCGAACGCCCACGGCAGGGTGTTCGCGATGCCGTTCACGGTCTTCGCCACGGTCACCTGCGCCGTATCCGCCCGGTCGGTGAAGAAGCAGGTGACGGTCTCGTTCGCGGGCAGATTGATGTGGACCTGCTCATTGGCGAGGTCGGCTTGCCACAGGCTGTGGTCGGCCGTGCAGGTGATGTCCTCAAGCGTCCAGTGCTCCTGAGGCGCCTCGGTGACCGTGTGCGCGCCAGGCACCAGCACGTTGCTGGAGAACAATGCGCCCGCGGGCGGGCCGTCGGAGTTGCCGTTGAGGATGAAAGGCGTCCCATCGATGTTGAAGTCGAACTGATTGTCGAACTCGACCGGCAGGGTGCGCTTGATGATGAAGATCCGCTGAGGCAGGGAGTTCGTGAAGAAGCAGCGCACCGTCTCGCCCGGCGCCACGGTGAACGTACCGGTGCGCCCGGCGGGCGGGAATGAGTGGTCCGCGCCGCCGAACGTGCACGACACGTCCGAGACGACCGTCTCAGGGGTTTGTTGGTCCTCGAACTCGGTGATCGAGTAGGTACCGGGCGGGATGTTGGGGAAGGTGGTGTTGTAGAGGGTGCCGTTGCCCAGCGCGACGAGAACGTTGAACCCATCCGTGGAGCCAGGGAACGTCCCCTCGAAGTGGTACGTCCGGCCATCGACGCCGTGTGCCTCCTTGGTGATGATGACCGTACCGAGTTGCGTGTCGGTGAACGTGCAGTGGATGTTCTCGCCAAGGCGGGCGGTGATCGTCACCGATCGCTCGTTTGTCTGCACCGGTGTGCTGGTGCACGAGATGTTCGGGGCGAGCCAACCCGCCACCGCGTCCTCGGCGATCGTCACATGCTGGTTGTCCGCGAAGGCGAACGTCTGACTCTGGCCATCGCGCAGTTGCACCGTCTTGCCGTCGAGATGGAAGGTGAACGGCTGGGTCACACCGCCCGGATCGGTCTTCTTGGTGACCGTGATAAGAGCGGCCCGGTTGGTGATGACGCAGTCGGTACGACCGGCGGGCGGGATGGGAAAAGGCGTGGCCGGGTTGGTCACATCGGTTACCGACACCTTGCCGAGGACATCGCGCGAGGTGCAGATGACCGACAGTTTCTGCCACGGCGGCGGGATGCCGATCTCGTCGAGGTGCGTCAGGTTTCCCGCCCGCACGTCGTTGAAGGTCGCGGTCTGTCCGGACCGCACCGCGGCATTGATCACGTTCACCACCGGTGGCCCCAGCTCGATGGGCCCCTCCGCGGCCGACACCCGGAAACCGAACGTGTCATTGGTGGTACCAGCCGGGGTGGTTTGCTTGGTCACGGTCAGAATGCCGCAGTTGGAGATGAGCAGCGGCGGATCGTTGACCAAGAAGTCCTGGATCGTCGCGGAGTTGCCGGTGCCGGTACGCGAGAACATCGTCGACATGGTGAATGTCGAGCATCCGCCCTGCTCGGTGAAGAGGCCCGCGGCGGTCAGGTCGATCGCGTACTCGGCGAATGTCTCATCCTGCTGGTTGCCCACCGGCGGGCCCTCCGTGCGGCGGCCCATTTCGAAGGCGAAGTCCATCGTGCGGCCGCCCACCGGTGCCCAACTCCCGGCGCCGAGCGGATTCGCGCAGTTGTCGCCCGCGGCCGGCGTCCAGGTGAGGAAGCTCGTCTGCCCACCCGGATAGTCCACCTCCAGCAGCACGTCATCGCAGCGTCCCGGCCTCGGGCCCTCGAAGTCGTTGAAGGTGCTCACCGCGGCGGGGGCTCCGGTAAGGCGGGTGAAGTAGCCGTAGAGGAGGGTGTGCCGCTCGCCCCTGACCGTCACGGCCTCAAGGGCGTACCCGTTGCTGCACAGATTGCCCTTGTCGTTGGGGTTGGCGGAGCCGGGAACCCAGGGGTTGGTATTCACGCCCTGGTTGCCGGGCTGGCCGGTGACGTCTCGGCCGGTGCAAGCCGCGTCGAGCGTGCCGTTGTCCCAGTGGAACGACGCCTGGTACACCCCTGTGGACGCGTTGCCGCTCCCCGTCGTGTACGGCCCGGTCGGGGTGAAGGTGAACGCCCCGCTCGGCTGGGGAACCGTGAGGAAGGTGTCCCAGTCGAAGGTGTTCGGCGCCGTACCGCCATTCTTGTTGCCGTCGATCTGCATCCCTGTCTGCAAGCCGGAGGGCAACGTCACGTCGTGCCCCGCAGGTGCGGGAGCCGGCGCGGGCGCGGCGGAGACCGGCGACGCGGCCAGGGGCACGGGGAGCGTCGCGGCGAGTACGCCCACCGCGATCGCCCCCACCACGCTCCGCCTCCACCTGGAAGGACGATCGCCTGCGGGGCGCCGCCAACTCCGCTCACAACGCATGTAAGCCCCCGTTAGGTAGCATCACCGGCTCAGGCGGCATCATACGCATAAGGTACATCTCGCTCATAAGGCGCAAGCCGGTTCTGGATATTTCTCCCTTCTGGCGGCCGGAATCCTCATCCTCCCTGGCCGCGGCCGCTCCGGCGGCCGACGGGATCTCACCGCAGTCGATTCCTTCTGGGCGTATCAGATTGGCGCCCGCCTCTGTCTAGCGCGGCGGGCAGGCGCGAGGCCTGTCCCCCGCCAGAGCTACCGGCGACTGTCCGCCGCGCGGTGACGATTGCGGGCGGCCGGATCCATAGCGTTCGACGTAGCCGCGGCGCTCCGGCCGCGGGATCTCCCCGAAGGAGTCGTCGTGCGACTGTTCTTACGATTGTTGGCGCAACTTGTGGCCGTCTCGGTGGTCGCCCTGATCGGCAGTACGAGCGTCGGCGCAGTGCACTGGAACGTGCCGCTCACGCTGGTCCTCGGTATCGCTACCGCCGTACTCTCGCTGTTGGCGTACGCCTGGGTGGTGCGCCGCACCGAGCGCCGCGCACCGGCGGAGCTGGCCGTGCCGGGCGCCGGCGCCGCACTCGGCCGAGGGGTGCTCATCGGTTCGGCGATGTTCGGCGCCGTCATCGTGAACATCGCCTTGCTCGGTGGCTACCGGGTCGCCGGCTGGGGCTCGCTGGCGGGCGCGGTGGCGTTGTTCGGCTTCACGGCCGCCGCCGCCGTGACGGAGGAGCTGATCTTCCGCGGCATCCTGTTCCGGATCGTCGAGGAGCGCATCGGCACCTGGCTGGCGCTGGCCCTCACCGGTCTGCTGTTCGGCCTGGCGCACGCGTTCAACCCGCACGCCACCGTATGGAGCACGCTCGCCATCGCGGTCGAGGCCGGCGGCATGCTCGGCGCCGCGTACGCCGCCACCCGCAACCTGTGGGTACCGATCGGCCTGCACTTCGCCTGGAACTTCGCCGAGGGCGGCATCTTCGGTACCGGGGTCTCCGGCAAGAGCGCGCCGGAGGGGCTGCTGCACGGCGTGCTCTCCGGTCCGACCGCGGTCAGCGGCGGGGAGTTCGGGCCCGAGGCGAGCCTCTACGCACTGCTGGCGGGTGTCGTGGCGACGACCGTCTTCCTGTGGCTGGCCCGGCGCCGCGGTCGCCTGGTACCGCTGCGCCGGCGCACTGCCCCAGCCGGCGCGACCGTTACGCTCTCCCGGTGACCGACCTCCAGCGGATCCTGGACCTGTGGCGGCGGTGGCCCGTCACGGTCCGGGATCTCCCGTTGGCGCTGGTCCTCGCGGTCGCATCGCTGGTACCGGTGCTGCGCAGCCACGGCACCCAGCTCGGCGACCTGCCGAACCGCCCCTTCGACGCGCTGGCGGTTGTGGTGGTCGCCGTAGAGAGTCTCCCGCTGGCCATCCGCCGCCGGTGGCCGGCCGCCTGTCTCGCCCTGGTGTCACTCGGCTTCGCCGTCGACCAGCTCCGCGGCTACCACACGGCCGCGGCTATCGCACTTCCCGTCGCGCTGCTGAGCGCGGCGGCCCACCTGGAACGCCACCGGCGCGTCACGGTGGTCCTGGCCTCCGCGGCGTACGTGCCGCTGGCGGTCGCCATCGACCGGCAGGGATCGACCGAAGGGCTGGCCGACTACATCACGTTCTACCTGCTGCTGGCGATCGCGTGGGGCATCGGCGCGTGGCTGCGGCAGTCCCGGGTCACCGAGGCCGAACGCCGCCGCCACATCGCCGAAACCACCCGTACCGCCGAACGCACCCGGATCGCCCGCGACCTGCACGACGTGGTGACCCACCACGTGACCGCGATGGTGGTGCAGGCCGAGGCGGCGCGGTACCTGACCGCCGCACCCGACCGCCTCGACCAGACGCTGACCGCGATCACCGACACCGGCCGGCGGGCCATCGCCGACCTGCGGCACCTGCTCGACCTGCTCAACCCCGACAACGGCACGCAACCGCTCCCGGCCGCCCCCGCCGGCGAGCTGCACGACCTCGTGGCGCAGACCCGGCAGGCCGGCCAGCCGGTCGAGTTCGTCGAGGAGGGCAGTCCACAGCAGACAGTCGGCAGCGCCGAGATCGTGGCGTACCGCGTCGTACAGGAGGCCCTGACCAACGCCCTCAAGTACGCCCACGGCAGCCGCACGGCGGTCCGGGTGCACCATGGCCCGCGGGCGATCACCGTGGAGGTCAGTACCGACGGCCGCGGATCCAACACCGCGCCCACCGGCGGAAGCGGCCGTGGCCTCGCCGGGCTTCGCGAACGGGTCGGCGTACTCGGCGGGGAGTTCAGCGCGGACCGGCTTGCCAGCGGTGGCTTTGTGGTACGGGCCCGCATCCCCGCCGGGGGCGCACCATGACCGCGCCGATCCGGGTCCTGGTCTGCGACGACCAGGTACTGATCCGCACCGGACTCGCAACCATCATCGACGCCCAGCCCGATCTCGAAGTGGTGGGCGAATGCGGTGACGGTCGCGCCGCGGTCGACCTCGCCCACCGGCTGCACCCCGATGTCGTGGTGATGGACGTGCGGATGCCGGTGCTCGACGGTATCGAGGCCACCCGCCTGCTGGCCGGGGTCGGGGTGGCACATCCGGCCAAGGTGCTCGTGGTGACGACCTTCAACCTGGATGAGTACGTGTACGAGGCGCTGCGCGCCGGGGCGAGCGGCTTCCTGCTCAAAGACGCCCCACCGGCGCAACTGCTCAACGGCATCCGCACGGTGGCGGCCGGGGCCGCGTTGCTGGCGCCGGAGGTGACCCGGCAACTGGTCGGGCGGTACGCGGCGCGGATCCGTCCCGCCACGGAGGCGCCGGACGAGGATCGGCTGACCCCGCGCGAACTCGAGGTCCTGCGCCTGATCGCGGGCGGCCTGTCGAACAGTGAAATCGCCACGACGCTGGTGATCAGCCCGGAAACCGTCAAGACGTACGTGTCGCGCATCCTCACCAAACTTGACCTGCGAGACCGGGTACAGGCGGTGATCTACGCCTACCGCAGGGGCCTGGTGACCTGACGCGTCAGCTTGCCGCGGCAAACCGTACGGCGCGGGGCGTGGCCGGCAGCCCGCTTCCAGCCGCGCTCCCGTGCCTCCAGGCACTGACCCGGACCGAGCGACTAGTTGGCCGTGAGGTCCTCGGTCGAGGCGGTCCCGACACTCTTCTTGATCGAATCGATGGCGCCGACCGCCGAGGCCTTCTGCATGTATGTCTCGCTGGTCGCCAAGACCTGCCCGTTGCTGGCCACGATGTTGAACCGGTACTGGTTGTTCGAGGTCTTCTTGATCTGGAACTTCACTGTGGCTCCTTAGGTAGGTTGCTGCGGCTTACGTACACAGACACCATGGGTGTGCCCGATCAAGGCAGCCGTCAATCCACCGACCAGTTCCCGCGGCTCTCGGACCGAAGCGCGACCCGCCTCGCCTAGGCTATGGGTCGTGATTGTCCTGCGCAGGCGCATCATCGTCCCGGCCGCCGTCGTCGTCCTGTCGCTCGCGCTGGCCGCCGCGTTCTGGCTGCGGAGACCGGCAGACCCCGCGCAGGCGCGGAGTTCCCTGGTGTGGACCAACCCTGCACCGAGCGCTTCACCGAGCCCGGCGGCGATCGCGGTGCCGGCGGCACCGGCGGGGCTGCCCGTGCTGGACTACTTCCGGCGACCGCCGAACGGCTTCCCGGCAGACGCCGATACCGCCTCGACCGTCCCGATCACGACCGCGTTGCACCCGAGCCGCAACCTTGCCGTGTACAACGCGCCGGGTGGCAAGGCGCTGGCCTATGCGGCGCCAACGATCAGCGGGGTACCGACGGTCCTGCCGATCGTCGGCGGGCAGCAGGGCTGGCGCGAGGTGCTGTTGCCGTCGGTCAACCGGAGGGTGGGCTGGGTGCCGCCGACCGGCTGGACGTCGGCAGAACTGCACGACCAGCTCGTCGTGCACCTCAGGACGCATCAACTGGTGTGGTTGCGCGACGGCCAGGTCAGTCACATGTGGACAGTCGCGCTCGGCGCGAGCCGGACGCCGACGCCGAGCGGCCGCACCTACGTGCTGGCCCGTACGCCCAGCCACGGGCGCGTCTACGCAGGCGTGGACATCCTCGCGCTGGGCGCCGTACCCGACAACCCGGATGCGGTCGCCGCCGGTCTCGCCGACGCACACACGGGCATCCACGCGTGGTATGACCCGTCAGTCTTCGGGAAGAATATATCGAACGGGTGTGTTCGGGTTCCGAAGGCCGCCCAGGAGCAGCTCGTCGGGGTGCCCGCCGGAACCGAGGTGCTGGTCACCGACTAGCCTCGGAACTTCGGCGGCGTCCCATGAGTACGGCACCGTCCTGTCCGACAACCCGAGCAGGTCAACGAGATTGCCTGCGAAGTTCCGCATCAATACCGCCTATTCCTCAGGCGGTGTCTTCGGAGTCGAGGTTGGCGAGGTGGGTCCGGATGGCCGCGACTGTGGTTTCTTCCTCGTCGGCGTGGTCGACGCCCAGGCGGTTCAGGATATCCAGGGCGTGTTGCCAGTGCGTGCGGGCGGCCGTATGTTGCCGCAGCGCGTGGTGGGCGTGGGCGAGCCCGTCGTGGGCGCGGGCTTGGTCGTCGGGGTGCTCCAGTTCGTTGGCGAGCGCGAGGGCCTGCTCGTGGTAGGTGAGAGCCGCCTGCGCGTCGCCGGTGATGTGCTGTATCCGGCCGAGGCCCTGCGACGCTTCGAACTGGAAATTGCGGTCGCCACCTTCACGGGCCAGTTCGAGCAGCCGTTGGAGGTGGTCGCGGGCCTGCTCGTACCGGCCCTGCCGCCGCTGGATGCGGCCGAGGCCGATCAGCGCGGTCTGCTCGACCTTGCGGTGGCCGGTGGCGCGGGCGAGCTGCACCGCCTGTTGAAGGTAGTCGATGGCGTGTTCGTGCCGCCCCTGTCCCATGTGGACCCAGCCAAGGCCGGTCAACGCGTTGCGTTCGCTGGCGCGGTGGCCGGTGGCGCGGGCTACCTGCAGCGCCTGCTGGAGGTGTTCGATGGCCTGCTCGTACCGGTCCTGCGCAAGGCAGACGCGGCCGAGCGCGTTCAGCGCGTCCAGTTCGGCGCGGCGATGGCCGGTGGTGCGGGCGAGTTGCAGCGCCCGCTGAAGGTGACCGGCGCCATGCTCGTAGCGGCCCTGCGATACGTGTACTACGCCGAGGCCGGTCAGCGCGTCCAGTTCGGTTGCCTGGTCGCCGGCGGCACGGGCGAGATGCACCGCCTGCTGGTAGTGGTCGATCGCCGACTCGTACCGGCCCTGCAACTGGTAGACATGGCCGAGCAGGGCCAGCGGCTCGATCTCCGCGGCCGGGCTGCCAGAGGCTCGGGCGACAGTCAGTGCCCGCCGGTGGAGGGTTACCGCGTCGTGGTACTGGCCACGGATGCGTAGGTGCTGGTCCAGGATGGTCGACAAGTGCAGGATGTGCGCGGGCCGGTCGTGCTCGGTGGCGTACCTGCCGGCAGCCAGTAAGTTGGGCAGCTCGCTGTCCAGCCAGCTCGATGCCGGCTTCGAGTCGGAGATGGCCGGGACGGGAGTGCGCGGTGGTGGAACCTGTGGGCGGCGTTCACGCTCGTACGGGTATGCGGCTTCCATCGCCAGCGACGCGGTATGCCGGTAGTAGTCCAGCAGCCGATCCACCGCCGTGCGCCGGTCATCGTCGACCTCGTCTCGGCTGACGTTGTGTGCGGCGTGCGCGCGGGTCAGGTCGTGGAACCGGTACCGCCCCGGGGTGGGTTCCTGCAGTAGGTGCGCATCGAGCAACTGCTCGAGCCGCTGGCCCGCCTCAAGCAGGGTGCAGTCGAGTAGCGCGGCCGCCGCGTACTGGTCGATGTCCGGGCCGGGGTGCAGGCCCAGCCGCCGGTAGGTGCGCTGCAGGTCGGCGTTCAAGTCCTGATAGGACAGATCAAGAGCGGCGGCGACGCTGCGCTGCCCGGTCGCCAACTCCACCAGCCGGTGCTGCTGGTCGCGTAGCCGTTGTACGAGATGCGCCACGTCCCAGGCCGGGTGCGAACGCAGCCGGGCCGCGGCGATGCGGATCGCCAGTGGCAGCCGGCCACACAGCCCGACCAACTCCGCGACCGCCTCAGATGATTGGCCCGCCAGCCGGTGCTCGCCAGCGGTCTGCCGCAACAGTGCGACGGCGTCGTCAGGGGGCAGGGTATCCAACGACAGTGTGTGCGTGTGGTCGAACCCGGCCAGGCGGCGGCGGCTGGTCACCAGCACCACACAGCCGGGCGCGCCGGGCAGCAGCGGCATCACCTGCGCCTCGGTGGCGGCGTTGTCCAACACGATCACCATGCGCTGGTCGGCCAGCCGGCTGCGGTACAGGCCGGCTCGTTCATCGATGTCGGTCGGGATCCGCTCACCGGCAACCCCGAGCGAGCGCAGCATCCGCTCCAGCGCCTCACCCGGCTCGACCGGCGCCACACCCTCGGTGTACCCGTGCAGATCCGTGAACAGCTGCCCGTCCGGGTAGCGGTCGACCATCTGGTGCGCGGCCTGTACGGCCAGGGCGGTCTTGCCCACGCCGGCCATGCCGTCGATCGCGGTAATGACCACAGTGGACGCATCGTGAATCTTGTCGAGGTCGGCCAGCTCCATGCTCCGGCCGGTGAACATCTGCGGCGGCGCGGGCAACTGCCTTGGTACGTCATGCGACGGCCGGGGCGGTACCGCCACCGGTATGGGTGGTGCGGCCGGTTGGTCGCGGAGGATGGCTAGTTCGAGGTGTTGCAGTGGTGGAGGCGGGTCGAGGCCGTGCTCCTCGGCCAACCGGCGTTTGGTGTCCCGGTAGACGGTCAGCGCGTCGGCGGCGCGGCCGGCGCGGTGCAGCGCGGTCATGAGTAGTTCGGTGATGCGGTGCCGATCGGGGTGATCGCCGGCGAGCCGGGTCAGGCCGGCAATGGCCTCATCGAGGCGACCGAGGCCCAGCAGGGCGGCGAGGCGATATTCGGTAGCGGTCAGCCGCGCCTCGTCCAGGTGCCGGCACAACGAAGCGCGGATCGGTTCGGGTGCGGTATCGGCCAGCGCGGGACCGCGCCACAACCGGAGCGCCCGGTCCAGAAGCTCGAGTTGATGGCCGGGATCAGGTTCGGCCTGGGCTTGGGTGATCAGGTGGGTGAAGCGATGCGCGTCGACGGTCACCGGGTCGCAGGCCAACAGGTAGCCCGGTCCTTCGCGGCGCAGTGACACTCCACCGGTCAGGGCGCCGGCGGTGGTCAGGACGGCGCGCAATCCGCTGATGTGTCCGTGGATGATGCCGCGCGCGGTGGCCGGCGGCGCCTCGGGCCACAACAGGTCGACCAGCCGGTCCACGGTGACCAGGCGGTTGGCTTCCAAGGCCAGCACGGCCAGCACGAAACGCTGCTTGCGGGTCCCGACACCCACCGCGCTGCCCTCGCAGATCAGCCGGACCGGCCCCAGCACCTGCAGCTCCACGCCTTGCCCCCTCAAGACCACCCGATCTTCACGTGCGCCTGCATCAGAGCCGACAGCCGTCAAGATCGCAAGGAAAGCATCAGAAAACTGCCAGAACCCCAGGTCACGCTTTCAGTCCAAGCAGCATGCAACGCGGCGTGCCGCCCGCCATTGCATCAACCCGGGAGGACAAGAAATGATCAACACGATCCGACGGACGCTGATCGGCTTCACCGTCGGTCTCGCGGTCCTGGTTCCCGCCGTGGCCGGGCACGCCGCGCCAGTGAAATCCGCGCCGACCGTCGCGGTGCCAGCGTTGATAGGCAACGTCTGCCACTTGCCCACCCACGCGAACCAGCCGAGCGTGTTCCTCCAATCGTTCAACGACTGCCACATCTGCCTGAGCGTGGCGGGGGATCTGCGCTCACATTCGATTTACAACTACTACTGCACCTACAACCCGTCCAACGACAAGACCGACCTGCATCGCGACCTCCTCATCATCCCCTGATCTTTGTGTGATGTATCCCCATATTTACATTTATAGGAGTAGGCGATGTCGTTAGGACGCTTTGGCGCGTTGTCCACGAGAGACGTTGGCGCCGTACCAGCGGACGCCTGGCCCACGCCAGGTGGTTGCCGGCCATTCTCGATACCTAACGGGAGGGAACCA
>JBPYFB010000045.1:0-27445 GCA_051986465.1 Rugosimonospora sp.
GTCGCCGCGACCATGCCCTTGTACCCGAAGAGTGCCTTGCGGCTGAAGACCGGGATCACCTCGGTGACGATGCCGAAGAACGGCAGCGCGACGATGTACACCTCGGGATGGCCGAAGAACCAGAACAGGTGCTGCCACAGCATCGGGCCGCCGGTCGCCGGGTCGTACACGTGCGCGCCCAGTTGCCGGTCGGCCAGCAGGGCCAGCAGCGCCGCGGCGAGCAGCGGGAAGACCAGCAGTACGAGGATCGCGGTGATCAGGATGTTCCACGTGAAGATGGGCATCCGGAAGAACGTCATCCCGGGCGCGCGCAGCGTGAGGATCGTGGTGACCATGTTGACCGCGCCGAGGATGGTACCCAGGCCGGACAGGGTCAGGCCAACGATCCACATGTTCGCGCCGACGCCTGGGGTGTTCTCCACACGCGACAGTGGCGTGTATGCGGTCCAGCCGAAATCCGGCGCGCCCGACGGAGTCAGGAACCCGCCGAGCACCAGCATGCCGCCCAGCAGGTACAGCCAGTACGCGAACGCGTTCAGGCGCGGGAAGGCCACGTCCGGCGCGCCGATCTGCAGCGGAATGATGTAGTTGGCGAACGCGAACAGGATCGGCGTCGCGAACAGCAGCAGCATGATCGTGCCGTGCTCGGTGAACAACTGGTTGTACTGCTCCGGGGAGAGGAACTGCAGTCCCGGCCGGGCCAGTTCGGCGCGCATCAGCATGGCCATGAAGCCACCGACGATGAAGAAGCCGAAGGCTGTCGTCAGGTACAGCAGTCCGATCTGCTTCGCGTCCGTGGTACGCAACAGCCGCGAGAAGGCGGAACCCCGTACCGGCAGGTGCACGGTGCCCGGGTACGGCGAGATCGGCATCGGCAGTGGCCGCTCGCGCAGCGCCACTCCGCCGAGGTGTTCCTCCTCTTCGCCCTCGGCCCGGGTGCCCGCGACGCTCCACCGGTCGTGGACGCCGGCCTCGCGCATCTCGGCCTCTTCGGTGACCTCGTCCCGGTAACTGTCGCGCCGGTAGTCACCGGGATCGGATACGTGAACCTCGCGTGCCCCGGTATCGTCGCGTGCTGGCTCGTCCGTCACGTGCCCCCGGCTACCCACATCGGCGGGCGTGAAACACCTGGAAAATAGGGGGGCCGGCGAGCACCAGCCCGCCGGCCCCAGGCTCGCCACCAGTCGGCGCGTTCCCCCCGAACGCGGACAACCGACCCGCCTGCGAGCAGGCAACGGGCAGGTCGGTCCGGCCCCTCGTCGCGGTGCCCCGCCGCGGTCCCACACCGAGCCGCCTGTCATCCGTTGCGTACCGGCCATTACCCGAGAGGGGCGAGGACTAACCAAAGCCGCGCGAGAATTCTCGCCCGCGTTTGTCGTCCCGGGCGCCGGGTACCGCGCGTGAATGGACGGTTGGATTGACCGAGGCAGTAGCAAGCACGGACCGCGACTGGACGACGAGATGGAGCACGAGGTGCGTGGCCGCATCCAGGGCTCCGGAGTCGGCGGGCGGGCCGAGCAGTGGCACGAGACGGAGCCGTCCGGCGAGGACGATCCAGACACGTTGGACTCGACCGCGGTCGACCGGCGGCTCGACGCGCAGGCACCGATCGAGCTGACCGGGCAGGAGCGCGAGGTGCGCTCGCGCTTCGGGCGGTACCTGCCTCGCTCGGTGTTCCCGGCCGACCGGCGGGCGCTGCTCGCCGCGGCCCGCGCGACGCACGCACCCGACGAGCTGGTCGGCGAGCTGGAGCGGTTGGACCCGGGGCGGCGGTTCGTGACGGTCGCCGAGGTGTGGGAGACGCTCGGGTACCAGCCGGACCGGCGCTTCTAACCCTGGGCCCCTTAGCCGGGCGCTGCCTCAAGGTGGACGACCTTGGTGGCGGTGAACTCGTCGAGCAGTTCCGGCCCGTACCCGTAACCCTGGCCGCTGGTGCCGCGCGGGTGGGCAGCGCCGCCGGGTGCGCCGCCGAAGACGTTGTTGACTTTCACGGTACCGGCGGGCAGCTCCCGCCACGCCTGCTGCGCGTGCGCCATCGACCCGGTCAGTACCGTCGCGGCCAGCCCGTACCCGCCGCTCGCCGCGCGCGCCAGGGCCTCCTCGAACGAGGCGACCACCGCGACCGGGGCCACCGGTCCGAAGGTCTCCTCGCGCATGACCCGCATCCGGTCCGCACAGTCGCCGAGCACGGTCGGCGGGTAGAACGCGCCCGGCCCGTCCGGTACCCGGGCGCCGGTCAGCACGCTGGCACCGGACCGTACCGCCTCCATGACCTGCGCGTGCACCTGATCCCGCAGTACCCGGTCGACCAGCGGCCCCATCCGGGTGTCGTCGGCCCGGCCGCTGCCGACCCGGATGGCACTGGCCAGCGCGGCCAGTTCGTCGAGGAACTGCTGCGCCACCCGCTCGTGCACGTAGATCCGCTCCACCGCGACGCACAACTGGCCCGCGTTGGCGAAGGCGCCGGTCGCCGCCTGCCCGGCCGCCCAGGCCGGGTCCACATCCTCGTCCACGATCAGCGGGTCGTTGCCGCCGTTCTCCAGCAGAACCTTGGTGCGGTGCCGCGCGGCCAGCTCCGCGACGCGCTGCCCGGTGGCGCTGGAGCCGACGTGGGCGACCACGTCGACGCCCTGCTCCAGCAGGTGGCTGCCGACCTGGCCGTCGCCGGACAGCGCGGTCAGCACGCCCTCGGGCAACTGCTCGGCGAGCAGGTCGGCGAGCAGCCAGCCGGTGACCGGGGTGCGCTCGCTGGGCTTGTATATCACCGTGTTGCCGGTGACCAGCGCGGCGCCGAGCAGTCCACACGAGACGGCCACCGGGTCGTTCCACGGTGTCAGCACGGCCGCCACGCCGCGCGGCTCGAAGACCATGAGGTCACTCGCGCCCCACTCGCCGGCCAGGCTGCGGCCGCGGTGCAGCGGGCCCAGCTCTGCGTACTGGCGCAGCGTCGCCACGCCGGCGGCGACCCCGGCGAGCGCCTCGCGCAGCGGCCGGCCCATCTCCCGCATCGTGAGCCAGGCCAGGTCGTCCGCGCGGTGTTCGACGGCGAGCGCGGCCGCCGCGACCGCGGCGGCCCGCAGCGAGGCGGGGGTACGGGCCCAGCCGGGCGCCGCGGCCCGGGCCGCCTTCACCGCGGTCTCGATCGCCTCGCGCGAAGACACCGGTACCCGCGCCACCGGTGAGCCGTCGGCGGGATCGCTCTTGTCGATCCAATCCGCCGCCTGCCCCGCCGCCCACTGCTGGGCCAGTCGATGTTCGACATCACGCATGCCGATCTGCTTTCCCCCCGCACCAGCCCCCAAACTCCATCAATTGGTTCGCTCCGCGGGGCGCTGCTATGTGAGCGCAGCGGGGCGCGGCGGCCTCTGGACTGAGGAGCACCGCAGCGAAGCGAGGAGCGGACGAGGGAAGAGGTCGCACCGAGGCGCCCCGCGGAGCGAACCATGAATACCGTTTCGGCCTCGGTGGGCGTGGGTATTCCGTTTCGCTCGTGATGGGTCTCCACATGCCGGGTGCGAATCTTCGCGTGGCGGTACCTTCGGAGGCGGACCGGGCGGCGCGAATCTCCAGCCCGGCGGGGGAGGGGACCTGACTCACATGGCGCGATCAGCATCGGGGCGCGGTCGGACGCACCGGACGGCCGGCGCTGCCGCGAACGCGGACGCCGCCGCGGTGGAGGCCGACGGTGGCGAGCTGAGCTGGGCCGCCCGGGTACAGCGGCTGGAGGGCGAGGTCGCCGGGTTGCGCCGCGCCATGCGTACGCGAGGGCTGATCGAGCAGGCCAAGGGGATGCTCGCCGAGCGGTTCAGCTGCGACCCGGAGGAGGCCTTCGGGTACCTGTCCCGGCTGTCCCAGGACGCGAACGTGCGAGTGGTCGACATCGCCGCCGACGTGGTGGGCTCACCGCGGCTGGACGTGCAGGACGCGGAGCCGGACGGCCGGGGCCCGGGCGGCCCGGCGGCGCACCCGGAGGGAGGCGGCGCACCGCCCGTCGCGCCGCCGGCCGGACGGCGGGACCCGGCGCCGGTGGTCACGCCGCTGCCGGCCGACCTGTCCCGGCGGTTTCGCCGGGCAGCCGCGGCCGCGCAGGCCGCGGCGAGCATTCCGGAGCTGGCCGACACGCTGCTGCGGGACGGGCTCGCCGCGCTGCACGGCTCGGCGGTCGTCATCTACCAGTGGGAGCCGGACGGCGCGCTGCGCGTGCTCGGGGCGGCCGGCTGGCCGGCCGAGGCGGTCAGCGACTGGCAGCGCATCCCGTCGGGCGTCAAGACCGGCGTGGGCCAGGTGGTGCGGTTGGGCCGGCCGCTGTGGCTGCACGGCGACGAAGAGGACTACCTCCTCGTGGGGCCGGGCGCGGCGCGGGCCGTCTTTCCGGTACGGGTCGGCGAGCGCGTGGCCGGCGCGATCGAGCTGATCTGGCCGCGGCCGCGCGGCTTCGACGAGCGGGAGCAGCGGTACCTCGGCGCGCTGGCCGGCGCGGGCGAGCGGGAGGCGACCCGGCTGTGGGAGACCGGTACCGGCTCAACCGGCCCGCTCGGCGAGGTGCTGCCCTGGCTGTCCAGCATGGTTTCCACCGTGTACGAGCCGGTGCAGGTACTCACCCCGGTACGGGACGAGTCGGGTACCGTCGTCGACTTCGTGATCGACCACTGCAACGCGACCGCGGCTGAGGGTACCGGCCGGCGCGCCGCCGACGTGGTGGGTCGCCGGCTCCTGGACGTGTATCCGTACCTGCTGCCGAGCGGGGTCTTCGAGTCGTACCGGCGGGTACTCGAGGACGGGGTGGGCTTCCGCGGCGACCCGGTACCCGAGACGGTGGTCGTGAACGGCCGGCCGCAGCAGATCGTCATCAGCCGCTCGGCGGCCCGGCTCGGCGACGGGCTCGTCGTCACCTGGCAGCGCCTGGACCGCGAGCTGCGGCGCGCTCAGCAGGTCGCCCGGATGGAGGCGCTGGGCCGCTCCGGCTGGGCCGACTGGGACCTGGGCTCGACCGAGACGTACTGGTCGCCGGGCATGTACGCGGTGCTCGGCCGGGACCCGGCGCGCGGCCCGCTGCCGCTGGACCAGTTGGCGACGCTCGCGCTGCCCGAAGACCTGCCGACCGTGGAGAACCTGCTGGGCCGGGTGGTCGAGCGGGGCCAGCCGGGCAGCGCGGAGTTCCGGATCCGGCGCGACGGCCAGGTCAGGTACTTGCGCGCGGTGGTGGAGCCGCGGCTGGATCCGCAGGGGCGCACCGGCGGCGCGGGCGGGCTGGTACAGGACGTGACCGACGAACGGCTGGCGCAGGACCAGGTGCGGCGGGTCCAGCAGCAGCTCGCCGAGCAGCGCATCCGGCTGGGCGTACAGCAGGCCCTGACCCAGCAGATGCGCGAGGTGCTGTACCCGACCTCGGACCTGCACTTCGAGGTGCCCGGGGCCCGGGTGGCGGGCCGGCACCTGCTGCCTGAGGGCGCGGCGGACGTGCGCGGCGACTTCTGCGACGCGACCGTGCTGCCCGACGGCGACGTGCTGCTGATGATCGGGGACATCTTCGGCAGCGGCGTGCAGGCTGCGGCCACCATGTCCCGCCTGCTGTACCCGATCCGGGCGATGGGCCTCGCCGACACTCCGCCAGCGCAGATCCTCGCCCTGCTCAACATGGACCTGCGCCGCGACGCCGAGCCGCCGCTGGCCAGCGTGCTGGTGGCGCGGTACCAGCGCTCCGCCCAGTGCCTGGTGTGGGCGCAGGCCGGCCACCTGGCCCCGGCGGCGCTGACGGCGGGCCAGGCGCGCCTGCTCGACCGGCCCGCCGGGGTGGCGCTCGGCCTGCTGCCCGAGCCGCGGTACGAGGAGAGCACGGTACGGCTGCGCCCGGGTGACATCGTCGCCTGCTATACGGACGGCGTCGTGTACGGCCGCACCGAGGTGCCCGGCGACCCGCTGGGCGGGCTGCTCACCCGGCTGCGCCACGCGGCCCGGCGCGGCGGGCTGCCCGGGGTGCTCGACCAGTGCCTGCAGCCGCGCGAGGACGAGGCGTGCCTGCTCGCGTTGCAGGCGACCGAGGCATGAGGCCCGCGGTCAGGCGGCGGTGGTGAGCGCGCGCAGGGCCGCGGTAAGCGACGGGTACACGCTGATCACCTGGTCGACCCCGCTGATGGCCAGCACGTCGGTGACGCGCGGGCCGGCCGCGCACAGCGCGAGTACGCCGCCACCGTCGGTCAACCGCCGGTGCAGCTTGATGATCGAGCCCAGGCCGGTGGAGTCGCAGAAGGTCAGCCCCCCCAGGTCGAGCACGATGCGCGCGCCGGGTTGGCAGCGCTCCTCGACAGCGGCGTGCAGGCCGCTGATGGTGCCGAGGTCCAGCTCACCGGAGACGCGCAGGACATGTACGCCGGCGGGCGCCGACTCCGCCTCATCGACCTGCAACCACGACTTCGCCCCGGTCATCCCCTGCCCACCTCGTACTCGGGTACCGGTCGCATTATTGCTCGCCCGCGGGCGAGTGTGGGGGGAGATCACGGCAGAGGCTCCGGCGGCGTGCCCGGAACTTCTGTGCGACGCTGAAATGCGGATCGGCACGGGTCTAAGCGTGTCAGTGGTGCGCGAGTGGGGTAGCCGGGCGGAAGGATGTTGGCGCGCGGTACGTACGGAAAGGTGGCGTTTTCGGTGCCGAGTCCGCTGGTGTGCCAAGTGCGGCGCCGGCTGCCCGTGGGGCTGGTGAGCCTGTACGGGACTCTCGACGAGACGTCGGTGGTGGACGCCGTCGTCTCGTTGCGGGACTGCATCGCAGATCAGCCGACGGCGCTGGTCGTCGACGCGTCCCACCTCGCCGTGACCGGTTCGGGCGCGCTGGGACCGCTGATCCTGCTCGCCAGCGACGCGCGGCGCTGGCCCGGTACCCGGCTGTTCGTCTGTTCGGCCTCGGCGCCCACCCGCGCGCTGGTCGAGAGGGAGTCCGAGGGCGAGCTGACCACCCGGGCGGACGTCGACGCCGCGGTCGAGGAGGAGCTGCGCCGCCCGGTGCCGCCGCGCCTGTCGGCCAACCTGCTGCCCGGGCCGGAGATGCCCGCGGCCAGCCGCGAGCTGGTGAACCGGGCCTGCGAGGAGTGGGGCATCACCCGGGTACGCCGCCTGGCCGAGCTCGTGATGTCGGAATTGGCGAGTAACGCGGTGTTGCACGCCCGTACCCCGGTGGTCGTCACGGTGCGGCTGATGGGCAGCTGTCTGCAGATGTCGGTACGCGACGGGGATCCGCGCCTGGTCTACCACCCGGCGCCCGGCGCGCACGGCGCACACGACGGCGACCACGGCCGTGGCCTGCTGATTCTCGACGCGATGGCGGACTCCTGGGGCAGCGCGCCGACCGGCAACGGAAAGGTCGTGTGGGCGCAGGTGCGAATTCCGCAGCCGAGACCTGCGCCACCGTTATGAGGCAAGGCGCTTGCGCCCGACCTTCAGCAGAGTATGGTTCGAGAGGTTGCACCGAGTAGGGGTGTGACAACGCGTGTTCCGGGCAGAACCAACTGACTGCCGCTGGAACAGAACGCCGCAACGGCGCTCAAGCAACGGGTGCCGGAACCGTGTACCACAAGGCCCACCACCCGAAACGTATACCGCGTTGCGTCACGGCCGGGCCTTCGACGACTCCGCTCGCCACCCCGCTCCTCAGGCTTCGGCCGCCGGTGGTGATGGGACGTCGCGACACGGGAGATCGCCATGACCCGCTCGACCACCACCCGAGGCGCCGAACCGGCCGACCTCGAGTTCACCGCCCCGACCGCCGCTCCAGCTCCGGCCCCAGCCGAGGTCGACGAGGACTGGCGTGACGATCTTGACGCGCTGGTACACGACGAGTTCCGGCGGCGGTCCGCTCTTGCCGAGGACCACCCGGAGCGCGACCGGATCCGCAACGCCATCATCTGTGCCGGGCTCCCGCTGGCCAGGCGCACCGCCCAGCGCTTCCGCAGCCGGGGCGAGCCGCTGGACGACCTCGTGCAGGTCGCCACGGTCGGGCTCATCAAGTCCGTGGACCGCTTCGACGTGACGCGGGGCGTACCGTTCAGCCACTACGCCGGGCCGACGATCCAGGGCGAGCTGAAGCGGCACTTCCGGGACAAGGGCTGGAGCGTCCGGGTGACCCGGCGCATGCAGGAGCTGCACCTGGAGATCGCGCACGCGGTACCGCAGCTCAGCCAGGATCTCGGCGGCTCGCCGACGGTCGCCCAGCTCGCCGCGCACCTGGGCGCCGACGAGGAGGACGTGATCGCCGGCTTGGAGTGCGGCGCCGCGTACCGGACCCGCTCGCTGTCCAGCCCGGTACACACCGATGACTTCGGCAGTACGGAGCTGGGCGAGGTGATCGGCTCGGAGGACGCGGCGCTGGAGTCGGTGGCCGACCGCGAGGCGCTGCACCAGGTCCTCGGCGAGCTGCCCGAGCGGGAGCAGCGCATCGTGTCGCTGCGGTTCTTCGGCAACCTCACCCAGTCGCAGATCGCGCAGCGGGTCGGCATCTCCCAGATGCACGTGTCCCGGCTGCTCACCCAGTCCCTGGCGCTGCTGCGCGAGCGGCTGCTCGCCGAGCCCGGCTGACCAGGGGCAGGCCGCCCAGCGCGGTGAGCACCTCGGCCACCGAGATCGAGGGCAGGCCGTGGGCGCCGTGCCAGAGCACGCGGTGCTGCCGCCGGTCGGCCGGCGGCGCCCACAGCCGCGGCGGTACCGGCCCGAACAGCACCACCGACGGGGTGCCGTACGCGGTGGCGAGGTGGGCCACGCCGGTATCCCCGGAGACGACCAGGCGCGCGGACGCGACGAGCGCCGCGAGCGTACCGACGTCGGTATCGCCGGCGAGTACCCGCTCGGGGTGCAGGTGCGCCATGGCCGCCACCCGCCGGGCCAGCCGCGCCTCGCTCGGCGAGCCGGTGACGAGTACGTGCTCGCCCGCCTCGTGCAGGTGCCGGGCCACCTTGGCGAAGCGCCCCTCGGACCAGCGCCGGGCGGGGCAGCTGCCGCCCGGATGCACGATGGCGGCGTCCCGTACGGGCGGGGGTACGGCTGGTACGTGCAGGTCGAGGTCGCCCGGGTACGCCGCGATCCCGTACCAGTCGAGCAGGCGGCACCAGCGCGCCACCTCGTGCTCGTCGTCCGTCCACTCTGGACCATCGGGGCAGCCGGCCTCGGGGCAGCGGAAGGCGATGAGCTGTTCGGGGTGCAGCCGGGCGAGCAGCCGGTGCGACTGCGGCCCCCTGCCGTGCAGGTTCACCGCGATCGCGGGGGAGGGCAGCGCGTCCGGGTGGCCGTCGAGCCCGGACAGCGGTACCAGCCGGTCGACCGCCCCGGTCAGTTCGGCCAGCGGGGCGAGCCACGGCGGCGCGGCGAGTACCAGGCGGCGGCTCGGAAACCCGGCCCGCAGCCCGCGCAGCGCGGGTACCGCGGTCGCCAGGTCTCCGATCCCGAGTGCCCGAAGCGCCAGTACCGTCACGGCGCGGCCGTATCCTCGCGCGGCTGCGGATACGCCCGCGCCGCCCGATGCCAGATGGTTCGCTCGCAAGCTTCGCTCACGGCCAGGACGGCTCTTCGCTCGGGCAGACCACCATCTCGCGTACCTCGCAGCCGGCCGGCTGGGAGAGTGCGAACATGACCGCCGCGGCGACCTTGTCCGGGTCGTTGAGCTTCGCGTCGGCGCCCGGCTTGTACTGCTCGGTGCGCTCGTCGAAGAAGCCGGTGCGCATGCCGCCCGGGATGAGCAGGGTCACGCCGACCTCGCCGGCGAGCTCCGCCGCGAGCGCCCGGGTGAAGCCGACGACGCCGAACTTCGCGGCGCAGTAGGCGGTCGCGTCGGACAGCGCCCGCAGGCCCAGAGTTGACGCGACCGTCACGACCCGGCCACCCGCCTGGCGCAGGTACGGCAGGGCACCGCGGACCACCGCCGCGGTTGCGAAGAGGTCGACGCGGACCACCCGTTCCCAGGTATCGGCGTCCACATCGGAGAGTCGACCGGGGTGGTCGATACCGGCCGCCGTCACCACCGCGTCCAGCCCGCCCGCGTGCTCGGCCAGCTCGATTGCGGCACGCTCGGCGGCACGGGTGTCGCCGAGATCGACCGCCACGTGCGGTACCCCGTCGGCGGGTGGGCGCAGGTCCAGGACGTACGGCTTGCCGCCGCCCTCGGCAACCGCGCGCACCACGGCGGCGCCCAGGCCGCTTGCGCCACCGGACACGAGCACTCTCATCGGTTTCCTCCTACCTGCTTGCGCGCGGCCTGGATCAGCGAGGTGGTCGAGTGCCCGTCGAGGTACGGGACCACGACGCTCTGCCCGCCCCAGCCGCGAATGAGTTGGGCCTCCGGCAGCACCGGTTGGCTGTCCGGGTCGTCGAGGTAGTAGTCGCCGCCCTTGACCCACACGTCCGGCCGCAACTGGGACAGCAGCTCCACCGGGGTCGCCTCGTCGAAGATGGCCACGGCGTCCACACAGGACAGTGCGGCCACCAGTCGGGCCCGGTCGTCCTGTGTCACAAGTGGACGGTCGGGCCCCTTGAGCCGCCGTACGCTGTCGTCGGAGTTGAGGCACACCACGAGGCAGTCGCCCAGTTGCCGGGCGGCCTGCAGGGTGGCGACGTGGCCCGGGTGCAGCAGGTCGAAGCAGCCGCCGGTGGCGACCACCACCCCACCCCGGGAGCGGGTGCGCGCGACGGCGGCCAGCGCCATGGCCAGCCCGATACCGGCCGGTTCCGCGTCGGCGGCCTGGACGAGCTGCTCCTGCACCGCTTCGGGGCAGGAGTACGCGCGCGCCGCGCCGCCGGCCACGAAGTGCGCCGCGTCGCCGACCGCGACCTGTACCGCCTCGGAGACCAGGGCGCCGGCGGCGAGCGCGACGGTGGCACTGGCCGCGAAGCGGTCACCCGCGCCGCACGCGTCGCCACTGGCGCGCACGGGTGGCGGTACCACCAAAGGGGTCGCGCCGCCCTGGGCCAGCAGCGCGCCGTCGGCGCCGAGCGTCACGGCCACCGCGCCGGCCCGCCAGGAGCGGCGGGCCTGCGCCGCGCCGGCGGCGAGGGCGGCGAGCCGGTGGGAGTTCCCGTCCTGCGGCGCCGTGCGCAGCTCGGACTCGTTCGGGGTGACCAGCCGCACCCCAGGTACCGGCGCCTCGCCGCGCGGGTGCGGGTCCCAGACCACCGGCCGGTTGGCGGCCAGCGCGGCGAGCTGCCGGCGCAGGCCGGAGAGCTCGCCGACCCCCCGGCCGTAATCGCTGACCAGCACCGCGACGGCCGAGTCGAGTGCGGCAGCGGTGGCCTCGTCCGGTTCGCCGGGGTGTGCCGGTTCGCCGCGATCCATCCGCAGCAGCACCTGGCCGTCGGCGCGCAGCCGGATCTTCTGCGGCGTCTCGCCCTGGTAGGGCAGCTCGCGCAGGGCCACACCGGCCTGGTCGAGCAGCTCGCGCAGGCGGTCGCCGGCCTCGTCGGAACCGATCGCGGTGACCAGGATGACCGGCTGGCCACCGGAGGCGGCGAGCGTGGCGGCCAGCGCGGCGCCGCCGGGCCGGTCCTGCCCCTCGCCCATGTCGAAGACGGGTACCGGCGCGTCCGGGCTGATCCGGTGCACCTCCCCGGCGACGTCCCGGTCGAGCAGCGCGTCCCCGATGACCACGATCGGCCGGGGCGTGCCGCTCATGCCGGTACCTCGGCCACGACCTTGCCCGCGAACGCCGGCAGGACCGCGTCCACGTACGTGCACAGCAGGTGGATCGCGACCAGGTGCAGTTCCTGGACGACCTGGTGGTGCGGGCTCGGTACCGCCACCACGTCGTCGCACAGCCGGGCCAGCGGGTTGGGTGCTGCGCCGGTCAGGGCCCAGGTGACCAGGCCCCGCTCGCGCGCGGCGCGGGCACCGGCGAGCACGTTCGGGCTGCACCCGCTGGTGGACAGGAGGACGACCACGTCGCCCGGGCGGCCGTGTGCGCGTACCTGCCGCGCGAAGACCTCGCCGTAGCCGTAGTCGTTGCTGATCGCGGTCAGCCCACTGGTTTCGGCGGTCAGCGCGATGGCCGACAGCGGTGGCCGGTCCTCGTCCAGCTTGCCGACGAGCTCGGCGACCAGGTGCTGCGCCTCGGCCGCGCTGCCGCCGTTGCCGGCCGCGAGCAGCCGGCTGCCCTGGCCGAGCGAGGCGGCCAGATGCAGGCCCCAGTCGCGCAGCCGGGTCGCCTGGTCAGCGAAGCCGGGCAGCGCAGCGGCCAGCGCCGCCAGGTGCTCCTGCGCGGGTGCGGTCGAGGGGAGCGCCGCCTCCCATGAAGCCCGCCGGTACGACCCCAGGTCAGCGTCCTCCGTCATGCCTGTACCGCCTCGGCCTGCACCACCTCGGGTACCACCTCCGGCACCCCGATCAGCCGGGAGTAGACGGCGACCAGTTGCTCGGCGCTGCGACCCCAGCTGTACCGCTCGCGGGCACGGTCGACCGCGGCGGCCGCGTACTCCAGCCGGCGCAGCGGGTCGGTGATCAGCGCCCGTAGCGCGCCGGCCAGCGCCTTGACGTCCCGGGGGCGTACCAGTACGCCGGTGACCTGGTCCACGATCGTGTCGATGAAGCCGCCGACCCCGTACGCGACGACCGGTATGCCGCACGCCATCGACTCCAGCGGGGCCAGCCCGAACGGCTCGTACCAGGCCGGGCAGGCCACCACGTCCGCGGACCGGTACCAGGCGGGCATCTGGTCGCGGGGTACCGCGCCGACCATCCGGAACCGGTCGGCCACGCCGCGCGCTTCCGCGTGCCGGCGCAGCTCGCGTACGAGCGGATCGGCGTGCAACTCGTCGGCGGGCGGGCCGCCGATGACGATCGCCTCGGCGTCGGGTATCAGGCGCAGCGCCTCGATGAGGTCCCCGTACCCCTTGCGCTCCACCAGCCGGCCCACGGACAGGATGCGCCCGCCGGGCCGGGGCGGCTGCGCGTGCGGCCCGGCCGGGGCGAAGCGCTCGGTGTCCACCCCGGAGGAGACCAGCCGGATCGCCGAGCGCGGGATGCCCAGCGCGATCAGCTCGTTCACCTCGTCGGAGCACTGCGCGATGACCTGGTCCACCTGGCGGCCGAGCACCCGCTCGTACCCGATGCGCTGGGCCGGACTGGTGTCCTTCTCGCCCTGGTACCGGCGCTTCACGCTGCCGAGGGCGTGGTAGGTCTGCACGACCGGCAGCGGGTAGCGGGCGCGGGCGGTCAGGGCGGCCAGCCCACTCATCCAGAAGTGCGCGTGCGCCACCTCGGGGTGCCAGCCCCGCTCCCACTCGGCGGCGAGCCAGCGCCCGAACTCGCCCATGAACGGCAGCATCTCGTCCTTGGATATCTCGCGCGCCGGGCCGGCCGGTACGTGCACCACCGTGACGCCGCCACTGTCGACCTCGTCGGGCAGACGCTCGTCGTGCCGGCGGGTGTAGACGCGCACCTCGTGCCCGCGCTCGGCCAGCGCCGCCGACAACTCTGCGACGTGCAGGTTCTGGCCGCCCGCGTCGACGCCGCCGGGCGCCACGAGTGGGCTGGCGTGCTCGGAGATCATCGCGATGCGCATCGTCTCACCTTTCTGGGTAGTTGCCGGCGACCTCGGTCAGCAGCCGATTCCAGTCGGTTTGGAAGCGGTCCAGGCCGTACCGGGCCTGCGCCACCTCCCGCGCGCGGGCGCCCAGGCGCCGCGCGTCGGCGGGCTCGGTGAGTAGCCACCGGGCCGCCTCCACAAGTACTTCGACGCGGGTGGACAGCACGCCCGCGTCGGGCGGTACCGCCTCGACCGCCTCCGTGGTGGCCAGGGCCAGTACCGGCATCCCCATGCTCATCGCCTCCAGCAGGGACAGGCCGAGCGAGGTCCAGCGCAGCGGGTGCAGGTACGCCCGCCGCCGGCAGATCTCCGCGTGCATCAGCGCCTGCGGCGGGTTGTCCACGACGGTGATCCGGTCGTCCAGCTCGGGCGCGGTGAGCATCTCGGGCAGCTCCGCCACGCCCATGCCGTATACGTCCAGGGGTGCCACCTCGGCGAAGCGCGGCAACAGGTCGGTACCGGTGACCCGGCCGCGGCGCACCGGCTCGTTCACCGCGACGGCCAGCCGGTCCAGCTCGCCGGTGTACCGCTCGCCCGGGTCCGGGATGCCGTGCTCGATGACCGTGGTGCGGGTGGCGCCGGCGTCCCAGAACAGGTTGTTGAAGTGGGTGACGTGGACGAGCACCACGTCGTCGCGGTCGGCCATCGGGTGCCTCGTGTTGGGCACGTCGGTCTTCGGGGTGTTGTGCTCCACGTAGACGGCTGGCACGTCCCGGCCGGGCCAGCGCCCCAGCCGCCGGGCGGCGAGCGTCCACTCCTCCGGGCGCTGCAGCACCAGCACGTCCACGTCGAGGTCGGCCATCTCGTCCGGCTTCACCTCGACGACCGCCTCCGGCCACGGATACGTGTCGGCCCGGCCGCGCCCGTACGGGCCGCGCTCGGGCGTGACGGGTACGTAGTAGGTGTGCTCGCCCTGGACGAACGCGGTCGTCCAGGCACCGTGAACGTGCCAGAGCAGTATCTTCACGGCAGGTCCCCGGCGTACCCGGGCTCGCGGGTCAGCAGCTCGACCGCGGCCACGACGTCCTTCGGGTCCACAGTGGACAGGCAGGGGTGGCCGGCGACCGGGCAGACGGTGGCGCGGGTGTCGCGGCAACCGGCGAGCGCGTCACCCAGGCGTACGGTCGGTACCCGGTAGGGTCCCCACTGTCCAAACGGGACAGTCGGGGCGAAGAGGCTCACCACCGGAGTTCCCACGGCGGCCGCCAGGTGCGCCGGCCCGGTGTTGCCGGACACCAGCGCGCCGGCGCCGGCCAGCAGTTCGGCGAGGTCCGCGATGCTGGTACGGCCGCCCAGGTCCACCCCGGCGGTACCGGCCACGGCGGCGGTCAGCGCGCTGTCGCCCGGGCCACCGGTCACGCTCACCTGGTGCCCCGCCTCGACCAGCGCCCGTACGATCTGCGCGAACCGCTCGGGCGGGCAGGCGCGCGCCGGTACGCTCGCGCCCGGGTGCACGACAACGCCCGAGCGCGGTTTCGTCACCTGCTCCGGCCGCGGCGGTACCCGTATACACAGCCCGCCGAGGTCGTCGGCGGGCGGCGGGTATCCGGCGGCTGCGGCCAGAGACAGTGCCCGCTCCGGCTCGGGTACCCCCGTCGGTACCTTGTGCCGCACGTCCAGCAGCGAGCCGGGGTAGTCCTCGCTGATCGCCGAGATCCGCGGTACCCCGGCGAGGCGCAGCAGCAGCGCGAGCGGCAGCGCGGACTGGTGGTACGAGGTGAAGATGACCGCCTCGTCGATGCCCCACGCGCGTACGTCATCGATGAACTTCTGGGTCTGCTCGGGATCGACCGCCGCCGGCCCCGGCTCGATCCACGGCACCGGCCACTCCACGATGTCGTCGACGCCGGGCAGCAACTCGGCGGCGAGCCGGCCGCGCGGCCCGCAGAGCAGCGTGACCCGCGCGGCCCGGGCGGCCAGGGCGCGGATCGCCGGCCCGCACACGAGTACGTCGCCCGCCGCGTCGGTGCGGGCGGCGAGCACGTGCGCGCCCGGCGTTGCCAGCGGTTGGCGCGGCCGGACGAGCGACTCCCGGGCGAGAATCCAGTCCACCGCGGCGTCCAGCGTGCGTACCACGTTGTCGGCCTCGGCGACCTCCTGGGCCCGCGTCGCCTCCGTCGGTACCAGCAGGCCGGTGGCGCCGGCGGCGCGGGCCGCCGCCATGTCCCCGCCGATGTCGCCGATGAGCACGCAGCGCCGCGGTGCCACGTTGAGCGTGCGGGCGGCGGCGTAGATGAGGCCCGGCGCCGGCTTGCGGCACGCGCAGCCCTCCGCCGGGGCGTGCGGGCACACGTGCCAGCCGTCGAACGGCCCCAGGAGGTCCTCGATCCGGTCGTTGACGCGCTCGACCGCGGAGGCGGGCACCAACCCGCGCCCCACCGCGGACTGGTTGGTCACCACGGCCACCGGCAGTCCGGCGGCGCGCAGGCGGTCCAGCGCCGCTTTGGCGCCGGGCATCGGCTCGACCAGGTCTGGATCGCCGTTGTACGGCACGTCGCGCACGAGCGTGCCATCGCGGTCCAGCAGCACCGCGTCGAAGAGCCCCCCGTGTCGGATTGTCCGGGTCGATGCGGTCATGGCTGAGCGATTCCCGCGATAATTCCTGCTAAACAACTTCGAGTGAAGAACTATCGGTGCTGGCGCGGCCCCTGCCTAGCGTCGCCGGTACCGCTGGCCAGGCGCTCGCCAGGTGTTCGAGACGGTGCCTTTGGGTATTGGTGGTGCATGCCTAAGCAGGCCGACGAGAACCTGCTCACAACGATGAAACGGGTTGCATCGGTACTCAAGCGCGTCGATGTACCGTTCGCGCTCGCCGGTGGGTTCGCGGTGTACGCGCGGGGCGGTACGTCAAGCGACCACGACGTGGACTTCCTCCTGCGCGAGCAGGACGTGGAGAAGGCGCTGGAGGCGTTCACGGCCGGCGGCTTCCGTACCGAGCGTCCGCCCGAGGACTGGCTGGTGAAGGTGTACGACGGGGACCTGCTCGTGGACCTGATCTACCGGCCCGTGGAGCGCCCGGTCACCGACGAGATCCTCTCCGACAGCACGATCATCCGGGTACAGGCGATCGCGCTGCCGGTACTGTCCGCGACCCTGCTCATGGAGCACAAGCTGCTGACCTTCTCGCAGCACCGCTGCGACTTCGCCGAAGGGCTGCCGATCGCCCGGTCGCTGCGCGAGCAGATCGACTGGGAACGGGTGCGCAAGGAGACGGAGGAGTCGCCGTACGCGCGCGCCTTCTTGATTCTGCTGGAGATGCTGGACCTGCTTCCGGTCGGTACCGTGGCCGGACTGCGACCCGAGGAGCCATCATGACCTCTTCCGACGCGAGTGAGTACGTGGAGGCGGCCGTACAGCGGCTGCTGACCGAGGATCGCGCGGTGACCGACCAGGCCATCGACGTGATCCGCCGGGACGACGTGCTGGTGCTGCGCGGCGAGGTGGAGAGCCCGCACCGGCGCGCCGAGATCCTGCGCCTGGTCAGCGAGCACTTCCCGGACCTGACCGTGCGCAACGACATCGCGGTGACCAGGACGCAAGCCCCAGCCGAGGCGGAGGAGCTTTCGTGAGCGGAGTGGGGCGCGGCGGCGCCTGGACTGAGCCGGCCCGCCGACGAAGTCGGGGTTTCGGGGCGGCGAGGGAAGGCGGCGCGTTTGCGCGGGGAGCTTGCGGGTCCGCGAATGGGCTCACGCGCACCACGGAGCGAACGGAGATTTTGTCGTGAGTTTGGCGAGTGGAGTTGGGCCCGGCAAGGTCAGGGTGGCGGCCGTCGGGGATGTGCACATGGACGACGACGTGGTGGGCCGGTACCGGCCGGCGCTGGAACAGTTGCCCGACTACGCGGACGTGCTGCTGCTCGCCGGTGACCTTACCCGGCACGGCACCATGTCGGAGGCGCAGTGCGTGGTGACCGAGTTCGGCAGCCTCGGAGTACCGGTCGTCGCCGTGCTGGGCAACCACGACTACCACAGCGACCAGGTCAACGAGATCACGTACGCGCTGGGCGAGGCGGGCATCCGCGTACTCGAGGGCGACGGCGTCGTCCTCAACTGCACGAACGTACGGCTGGGCGTCGCGGGCGTGAAGGGCTACGGCGGCGGGTTCGCCGGGCGGTGCGCGAGCGAGTTCGGCGAGCCGGAGATGAAGGCGTTCGTACGCACCACGTGCGATGCCGCGGACCGGCTGGAGGAGACGCTCAACGAGCTGGAGTGCGACGTGCTGATCGCGCTGACCCACTACGCGCCGGTACCGGACACGCTGCACGGGGAGCCACCGGAGATCTACCCGTTCCTCGGCTCGTACCTGCTGGGCCAGGCGATCGACTCGGCGCCCACCACGCTCGCGATACACGGCCATGCGCACCTGGGTTCGGAGCGGGGAACCACACCCGGTGGGGTACGCGTGCGCAACGTCGCCCACCCGGTGATCAAGCAGGCGTACAGCATCTTCCACCTGGAACCGGGGCGGCCCGCCGCCCGCCCGCCGGCGCCCCGGCCACCCGTTCAGGCGACCCCGGTATGAGCGCTCAGGTCGCAGAACCGGCCGGTCCGGGTTAGCCTCGCTGCGATGTCACCCGCTGTGAACACGCCGTCCACACCCACCGCCACGGTTGGTGTCGACGGCGCGTTCCGGCACGAGGCCCTGTTCTACAGCGATCCGGCCGAGTACCTCGCGGTGAGCGTGCCGTTCGTCGAGGCGGGGCTGGCGCGTGGCGAGCCGGTGCTGATCGCGGTGCCCGGGCCCAATCTGGAACTGCTGCGCCGCGAGTTGGGCGAGATGGGTGACCAGGTCAGCTACGTGGACATGGCCCTGGCCGGGCGCAACCCGGGCAGCATCATCCCGTACGTGCTGCACGCCTTCCTCGGGCGGTACGCGCGGGCGGGCGCGCGCATCCTCGCCGAACAGGACTGGCGGGGCCGGGAGGGCGCGGAGTACCCGGCGTGCGTCCAGTACGAGGCGCTGGTCAACCTGGCGTTCGCGGGGCGGGACCTGGCGATGCTGTGCCCGTACGACGTGGCGGGGCTGCCGCCCGAGGCGATCGCCGACGCGCGCCGTACCCACCCGGTCCTGGTCGAGCCCGGTACCCGCCGGCCCAGCCCGGCGTTCACGGAGCCCAGCGCGCTGGTCGCCGCGTTCAACAAGCCGCTTCCCCCGCCGCCCGCGGGGGCGCACGCGCTCGCCTTCGGGCGGGGCGACCTGGCCGACGTGCGGGCCGTGGTGGGCGCTGCGGCGGAGCGCTTCGGCGTATCCGAGCGCCGCCGCGGGCAACTGCAACTCGCGGTCAACGAGATCGCCACGAACTCGATCATCCACGGGAACGGCCGCGGGGTGTTGCGCGTCTGGTACGCGGGCGGGCAGGTGGTCGCGGAGGTCAGCGGGGGTGGCCGGCTGCGCGATCCGCTCGCCGGGCTGGTCCCGGTACCCCCGCGGCAGCCCAACGGGCGCGGCCTGCTGCTGGTGAACCAGCTCTGCGACCTGGTGCGGGTGTACTCCTCGGCCCAGGGCACCACGACCCGGATGTACCTGCGGGTCTGACCGGGCAGTTACGGTAGGTTCTTGACCACGCGGACGGTGGTGCCGCGGTCACTGGTAGAGATCGCCACGTCGTCGCAGAGGCGACCGACGAGCCACAGCCCGCGCCCGCCGGACGCGGTCGCCGGCGGCAGCCATCGCCGGTCGAGGCGGTTCGGTGGGATACCGGGCCCTTGGTCGGATACCTCGCACCACAGGGCACCCGCGGTGCGCCACAGCCGCACGCCGCCCCTGCCCCCGCCGTGCTGGACGGCGTTGGTGACCAGTTCGTTCACGGCGAGGACGAAGTCGGAGCGCGGCCGCTCGGGTAGGCCGTTGCCCGCCGCGAACTCCCGGACCGCGTGGCGCACCGTGGCGATGTGCGCCAGGTCCACCGCGAGCCGGACCGAGTCATTCCTGGTCATCGCCTACCGCATCCGACCTGTCCGTGCTCAGTTTTCGGGGAAAATCCCTGCCCGCAGCCTATCGCGTCGCTCCGGTGACGCGTGGTGGCGGGGGTTTGACCCGTTCGCCCTGGGTACGAACGTCCGTATGCGTTGGTTGTATGGCAGTTCGGAGATCGGGCGGCGGATGCTGGACAGGTTGGAGCGGGCGGACAGACTCGACGGGGTCGTGGCCGCGCTGCGCGGCTCGGTCCGCCGGGTGATCCGGCCAGGTGGCCCGGCGGATGCGATGCACGGAGTGTGGCTCGGGCACCCGCTGCACCCGGCGCTGACCGATGTGCCCATCGGCGCCTGGGTCGGCGCGGCCGCCCTGGACCTGTTGCCGGGGCAGCGCCGCGCGGCGACCGCCATGGTCGGCGTCGGCCTGCTCGCGAGCGTGCCCAGCGCGGTCACCGGGGCCAGTGACTGGTCCGAGTCCGGGCGCGAGCAGCAGCGGGTGGGGCTCGCCCACGCCGCGGCCAACGCCGCCGCCATGGCGCTGTACGCGGGGTCGCTCGTGGCGCGGGTACGCGGTAGGCACCGTGCCGGTCGGGTACTTGGCGGCCTGGGTCTGGCCGCGGTCGCCACCGCCGGCTACGTGGGCGGGCACCTTTCGTACCGGTCGGACGCGGGCGTCAACAACGCGGTACCGGCACTGCGCCGGCTACCCACGCAGTGGCAGCCGCTGGGCGCGCTGTCCAGCCTGCCGCAGCGGCAACTGGTACGCCGGCTGGTCGCCGGTGCGGTACCGGTGCTCGTCTACCGCGAGGGCGACGTGCTGCGGGTACTGGTGGAGCAGTGCGAGCACATGGCCGGGCCGCTGGCGGACGGCGAAATCGTGCAGCGCGACGGCGAGGCGTGCGTGATGTGTCCCTGGCACGGCAGCGTGTTCCGGCTCTCCGACGGGCGCGTGGAGCACGGGCCGGCGACCCAGCCGCAGCCGGTACTCGACGTGCGCGTCGTGGACGACCAGGTGTCGGTACGGCGCGGGTCGTCGTCCCTTGTGGACGGTGCGGTGGCAGTGTCCCGTTAGGACAGCAGGCGCTTCTGTACCTTGCCCATGGCGTTGCGGGGGAGGGACTCCACGAGGTGTACCCGGCGGGGTCGCTTGTGTACCGACAGGCCGCTGGCCACGAAGTCGATGAGCTGCTGCTCGGATACCCCGTCGGCCACCACGTACGCGACGATCTCCTGGCCCAGGTCGGCGTGGTCGCGCCCGACGACGGCCGCCTCGCGTACCGCCGGATGAGTCAGCAGCGCGTACTCCACCTCGCCGGCACCGATCCGGTACCCACCGCTTTTGATGAGGTCGGTGGAGAGCCGGCCGATGATGCGGTGCGTGCCGTCCTCGTCGATCGCGGCGGCGTCCCCGGTGCGGAACCAGCCATCGGCGGTGAGGCTGGCCGCGGTCGCCTCCGGCTGGTTGAGGTAGCCGGAGAAGAGTGTGGCGCCGCGCACCTGTAGCTCGCCGTCCTCGCCGGCGAGCCGGGTCGCTACCCCGGCGAGCGGCGTGCCGACACAGCCGGCGCGGCGCGGACCGTCGGCGCGGGCGCTTACCGTTATCAATGTCTCCGTCATGCCGTACCGCTCCACCGGGCGGTGACCGGCCAGCGTGTGCAGGGCGTCGAAGACCGCGGGCGGCAGTGCCGCGCTGCCCGAGACGAGCAGCCGCGCGCCGGACAGGGCGCGCGCCGCGGCGGGCTGGGCGGTCACCCGCGACCAGACCGTGGGTACGCCGAAGTAGAGGGTACCGGCGGCCTCGGCGTACCGCTCCGGGGTCGGGCGCACGGTGTGGTGCAGCCGGGAGCCGACCCGCAGCGCGCCCAGGACGCCGAGGACGAGCCCGTGCACGTGGTACAGCGGAAGGCCGTGCACGAGCAGGTCGTCGGCGGTCCACGCCCACGCCTCGGCGAGCGCATCGAGGTCGGCGGCGACCGCCTGCCGGCGCAGCGAAACGCCCTTGGGTGCGCCGGTGGTGCCGCTCGTGTACAGGATCAGGGCGGTCCGGTCGCCGGCCGGCTCGGGGTACCGGGTGCCCGAGCGAGCCTGTACATCCACAGTGGACGAATCGAGCACCGTCTCCGCGCCGCTGTCGCGCAGGATGTGGTCGCGCTCCAGGGGGCCCGCGTCGGCGGGTACCGGCACCACCGGTACCCCCGCCAGTAGGCCGCCGACGACCGCGACGACGGTGGAAAGTTCCGCCGACGCGCGCACCGCGACCGCGCCGGTGCCTGCCACCCGATCGGCGACCGCGCTAGCCGCCCCGAGCAGGTCCGCCCAGGACATGGAGTCGTCGCCGACGCGCACGGCGTCCGGCCGGTCGCCGAACCCGCCAGACAGTGCGGGCAACAGCGGCAGCATCGTCATACAGCCTCCCGTGCCGCTCAAACCGGGCCATAGTATCGTCCCCTCGTCACCGCGGCCCATGCCTGCTGTCGCCTTCGCTACAGGGGGTGGCTGAACGGCGGAGGATCTTACATCCGGCTGGTGGCGAAGTGTGCGTGAGGAGTTGTGGATCCTCACTCAGGCAGGCACTTACGCTCCCCGTGGGCTTTCGTCCGCCCACGTTCTGTGTACAGATGAAGAGGGCTGGAGTCATGGCGGTCGGCGATGAGCGGGGATCTCGCAAAGCTGGTGGATTAACAAGGTCGGTCAGAGCGTTCGCCACCGTGCTCCGCGCCGCCACGCCCGGTGGTACGGACAGCGGCACCGGCCGGTACGACGTGGTGGGCCACCGGCGGCCACCCTGGCCGCCGCGGCGACCGATGGTCGCGGCGGGTGTGGCGCTTGCCGCGGTCGTCGCGGGGCTCACCGCCGCGGTGCCGCCGGCACTCGCGGATACCTGCTCGCCCAACCCGATCGTCTGCGAGAACGCCCAGACCGGTTCGCCGGATACGGAATGGGATGTCGAGGGGGTCGGCGACGACACGGTCCAGGGCTTCGCCACGAACATGAGCGTGAACGTCGGCGGTACCATCGGCTTCAAGATCAGGGCCGAGCACGCGTTCACCGTCGCCATATACCGGCTTGGGTACTACAACGGGAGCGGCGCCCGGCGGATCCTCGCGCTCGGCACGTTCCCGGCGCAGAACACCACCACCAACTGCATCACCGACGCCTCGACGGAGATCTACGACTGCGGCACCTGGGCGCAGACGACATCGTGGACAGTGCCGACGACCGCGGTCTCGGGCGTGTACCTCGCGGTGCTGACGCGCACGGACGACACCGGCGCCGGCAGCCAGATACCGTTCGTGGTACGGAACGACAGCAGCACCTCGAAGGTGCTGTTCAAGACGTCCGACGCGACCTGGCAGGCGTACAACACGTACGGCGGTGCCGACTTCTACCAGGGGCCGATCAACGGGCGGGCGTACAAAATCAGCTACAACCGGCCGTTCGCGACCCGCGGTACCGTCAACGGTCGCGACTACCTCTTCAGCAACGAGTACCCGATGATTCGCTTCCTGGAGCGCAACGGGTACGACGTGAGCTACTTCTCGGACGTGGACGCCGACCGGTTCGGCAGCCTCATCCAGAACCACAAGGTGTTCCTCTCCGTCGGCCATGACGAGTACTGGTCGTACGGCGAGCGCGCGGCGGTGGAGGCGGCCCGGGACGCCGGTACCAGCCTCGCGTTCTTCAGCGGCAACGAGGTGTACTGGCGGACCCGCTGGGAGAACAGCGAGGACGGGCACGCGACCGACCACCGCACCCTGGTGTCGTACAAGGAAACCTGGGCGAACGACAAGATCGACCCGACCACCCAGTGGACCGGTACGTACCGTGACCCGCGCTTCAGCCCACCGGCAACCGGCGGCGCGAGCCCGGAGAACGCGCTGACCGGGACCATGTTCATGAGCAACAGCGACGACCTCGCCATCCAGGTACCCGCGGCGCTGACCAAGTACCGGATCTGGCGCAGCAGCCCGATTTTCAACAGCGCCACCACCGCCACGCTCTCCCCGCACACGATCGGCTACGAGTCCGATGAGGACCTGGACAACGGCTTCCGGCCGCAGGGCCTGGTCGACCTGTCCAGCACCACCGGCGCCACGCCGGAGTACCTGCAGGACTTCGGTACCAACGTGGCCGCCGGCACCACCACCCACCACATCACGATGTACCGCGCGTCGAGCGGGGCCCTGGTCTTCGGCGCCGGCACCATCCAGTGGAGCTGGGGCCTGGACGAGAACCACGACAGTTTCCTGGCCACGCAGCAGGCGGCGGATCCGAACATCCAGCAGGCGACCATCAACATCCTCGCGGACATGGGCGCGCAGCCCGCGACGATTATGAGCGGCAGGTTCCAGACCAGCGCGTCGACCGATACCACCGGCCCGACGGTCACCGTGAGCAGCCCGGCCGCCGGCGCCAGTTTCGCCAACGGGGCCCAGGTCACGGTCTCCGGTACCGCCAGCGACGTGGGCGGCCTGGTGGCTGGCGTGGAGGCGTCGACGGACGGCGGTACCACCTGGCACCCGGCCAGCGGTACCACCTCGTGGACGTACAGCTACTTCGCCACCGGCGCCGGTTCGTCCACAGTGGAGATTCGGGCGATCGACGACAGCGCGAACATCGGCACGGCGGTGAGCCGGAGCGTGACGCTCACCGGCCCGACGAGCCTGTTCGGCAACCGGGTACCGAAGACCCCGGCCGCCAACGACCCGGACTCGCTGGAGCTCGGCGTCAAGGTCGTACCGCAGACCGACGGATACATCCAGGGCGTGCGGTTCTACAAGGGCACCGGCAACACCGGCAGCCACACCGGCCGGCTCTGGGACTCCGCCGGCAACCTGCTCGCGAGCGGGACCTTCCAGTCGGAGTCGAGCACCGGCTGGCAGACGCTCACGTTCCCCTCGCCGGTGGCGGTGAGCGCGGGCACCACGTACGTGGCGTCCTACACCGCGCCGAACGGCCACTACGCGGCCGACCCGTGGTTCGCGGCGTACAGCGCATGGACCGCGCCGCCACTGGCCGCACCGCGCAACTTCGAGGCGGACGGCAACGGGGTGTACGGCAACCCCGGCTCGTTCCCGGGCTCGAGCTACCAGAACACGAACTACTACGTCGACGTGCTGTTCACGCCGAGCGCGTCCACCCCACCGCAGGTCACCTCGGTGACACCCGCCGCCGGTGCGCAGTACGTGCCGGTCACCACGGCGCCGCGGGCGGTGTTCAACAAGGCGGTCGACGGCAGCACGCTGCAGTTCACGCTCAAGACCGGCGGAACCCCGGTCACCGGCGCGGCCAGCTACGACAGCGCGACGAAGACGGCGACCTTCACGCCGTCGGCGAACCTCGCCGCGGGTACCAGCTACACCGCGTCGGTACAGGTATCCGACACCAACGGCAACGCGATGGCCGCGCCGCAGACGTGGACCTTCAGCACCGACCCCGGCAACACGACGATCGACACCCTGTTCGCGGCGAACGCGACGCCCGCCGCGACCGCGGTGCACGATCCGAGTTCGGTGTCGCTGGGCGTCAAGTTCGTGCCGGGCAGCGCCGGATCGGTGATCGGCGTGCGGTTCTACAAGGGGCCCGGCAATACCGGTACGCACACCGGCAGCCTGTGGGCGAGTGACGGTACCCGGCTGGCCACCGCCACCTTCGCCGACGAGACCGCCTCCGGCTGGCAGACGGTGTACTTCTCCTCGGCGGTACCGGTGACCGCCGGCACCACGTACATCGCGTCGTACTACGCCCCGGGCGGCAACTACGCGGCCGACGGCGGGTACTTCGCCACCGCCCTGACCAACGGGCCGCTCTCCGCGCCGTCGGGCGGCAACGGCGTGTTCGTCTACGGTTCGGACGCGTTCCCGAACGACTCGTACCAGTCGACGAACTACTGGGTCGACCCGCTGTTCGTGGTCGCGCCCGCGCCGAGCCCGAGTCCCAGCCCCAGCGCCGCCCCGTCGCCGACCGCCACCCAGCCCGCGGTGCCGGCCGGTGCGGTGACCGTCTTCCCGAGTTCGGCGACGCCCGCGAACGCGAGCTGGAACGATCCGGCGGCGGTTACGGTTGGCATGAAGTTCACCTCGGACGTTGCCGGTACCGTGAACGGTGTGCGGTTCTACAAGGGCAGCCAGAACACCGGCACGCATACCGCCACGCTCTGGAGCGGTACCGGCGTCCAGCTCGCCACCGGTACCTTCGTCGGCGAGACGGGCTCGGGTTGGCAGACCATGTTGTTCAACTCGCCGGTGACCATCAGCGCGAACACGACGTACCTGGTGTCGTACTCGACGACTGTCGGGTTCTACGCGGTGGACGTGGGCGGGCTTTCGTCTACTGTGGACAACGCACCGCTGCACGTACCGGCGAACGGCGGCGCATACGTGTACCCCAGTGGCTTCCCGACCAACGCGGCGAGCCACAACTACTGGGTCGACGTGGTGTTCACGCCGAGCGGGTGAGCGGCTAGGTCACTGAGGGTCCTGGGGGGTCGCATGGGTAGGCACGGCACGGAGGCGTCGCTGTTCACCAAGGCGAGCCGCGCGCTGGGTTGGAGCTTTGTCAGCACGGCCGCGAGCCGGTTCAGCACGCTGGCGATCGGCATCGTGCTGGCGCGGGTACTCGGGCCGCACGCGTTCGGTACCTTCGCCGTGGCGACGGTGGCGTTGCTGGCGGTACTGAGCTTCAACGAGCTCGGGGTGAGCCTGGCGATCGTACGGTGGCCCGGCGACCCGAAGGAGATCGCGCCCACCGTCAGTACCATCTCGGTACTGGCGAGCGGGCTGATCTGCCTCGGTTGCTACCTCGGCGCGCCGGCCTTCGCGGCGGCGATGGGCGATCCGGCCGCCACCCCGGTGGTACGGCTGCTGGGCTGCAGCGTGGTCATCAGCGGCCTGGTCGCGGCGCCGGTGGCGATACTGCAGCGCACCTTCCGCCAGGACCGGAAGATGATCGCGGACCAGGTCAGCGCGTGGACCAGCGCGCTGACGTCGTTGGGCTGCGCGCTGGGCGGGATGGGTGCGATGAGCCTCGCGGTCGGCCAACTCGCCGGCTCGGCCGTGGGCGCGGTGCTGTTCATCAGCTTCGCGCCGGGCGCGCTGCGGTTCGGATTCAATCCCGTGAAGGCGCGCGCGCTGCTGCGCTTCGGCCTGCCGCTGGCCGGTTCCAGCATCGTGGTCTTCGCAGTGACCAATGTGGACAAACTCGTGGTCGGTGCCGTCCTCGGGCCGGTACCGCTGGGCTTCTACGTCCTCGCGGTCAACCTGGCGAACTGGCCGGTGAGCATGTTCTCGATGCCGGTGCGCTCGGTCGCTCCGGCCCTGCTCGCCCGGTTGCAGGGCAACGCGCCCGTCATGCGGGCCACCTTCCTGTCGACAGCGGGCCTGCTCGCCGCGATCACCCTCCCGGCCTGCGCGGTGCTCGCCGCCGGCGCCCGGCCGCTGATCGGCCTGGTGTACGGCGCCACCTGGCTGCCCGCCGCCGGAGTGCTGTGCTGGCTCGGGATCTTCGCCGGGCTGCGCATCCTGTTCGAGCTGATCTACGACTACTTCGTCGTGCTGGCCAATACCCGGGTGGTCTTCGCCGTCCAGGTGGTGTGGCTGGTCGCGCTGTTGCCCACGCTGTACGCGGGTGCCCGGCTTTTCGGGCCGGGCGGGGCGGGCGCGGCGCAGGCGGCGGTGGCGGCGCTCGTGGTGGCGCCGATTTACCTGTACGAGCTGCACCGTACGGGCGTGACACCGGCGGCGCTGGGCTCCCGGCTGGCGATGCCGGTACTCGTGTCCCTCGCGGTTGCGGCGGGTACGTTCGCGGCGGCGCGGCTGGTGGCCCCGAACCTGGGCGCGCTGGCCATCGCGGGGGTACTCGCGCTCGGCGCGCTGGGCCTGCTGATGCGCCGCATGCGCGCGGTACTGAGCTCCTTGCGTGAGCTGCGTGGCGACGCCACCGCGGCAGACCTGGTACCCGAACCCGCCCCCATCT
>JBPYFB010000046.1:0-32785 GCA_051986465.1 Rugosimonospora sp.
TCGTCTGCGGCGGTGACGGCGGCGGTGCGACCTGCGGCGGCGACGGGTTCTTCGTCGGCTGGACCACGATCGCTACCGCCTACCGCAATACGGAGTTCGGCGAATGGCTCAACTCTGACGACGGGTACGTCGACGAGCTGCTCGTCCGACCGGTCATCGACCTTCGCTGAAGCATGCAACCACCGACGGATCTGCGTCGAGGTCCCATTGGATCTTTCAGGTTCTCGTCAGTGTCAGTTTGGTTGTCGGTTTCTGACCATCACTCGTTCGTCGCCGCCGCTGTCCGCAGTAGGCGTGCCGGCCTCCTTGTCGTGCTGAAAAGGCGGGGACGGATCGCATCCGGGGCCTACCTGATCTGGCAGGTCAGGTCGACCTCGCGGTCCGTCCCGGCGCTGATCGTGAGGTCCACGGTGGGGCAGCCCCCGCCCGTCTGGGTGACCGCTAGGCGGTAGCGGCCGGCTGGCAGCGTGAAACGATAGGGCGAACCTGCGACGACCCGCTGAGACGCGACCGTCTGGCTGCCCGAGAGGACGACAACTACGGCGTCAAGCCCTCGTCCGGCACCCTGCGACGGCCCGGCCGATGTCACCACGACCGGCCCGCCAGAAGCGATAACTCTCCCGTGTATCGTGCCGTCGCTGGTCAAGCTGACGCTCGGCCGGACCGACGGCTCGGTTGCGCTGGTACCTCTCTCGGCGCATGCCGACAACGACCCTACGGCGAGAAGTAGCACTGCAGCGGGCGTCATCATTACCATCGTCTTCACGGAACCCACCCCGCGGCCCGCTAACCGGATCGGCATCATCACCATACTTGGACGTGGCGGATTCGCGGCTGGTTCCGTCCTTGGCGAACAGTGAACGCGGCGAGCACACGGGCGAAGGTGGCGACATTGGCGCACGTGCGTACCCGGGCGAGTTCGGGGCAGGCGAGTTCGAGGTGTGTTGAGCGGCTCGACTGGATCGGGCTGACCTACTTTCTACGGCGTCTCGGCGGGACGGCCGCGGCTGAGCATGAACCCCGCGTACGGAGTTGGTCGCCAAAGCGGGCTCCGCACCGCGCGCGGCGGCGGTGCGACCTGTGCCGGAGACGGGTTCTTCGTCGGACCACGATCGCCACCGCCTACCGCAATACGGAGTTCGGCGAATGGCTCAACTCTGACGACGCGTACGTCGACGAGCTGCTCGTCCGACCGGTCATCGACCTTCACTGAAGCATGCCGCCACCGCCGCCAGGGTTCTTCGCCGACGTGGTCCGCACCGGCACGGTGCTCGGTGTCGATTGGACCTTCACGCCCGACGAGGTCTCCCGCGCTTTCGGTATGGACCCGACCGTGAATCAGAACCGACATCACCTGTGGCACGACTACGGATTGGTCGAGTTCTTCTGGGAACGCACTGCCGACGGCCGGTGGCGAGGAACTCACTTCACCGTGCAGGTGCACCGTCTGGACGCAATCGCCTACGGCATACTGGCCGCCGATTTGACCGTACCGCTGGTCGCCGTCGAGTCATCCGACAAGGACCTGCGGGCGTACTGGCAACCGGACTCGACGGCGCTTGTCCTCGTCGTTGCCGAGAACCCGAGCCTTGCCAGCAACGCGTCCAGCCTCCCGCCTGGGCACGTGTACCAGATCACCGCGCCGCACCACGCCGCCGGTGTCGACCTGCGAGGCGTGGCATCGACGGGCATGGGCGGTCAGGCCCGGCACCTGCGCACGCTCGGCGAGCCCGGTCGGCGGGCGTGGCTCGACCGGCAACCCGCCGATGCGATCGCAAGCGGCAACTGGTGGGCGCACCTGTTCCTTCATGTCGATGAGCGAGTCCGCCAGCAGCCGCTGCGGCGTGCCGGCTGGGTCGAGCTGCGGCTGTGGCTGCTCGATCGGGCCGCCGCGGCCGGCGTGCTGAACCAGCGCGAACTGGCCGAGCAGCGGGCGCGATTCGTCGGCGGACTATACGCCTGCGACATCGCGGCTGGCCTCGACAGCGTCCTGCCCACAGTGGACGAACTGATCGCCGCGTGCCTGGCCGCCATACCGGTCACGCCTGATGAAGTGATGGCGATCGAGGATTGGCGAGCCGAGCCGCGCGACACCATGCGTCGCCTGCGCCAGGCCAAGAACCTCATCAACGCCGCCGAGAGTCTCCCGCGCGGGGACGACCCAGAGGTCGCCGCCGAGCTTGACTTGTGGGTACGCCGCAAGCCCAGGCTCGCCTGACCTCCGCGGTTCCCGTCGTGACGTAGTGGCCCGCAGGCTGCCGGTTACAGTGGATGGCCATGAGCGTCGCACTGTGGCCGGTCTTTGAAGATGGTCGTGAGCACAGCCTCTGCGATGAGGGTGTCCCGCTGTTGCGTGCTTATGAGGATCTGGACGCGATCGCCAGGGCCGCGGGGCACCTGCCGCTGTCGGCTTTTGACGCTCACGCCGACGTGCCGGCTGACGTCATCGCACGGCTACACGAAGAGGCGCAAGACATACCAGACCTCGCCGACTTCCCGGTCGTGTGGCACGACCCCGCCGACGCAGTGGCAACCCTGGATGCGATCCTTGCCGCGCTCGCTTCCCGAGACCCCGCATGCCCCGGTGACGAGGACCCCGAGGAGCTCGCATACTGCCTGGAAGCCTTCCGCCTGCCCTTGCAGCAAGCCGCCGCACGCCATACTCGGTTCTACCTCACAATCGCGTGATCATGTCCCGGATGTGTGAGGTCTTTTTCATCGCGCCGAAACAACATCGACGCACGTCGGTGACCGCCCGCCGGTCTAGTAGGCCACGACCCGCCGCACCGGCGGGGCGCGTCTAGGGTTCCGCCACCGACGGGAACGCCGGTGGGACTGGTCCGAGAGACGCAGGCGGGGCGGTCAGCTCCGTTCCACGGCGGGACAAAAGCCCGGGAGGCCAGGTCGATCCGGTAACGACAGCCGGATCCCGGTCCCGGGAGCGCGCCGTGCCTTTTTCCGTATCCACCTTCAGACCGCGCAGCCTGCGCGGAGGAAGGCGGTCGCCGTCATGACCGCAACCATCACCTCCGGCCGCGCCGAGGAAGACGCCCTGGACCTGGCCGGCGTCGGGTACGAGCAGCAACTGCACCGCAAGCTCGGCGCGTACGCGTGGTTCCCGGAGCTGTTCGTGATCGGGATCGCCGCCGTGGGCGCGCTGGCCTATGCGGTGCGCAACCGGCAACGGACGGCCACCCCGGTGATCGCACTCAGCCCTGCCCCGGAGGCGGCGGAGTGACCGCCTATCAACACGACGTGCCGGGCGGGGCCGGCTGGGCGCTGACCGTACCGAAGGACCACGACCTGCACCTGGAGTGCCTGGGCGACGGGGCGAACGTGAGCATGCTGCTGTACGCCGCGCGTGATCCGCTGGAGCGGCTGAACGTGCCGGACACGCTCAAGGCGCAGATGTCCGCCCGCGTCGCACCGCCCATGGTGCTCATGTCGGACCTGGGCCGCGCGCTGGTATCGGTCAGCGCCTCGTCGCTGGATTGGCACGACGCGATCTGCGGGCACAGCGTCGACGTGTCCCGGTTCGGCCCGTCGTCGTACGCCGCGGACGGCAACGACTGGCGCCGCAGTGCTCGCGAACTGTTGCTGGACGAGCTGGCAACGCTCGGCCTCGGCCGACGTGACCTGCACGCCAGCGTCAACTGGTTCAGCAAGGTGGCGCCGGACGAGAGCACCGTACTGTCCTTTGTGGAGGATCACGCGCGGGCGGGTGACTGGGTGCGGCTGCGCGCCGAGCAGGACGTGCTCGCGGTACTCGCGACCGTGCCGCACCCGCTCGACCCGGCGCAGACCTGGGCGCCGGCCGGTATCCGGGTGACCGTCTCGCCCAGCGCGGCACCCGCCGATACCAGCCGGGCGTTCCGCCCCGAATCGGCCCGAGCTCTGGTAGCCGCTGGGAGGGACACGTGACACCCACCATTGTGGACGTTGAGGTGCCGCCCGGGGACGGCTGGATCGGCGAGATACCGGCGGGCGGCCGGTTGCGCATCGTCGACCTGTACGGCAACCAGGCGGTGGACACTCTGCTGTACGACGCGTACGACTACGCCAACCGGTACAGCGCCGTGGACACCATCCGCGAGCAGGGCAGCGTGTACCTCACCACCGGATCGCGGTTGCTCTCGACCGACCTGGACGTGCTCGCCACCATCGTCGACGACACCTGCGGCCGGCACGACACGCTCGGCGGCGCCTGCGCCAAGGAGAGCAACGTCGTCCGGTACGGCGAGCACACCCGCCACCAACACGCCTGCCGTACCACGTTCCTACGCCAGGCCGCGCGCCGCGGCATGGACAAGCGCGACCTCACCCACAACATCAACTTCTTCATGAACGTACCCATCACTCCGGACGGCGGCCTGACCTTCGAGGACGGTGTATCCGCGCCCGGCAAGCACGTCGAACTGTTTGCCGAGCGCGACATTCTCGTGCTCGTCAGCAACTGCCCGCAGATAAACAACCCGTGCAACGGATACGACCCGACGCCGGTGCGGCTGCTGGGGTGGTCGGCGTGATCGAGGTGCTGGTACCCGGCGTCGCGACGACCGTGCAGGACCTGCCGGGCCGGTCCGGGCTGTGGGGCGTCGGTGTGCCGCCCTCCGGCGCCTGGGACGACGTGTCGTTCGCCCTCGCCAATCGCGCGGTCGGCAACCCGGACGGCGCCGCGGGACTGGAGGCGGTGGTGCGCGGGCCGAAGCTGCGCTTCGGATCGTCCACAGTGGTCTGTGTGACCGGTGCGGCCGGTGCGCCGACCCTGGACGGGGTGGCGTTCCCGGTCGGGACACCCATCCCGGTCGGACCGGGCCAGGTGCTCGACGTCGGCGCTGTGCGCGGGCCGGGCCTGCGCGCGTATGTCGCGGTCGCGGGCGGGCTCGACGTTCCTTGGGTACTGGGCAGCCGGTCCACGTTCCTGCTCGGCGGCTTCGGCGGGCTGGCCGGGCGGGCGCTGCAAGCCGGCGACACGCTGCGCCTCGGGGCCGACCGGGCCGGTGCACCGGCCGACGTGCGCGCGCTGCTGCCCGAGCTGACGGGCGACTGGACGATCCGGGTCATCGCCGGCCCGCACGGTGCGCCCGAGTACCTTACGGCGGACGGCATGACCGCGCTGTTCGATACCGAATGGCGGCTCGACCACCGATCAGACCGGACCGGGCTGCGGCTGGTGGGTCCGGCGCCGCAATGGTCGCGCACCGACGGCGGCGCGGCCGGACTGCACCCGAGCAACATCCACGACAGCGCGTACCCGGTCGGCGGCATCATGATTTCCGGCGGTACGCCGGTCATCGTCGGCCCGGACGGGCCGAGCCTGGGCGGTTTCGTGGTGCCCGCCGTGGTCATCCGGGCCGACCGCTGGAAGCTTGCCCAATGCCGGCCGGGCGACCGGATCCGGCTGGTCCCGGTGACGCCGCAGGAGGCGGACCTGGCCTACGCCAACCGAACCCGACCCGTTCAGGCCTGCACCAACACAGCTCAACGGCCCGAGCCGCTGCTCGACCTGGCGGGCGACGGCGGCCGGCCGGCGCTGACCGTACGCCGCGCGGGTGACCACCATGTGCTCGTCGAGGTCGGGCCGCCCAAGCTGGACCTCGCCGTCCGGCTGCGCGTCCACCTGCTGGCCCGCGAACTCGCCGCGACCGGGCAGGATGGACTGATGGAAAGCGTCGAGGGCGTCCGCTCGCTGCTGCTGGCGACCGACCCGGCGCGGCTGCCGCTGGGTACCCTCGCCGAGCGGGTCGCCGCCGCCTGGGCCGCGCTGCCCGACCTGGACACCGTGGAACTGCCGGTACGCGAGGTCACCATGCCGATCGCGTTCGACGATCCGAGCGTGCACGAGGCGATGCGCCGGTACGCCGAGCGGGTACGCCCGGACGCGCCCTGGTGCCCGGACAACGTCGAGTTCATCCGCCGCGTCAACGGGCTGAACCGGCGGGCCGAGGTGTTCGACATCGTGCAGTCCGCAACGTACCTCGTCGTGGGGCTCGGTGACGTGTACCTCGGCGCCCCGGTCGCGGTACCGCTGGACCTGGTGCACCGGCTCGTCACCACCAAGTACGACCCGCCGCGCACCTGGACACCGGCGAACGCGGTCGGTATCGGCGGCGTGTACCTGTGCGTGTACGGCATGGAGGGGCCGGGCGGGTACCAGCTCGTCGGCCGTACCGTCCCGGTCTGGCGGGATCCGACGGCGATTGCGCCCGGCGAGCCGCCGTGGCTGCTGCGCCCGTTCGACCTGCTGCGGTTCGCCCCGGTCACCCCGGACGAACTGCTGGCGGTACGCGCGGATGTCGCCGCCGGCCGGGCCGGCCTCGCCACCCGTACCGCGACACTGCGGCTGGCCGACCTGACCGCGGCGGGCGGCCTGGATACGACAGGCTTCACCGCTCGCCGGGAGGCCGCGTTCGCCGCCGAACGGGACCGCTGGGCGCTGGCCGGGGCGGTCCGGTGAACCAGCCGGTATTCATCCAGCGGGTCGAGTGGACCGAGCCGCCCGACGGTCCGCTGCATGGTCTCCAGTTCGCCATCAAGGACAACATCGACCTCGCCGGATACCCGACCACCGCGGCCTGCCCGGACCTCGCCGAGAAACCGGCGCAGCGGTCGGCGGAGGCGGTGGCGCGGCTGCTCGACGCCGGTGCGGTACCGGTCGGCAAAACCAACATGGACCAGTTCGCCACCGGACTGGTCGGTACCCGCAGCCCATACGGTGCCTGCCACAGCGTGGCCAGCGCCGAGCATGTCAGCGGTGGCAGCAGTTCGGGAAGCGCGATCGCGGTCGCGGCCGGACTCGTACCGCTCGCGCTCGGTACCGATACCGCCGGCTCGGGGCGGGTACCCGCCGCCTTCAACGGAATCGTCGGCGCGAAGCCCACCCGGGGCCTGGTATCCACCCGCGGCGTGCTGCCCGCGTGCCGGTCGCTGGATTGCGTGAGCGTCTTCACCCGTACCGTCGGCGCGGCCCGGGACGCGCTCGACGTACTCGTCGCCGCCGACCCGGACGATCCGTGGTCGCGAAGCCGGCCGCCGGTACCGCCATCCGGCGTGGCGGCCCGGATGCGGGTCCTCGCGGTACCCGAGCACCTGCCGGACCTGGACCCGCCGCACCGCCTCGCCTGGGACCGCGCGCTCGCCCGCGCCCGTACGGTCGCCGGGCAGGTCGTCACCGTCGACATTGGACCATTCCTCGACGCGGCTCGGCTGCTGTACGAGGGGCCATGGCTGGCCGAGCGCTGGCACGCCTTCGGCCACCTGCTCGACGGTCCGGGCGTGGACCCGACGGTACGCGGGATCGTCAGCCCTGGCCGCGATCTGCTGGCGGCGGAGGTGTTCGCGGCGGCGGACCGGCTGGCGGCGCTGCGCCGGCGTACCGAACCCATGTGGGCCGATGTCGACGCGCTGCTGCTGCCGGTGACCCCCGGCCACCCGAGGCTGGCCGAGGTTGCGGCGGATCCGGTGGGCGTGAACAGCCGGCTCGGTACGTACACCAACTTCGTCAACCTGCTCGACCTGTGCGCGGTGGCGCTGCCCGCCGGAGAGCGCGACGACGGGCTGCCCTTCGGCGTACAGCTGCTCGCGCCGGCCTTCGCCGACGAGCCGCTGCTCGACCTGGCCGCCCGTTGGGCCGGTGAACCGGAGCGGCTGGCGCCGGTACCGGCCGGCGAGACCCTGCTGGCGGTGTGCGGCGCGCACCTGACCGGGCTGGCGCTCAACCCGCAGCTCGTCCGGCTCGGCGCGCGGCTGCGCTGGCGGGCCCGTACGGCCGGCGGGTACCGGATGTTCCGGCTCCCCGGCCCGGGTCTGCCGCGCCCGGGTCTGGTGCGCACCGGCGACGGTCCGGCCGGCGGCCTGCCCGTGGAGGTGTGGCAACTCTCCCACCAGGCCCTCGGCGCACTGCTTGGCGCGGTGCCCGCGCCGCTCGGCTTCGGGCCGGTGGAACTCGACGACGGTGCGGCGGTGACCGGCTTCCTGGCTCCCGCCGAGGCGGTCGCCGGGGCACTGGACGTCACCGCCGCCGGTGGCTGGCGGGCCTACCTCGCCGCCGAATAACCTCTACAGTGGACAGTCAAGTCAGGGCGCGGCGGAGACCGGCGCCGGGGAAACCGGCGCGTCCAGTGCTATCTCGTCCGGCTCCGGCTCCCGGCGCGCCGGCCGGGTCAGCGCGAACGCCGCACAGACCACCGCCGCGAACAGGTACCCCAGGGCGACCTTGGGGCTGGCATCCCAACCCACCTTCGGCGCGTGGATGAGCCCGACGAACGACAGCACCGAGGCGCTGGCGGCTACGATCGCGGCCGCGATGAAACGCTTGTCGATGATGAACGCGACCAGCGCGCCGAGCAGCAGCCCGACCAGGATCGCGCCCTGGCCAAGCGTGTTGAGCCCGGCGTAGAACACCCCGGCCGACTCCAGCTTCGCCTCGCCCACGGCCGAGGCGCTGGTACCGGCGGCGGCCAGCACGTTGTCCATCTGGCCGGACGCCCAGGAGGCGATGTTCGGGATGAGCGCGGCCACCACCGCCGCCGCCAGGGCGCGGGGGGTGTGCTGGAAGGCCTGCGCCCCGATCAGCAGCCCGATGTAGAGCAGGATCGGCACGATCGCCGGCATCGGCAGTATCGCGCCGAGCAACCCGAACAGCCCCAGGAAGCAGAGGACCGCGATTGCCACGCCGGTAGCCATCGAGTACCCGCTGCGCCCGCCCGCCTTCTTCCAGCCCGGGTGTCCGATGTAGACGGCCGGTGGGAAGGGCGAGCCGAGTGCCGAGCCGACCACCGCGCCGATACCGTCGGCCAGCAGCACGCTACGCAGGTTGTAGCTGTCGCCCGCGGCGGCCGCGCTCTCCACATTGGACATGCCTTCGGTGAAGTTGTAGACGCCCAGCGGGATCGCGGTGGCCAGTAGCGGGCCGATGTGGGCCAGGCCCCGGCCGAGCAGGTCGACGTGCAGCGTCGGCAGGGCCAGTGCGACGTCGTGGGCCGCGGCCGATACGTCCGGCGCCGACATCGCACCGCCGACCCACGCGATCGCGGTACCCAGCAGCAGCGCGGCCAGGCTGATCGGTACGTTGCCGGGCAGCTTGACGTCGGTCAGCAGGCCGATCAGCAGCAGCGCGAAGACCGGCAGCGCCACCCAGGCCAGCGCCCACATGCGGGCGGCCGGCAGCATCGAGATGAACGTGATGGAGATGCCGGCGAGCGTCCCGAGCAGCGCGGCGCGCGGCGCGTACCGGCGGATCACCGGACCCACGAAGGCGCCGATGAGCACGATGACGCCGATGATGAACGCCCACGCCACCCCCGACTGCCAGGCCTGTACCGGGTCCTTGGTGCGCAGGTACACCGGCAGCATGATGAGGAACACGACGATGAACATGTGCGGCACGCTCGGCCCGTACGGCATCGCGGTGACGTCGCCGCGCCCCTCCCGCCGGGCCAGGCGGCGGGCCAGGAAGGTGTAGTAGACGTTGCCGATGACCAGCGCGATGCCCAGCGCCGGCAGGATCGTGTGGAAGACGTCGTGCGCCGGCAGGTGTACCACGCCGATGCACAGCGAGGTCAGGGTCAGCACGTTGACCAGAACGTTGATGCCCAGACCGGAGAACGCGTTGGTGTCACCGCGCACCCAGAGCGGCAGGGCGACGGACCCGTCGGCCCGCGCGAGCTTGACCATGGGGGTGGCTCCTTCGGGGGTATGTCAGGGGAGACGGCGGATCAGAGGGCTGCGATGAACTCGGGGGACGTGGCGACCCAGCCGAAGATGCCGCCCTGCGCGGCGATCATCTCCAGGCCGACGCGCTGGAATTCGGGGAAGTAGGAGCCGACGCAGTCCGCGAGCACGAGGCACTCGTACCCGCGGTCGTTGGCCTCCCGTACCGTCGTGTGTACGCATACCTCGGTGGTGACGCCGGTGACCACGAGGCTCTCGATGCCCCGCTCGCCCAGCAGGTCGCCGAGGCCGGTGGCGTAGAAGGCCCCCTTGCCCGGCTTGTCGATGACCGGTTCGCCAGGTGCCGGGGCGAGCTCGTCGACGATGTCGTGCCCCTCCTCGCCACGGATCAGGATGCGTCCGCGTGGCCCGGGGTCACCGATGCGCATGCTCGGCGCGCCCCGGCGCAGCTTGGCCGGCGGGCAGTCGGAGAGGTCGGGCAGGTGCCCCTCGCGGGTGTGGACGATCGTCAGTCCGGCCGCGCGGCAGGCGGCCAGCAGCGCGGCGGTGGGCGCGACGGCGCGCCAGAGCTGGGACACGTCGTTGCCGAGCGTCTCGCCGAACCCGCCGGGTTCGAGGAAGTCCCGCTGCATGTCGATGACGAGCAGCGCCGTGCTCGGCGGGTCGAAGGTGAACGGGTACGGCCTCGCCTCCACTGTGGACATCAGGCGCCACCCCCGAACGTACCGGCGATGATGTCGTCCGATGTGGACACACAGCCGAAGACGCCGCCCTGCATGGTGACCATGTGCAGCGCGGCGGCGTGGTTGCCGGGGTCGGTGGCGCCGGTACAGTCGGACAGGATCACGCATTCGTACCCGCGGTCGTTCGCCTCGCGCATGGTCGTATGCACGCACACGTCCGTGGTGATCCCGGTCAGGATGAGGTGGGTGATGCCGCGGGTACGCAGTACCAGGTCGAGGTTGGTCGCGTAGAAGGCGCCCTTGCCCGGCTTGTCGATGACCACCTCGCCGGGGGCCGGCGCGACCTCCGGCACGATCTCCCAGCCCGGCTCGCCCTTGATGAGGATCCGGCCGCACGGTCCGGCCGAGCCGATCTCCGCGCCGATCCGTGCCGAGCGCCAGCGCTTGTTGGCGGGCAGGTCCGCGAGGTCCGGGTCGTGCCCCTCGCGGGTGTGCACGACGGTCATGCCCAGCGCCCGGGCGTGCGCGAGCAGTCGAGCGGTAGCGGGCAGCCCGGCCCGGGTCAGGCCGATGTCGTACCCCATTGCCTCGACGTATCCGCCGGGTCCACAGAAGTCGGTCTGCCAGTCGATGCAGACCAGCGCGGCGCGGTCGACGTCGACCGCGCCGTCGTATGGCCACAGGTAGGGGTCGGCCTTGACCGGGCCGATCCGAGCGGGGTGTGGATGTGGCATACAGTCGATTGTCGACCGTTCGATTTCGCGGACCGCCCCGGGATGTAACAAGCAGATGACGGGGTGTCAGCGGAGGTAGGAGCGGGCGCCGTGCGCGGACAGCTCGCGCAGGATCACTGCCCGGTCGCCGCCCTCGATGGCCCGCAGCAGCCGGCGGTGCCGGTGCACCCCGTCCATCGGGCTGGCCGTGGTCTCCGCCTCCCGGCGCAGGTTCAGCGCCATGTAGAGCTGGATCTTCACGAGGACCGACTCGTACACGATGGACAGTTGGCGGTTGCCGGCCAGCGCCGCCAGCGCCACGTGAAAGGCCCGGTGGCTGTCGGCCACGCCCAACCGGTCGCCGCCGGTGGCCGCCGCGGTCATGGCGTCCAGCGCCGCGCGTACCCCGCCGAGGTCGGTACCGGCGGCCACCGGCAGCGCCATCTCCACCACGTGCCGCTCCAGCAGGTCGCGTACGGAGTACAGCTCCTCGACGTCCCGGTCGGACAGGGTCGCCACCCGGGAACCGCGGCGCGGTACGTGCTCCACGAGCCCCTGCTCGGCCAGCAGCCGCAGCGCCTCGCGCAGCGGTGCCCGGCTGATCCCCAACCGGCGGGTCAGCTGTTCCTCGATCAGCCGCTCGCCCGGATTGCTGGTACCCGAAAGGATCTCGTCGCGCAGCCGGGCGACCGCCAGCTCCACCAGGCTGAGGCTGCTCAGTTCACCGCCGGTCACGGTCATCGTGTCATTCACAATCCGAGGGTACGGCCGTCCGCGGCGGCACCCGGCCGGTCGCGGCACCCGGCCCGTCGCGGTACCCGGGCGTCCGGTCGTGTCCGGACCTGTCCGGAATCCCGCGCCCGGCCATCGACGGTACGACCAACATCGATGCCGGACAGCCGCCCACCTGGCGGAAGCCGTATCGAGGAAAGGACCCCCGTCATGCCGTACCGCTCGATGGTGCGCCGGTTCGCCACCATCTCCCTCGCCGGCCTGGTGATGGTCACCGGGCTGATTCTCACCAGCGCCGCCCAGCCGGCCAGCGCGGCGCCCTCGCCGGACATCTGCGATCTCGGGTATGTGTGGCGCGAGGCGTACGCGGGCGACCACGTCTGCGTCACGCCGGACGTACGCAGCCAGGCGGCGTACGACAACAGCCAGGCCGCGTCCCGGGTCGATCCGACCGGGCCGTACGGGCCGGACACCTGCATCCAGGGGTACGTCTGGCGCGAGGCCATCCCGAGCGACCACGTGTGCGTGACCCCGGCCGTACGCAGCCAGACGGCGTACGACAACAGCCAGGCCGCGTCCCGGGCGATCGGCAACCCGATCGTGCTGCATGCAAACATTACCTTCGACAACGGTGTACCGGTGGGCGGGTACGCGGATCTGGTCCTGTACGGGGACGGCACCTACCAGTTCTCCGGCCACTTCCACGACTCCGGCTTCCCGACCTACAACACCGGCATCGTGTGGGTGCTGCGCTCCTCGACCGGGGCCGTGTTCACCTTCAGCGACTCGGGGAACGTCCAGGGCACCATCAACCCGTTCGGCTCGCGCGATCACAACTGGAACAACGCCGGGTACAACCAGTCCCTGCAGGCCGCCTGGCACGACATCCAGCAGGGTTACAGCTGGCGGTGGGAGGCGAAGACCTCGCTCGACCTGGCCGGGATGTTCGATGAGATCAAGACCGTCATCGGGTACGTCAGCACCGTGATCTCGGTGGTCGGCCCGCTGCTCTGACCGCAACCGCATACCGGTACGGCAGCCACCCGGCTGCCGTACCGTCATGCGTTGAGCAGTTTGCCGTGCACCTCGCGCGCGTGCGGGTGATTGAGTTCGGTGAGGGTGTCCCGCGCCTGCCGCCAGGCCGTACGGGCGCCGAGCACATCGCCGGCGGCCCGGTGCGCGTCACCGAGATGGTCGAGTACGACCGCCTGGCCGTACCGGTCGCCGACCGAGCGGAACAGGTCGATCGCGCGGCGGTAGCACTCCGTCGCGTCGGGCAGGTCGCCGTGCCGCTGGTGCAGCAGCCCGAGCGTGTCCCAGGCGTGCGCCTGCCCGTGCACGTCGCCGATGCGTTGGTGCAATCCGATCGCCGACTCGCAGTTGGCGCGGGCCCGGTCCAGGTCACCCAGTTCGGCCCGGTAGCAGCTCAGGTTGTTGAGGGCGCGGGCCTGCCCGGCCACGTCTTCCCGGTCCCGGTGCCGGTCCAGCGCGGACTCGGCGAACCCGATCGCCCCGGCGTGATCACCCTGCCGGGCGAAGAGCCAAGCCAGATTCAACTGGGTATCGGCGGCCGCGCCGTCCCCCTCGTACAGGTGCAGCGCCTGGCGCAGGTGGGCCTCGGCCTCGGCGTACCGGCCCAGTCGGGCGTACGCACGCCCCAGGCTGCGGTGGCTGTGCGCCTGTCCGAGCCGGTCCCGGGCGCGCTGCGCGGCCTGTACCGCGGTCTGCTGGGTGGCGACCCACTCGGACCAGTGCCCGCCGCGCTGGTGGAAGCCGGACAGCGCCCAGGCGAGTTGCCAGGCGTGCCGGTCGAGTCCCGCCTCGACCGCCGTGTCCAGCGCGGCCAGCAGCCCGGCGTGCTCGCTGCGCAGCCATGCCTCGGCCGCGTCGTGGTGCCCGAACACCTCGGGTGCCACCGCCGGGTCCGGCGCCGGTACCGCAATCGGGTACCGGTGCGGATGGATCGCCATGGCCGCGCCGTACGCCGAGTGCACGTGGTAGTCGAGCAGCCGCTGCCGAGCCGCCGTTCGCCCGGCCTCGGTCTCCACCGCCTCCACCAACTCCCGGGCGTACACCCGCAGCAGATCGTGCAGCCCGTACCGTCCCGGGGACTGCTCGGCGACCAGATGAGCGTGGCACAGCTCGGTCAGCAGCCGCTGGGCCACCTCGACCGGCTCGCCGAGCAGGCTGGCCGCACCGGGTGCCGCCACATCCGGCCCCGGGTACAGCCCGAGCAGCCGGAACAGCCGGGCGGCGGGCAATCCCAAGGCCCGGTACGACCAGGAGAACACCGCCCGGATGTCGGCCGCCGGGTCCTCGGCGTCCAGGCCGTCCAGCCCGGTCCGCGCATCGCCCAGCTCCCGCGCCAGCGTGGCCAGCCCGCCCTCGACCGGCTCGGCGACCCGCGCGGCCACAATGCTCAGTGCCAGTGGCAGGCCCGCGCAGGACCGGACGATCCGCTCGACCGCCTGCGGCTCGGCCAGCAACCGCTCCGCGCCCAGCCGGGCCGCCAGCAGGTCCCGCGCCTCACCGTCGGCGAGCACGTCAACGGTGAGCGGCCGCGCGTCCTCGCAGGCGATGAGGCCGGTCAGCCGGCTGCGACTGGTCACCACAACCAGGCTGCCGGCGGAGGCGGGCAGCAGCGGCCGGACCTGATCCGCGTCGTACGCGTTGTCCAGCAGCACCAGCATCCGGCGGCCGCTGAGCAGGCTGCGGTACAGCGCCGTCTGCCCGTCCAGCTCCAGTGGTATCCGCTCCGGCGCGACCCCGAGTGCCTCCAGGAAGCCACGCACCACGCGCTGCGGGGGCAGCGGGCCACCCGCCGGGGTGAAGCCGCGCAGGTTCACGTAGAGCTGGCCGTCCGGGAACTGGTCGGCCACCTGGTGTGCCCAGAACACCGCCAGCGCAGTCTTGCCGATGCCGGCCGTACCACCGATCGTCAGAACCACCGCGGTGGTCGCGCCCTCCGCCACGGTACCGGCCAGCCGGGTCAGCGTCGCGAGCTCCGCGCGCCGTCCGGCCAGGTGCCATACCGGCTTGGGTAGCTGGCGCGGTGGCCCTGGTCCGTCTACAGTGGACCGGCGCGGCGGCGAACCCGGCGTGGCCCGGCGGCGGGCCTCCTCCACCCGGTCCCGCAGCGTGGCCAGCTGCCCGAGCTCGGCAGCGGTCGCGCCCAGCAGCCGTGCCAACGCGTCGAACCGGTCGGTCGGCGGCAGTGTCTTGCCGCTCAGGTAGTCCCCGATCGTCGCGCGGGACCAGCCGGTCTTCGCCGCCAACTGGCGGTACGTCAGCTCGGATGCGCCTCGCCGGCGCCCCTCCCGCCGACGCAGCTGCCGCAGCAGCCGAGCCAACTCCGCCTGCGACTCGACATTCGGGTCCTCCACACGGCACCTCCCCTTGCGGCCCGCCACCGTATGACAGGCAGTACGCACGGGGCAGCTATCTGTCGGGCTCCCGCTTCTTCGGTCACCAGTAAGAAAGTTTGGGTACGGGTGAACCGGCACCGCATCGACGCTCATGACCGGCTCATCTGCCACCGCGGGCCGACCGCCGGCCGCCCGATGGCGCGGAGATCCTTTACGTAAGACATGGCAAATCGGGTACGGCCGCGGCCGGGTTCCAACCTCACGGGTGTCCAGGCCCCTTTATCCGGGTGACGATGGCGCGGCGAGTGAGGTGACGGCATGGCGGATGACGACGGGTTCCGCGAGTTCGTCCGGGGCAGGTTACCCAGCCTGTCCCGAGTCGCGTACCTGCTGACCGGTGACCACCACGCGGCCGAGGACCTGGTGCAGGACACCCTGGTCAAGGTGGCCGGCAGATGGTCGCGGGTAAACGCGATGGAGCGGCCGGACGCATACCTCCGAAAGGTCATGTACCACCAGCACATCAGCGCCTGGCGGCGCCGCTCGCGGCAGGTCGGTCAGTCCACGCTCCGGCCCGGCAGCTTGCCGGACAAGGCCGCGGCCGCCGGTGACATGGCCGAGGACGTGACGGTACGGGTACTGCTGGAACAGGCCCTCGCGAAGCTCACCCGCCGCCAGCGCGCGGTGCTGGTGCTGCGGTTCTTCGAGGATCTGCCGGAAGCCACCGCCGCCGAGGTGCTGGGCTGTTCGGTCGGCACCGTGAAGAGCCAGACCCATCACGCCCTGACCCGCCTGCGGGTACTCGCGCCCGATCTGGCGGACTGTTTCACCGAGACGCTGGAGGCGATTTCATGAGCAGGTTCCGGGCGCTGCTGGACGAGGTGGCCGACCAGGCGAACCTGTACGACGTCACGGACCGCGCGGTCGCGGTCGCCCGCCGCCGGCGGCGGTTGCAGCACGCGATCCCGGCCGTGACTGCGGCTGTTGTCCTGAGCATCGTCGCGGCGACGGCGTGGGTGCCGCGGCACCACAGTGGACCAGCGCCCGCGACCGGGGCGATGGCCTGGCTGCCCGAGAAGATCACCGTGCCGAGTCAGGCCCCACCCTTGCCGTCCACGCCGGTCGGTCGCGGCGCTCTGATCTACGACGCGGTCGGGGAGTCTACGGCGTCGGCGCTGTTGGTCACCACGACTGGGCGACAGTACCGGTTGTCGGACGTGCGCGCGAACCTACCGTTCATCGTCTTCGGGTCGGGGTCGCTGTCGCCGGACGGGCGCTGGCTGGTGTACATGGACAGATCGGGCACGCCATACCTGCGTAATCTCACCGGCACCACCCGGCGCGCGTTACCCGCGCAGCCGACGGGTCTCGCCTGGTCGGCCGACGGACATTGGTTCGCGATGGAACCCGGGCCCACGCTGGTGGACCTGCGCACCGGAGCGCTGAAGACCTACCACCTCACCTGCTGCTACTCCACCAACGGATTCGCCGTCCGCGACGACGGCCGGCTGGTGTTCACGAACATCAGCGTGGACGCCGGCACATCGGACACCGCCAATGAATATGACGTGGACGTGGTCGATCCGGCTGTCGACTGGCCGATGCGGCGTTCGATCACCTTGCCCAAGCACTCGCCGGCGGTCGGCTGGCAGGTCGCGGCGGGCGGCACCCGGCTCCTCGTCGCCAACGAGGGAAACCTGACCCTCGTCGACCTGACCACCATGCGGATCCTGCGCACGTACCAGGTGCCGAAGGCACAGGCCGCGTCCCCACCATCCGACGAGAATGACACCTGGTCCGTCGGGAGCCTGGTGCCCGAGGGGATCCTGTTGGTACACAAGAGGTTCACCGCTGGAGTGGTCCAGACGAGTGTCGAACTGCTGAACCTGGACACGGGCAAGCGCCGGCCGGTCAGCCAACTTCCGCCGGACGTCAGCGAAGGGCCGGTGCTGCGCTGAAACGGGGGGCGTGCCGGCCCGGTCGCTCGTCACGGCCGGGCCGGCACGCTTGGTCGTAGTTCCCGGCCTCGCGCAACGATTCGACGATTCGACAGGAAGCCCTCAGCGCCTGCAGCGTAAACGTCCCGTGCGACCCTGTGCGGCCCGGCGTTGGCGGGTCGTGTCAGGATGCTTGGCATGTCTGGTCGCGCGCTGAGCTTCGGGAAGGTGGCGGAGGCGTACGAACGGTTCCGGCCGGACTATCCCATGGAGCTTGTCGACGTGGTGATGGCGTACGCCGGCCGGCCGGTTCGCAGTGCCCTTGAGATTGGCGCCGGTACCGGCAAAGCGACTCGCCTGTTCGCGGAGCGGGTGGTCACGGTCACCGCGACCGAACCTGACGCAGCCATGCTCGCCGAGCTGCGCCAGCACGTACCGGCGAACGTCAAGCCCGTACAGGCCACATTCGAGGACCTGCGACCGGGCGAGCGCTACGGGCTGGTTTACGTGGCGGCGGCGCTGCACTGGACGAAGCCCGAGGGTCGGTGGTCGCGGATGGCCGCGCTGCTGGAGCCGGGTGGCGTGGTCGCCTCGTTCGGTGGACAGGTCCAACTGGCCGATCCCGCGATGGCGGAGGCTGTCCGGCTGGCCCGCGCGCCGTTCCTGGAGAACGACGAGATTCCGTCTCCGGACGGTACGCCGCCGACGCATGAGATGCAGTGGCCCGGTACCGAGCTCCAACACACCGAGTGGTTCGCCGATGTCCAGCAGTCCGTGATCGAGCGGCGCTTCACGCTGAGTACCCGCGACTTCATCGGCTATCTCTCGACCGTCTCGGCCTATCTCGAACTGCCGCCTTCGACGCGGGAGCAGATATACAGCCGGATCGAACAGGTCCTGCCCGCGACGGTGGAGATCACCGCGGACATCATCGCCCATCTCGCGCGCCGTAACGCCGTTGCCAGGCAACCATGACCGAGGTACTCAGCCGGCGCCGGCTCAATCGGGCCACCCTCGCCCGCCAGTACCTGCTGGACCGCGTGCGGCTCCCGGCGATCCAGGCGATCGAGCACCTGGGTGGCATGCAGTCCCAGGCACCGCTCGCGCCGTACATCGGACTCTGGACCCGCCTGCTCGACTTCGATCCGGTCGAGCTGTCGACGCTCACCGAACAGCGCGAAGTCGTACGGCTGCACCTGATGCGGAACACCGTGCATCTGGTCAGCGCCCGGGACTGCCTCGACTGGCGCGCGCTGTTCTACCCGCTGCACGCCGCCGAGTTCAGCGCCCACTTCCGCACCGGCACCGAAGGAGTGGACCGGGCGGCGCTGCTGCGCCAGGCCAAGCAACTGCTGGCCGAGAAGCCGCGCACCCGCACCGAACTCGGCGCGCTGCTGGCGGTGCACTGGCCGGATGCCGACCCGAACGCGCTCGCCTACGCCGCGACGCACCACATCGCGCTGTGTCAGGTACCGCCGCGCGGCCTCTGGGGCAAGAGTGGCCCGGCTACCTGGACGCCCGTGGAGAGCTGGCTGGATGCTCCACTTCGGACGGTAGCCGTGGACGACCTGATCCTGCGCTACCTCGGCGCGTTCGGCCCGGCGACGATCGCCGACATCCAGCTGTGGTCTGGACTGACCAGGCTGCGCGAACCCGTGGAACGCCTGCCACTGCAGACCTTCCGCGCGGAGTCCGGACAGATCCTGTACGACCTGCCCGAGGCGCCCCGGCCCGCCGCGGATACGCCCGCCCCGCCACGGTTCCTCCCCGCCTACGACAACCTGTTGCTGTCGCACAAGGACCGCACCCGAGTGATCCCGGACGACCGCGCCGTACCGCTGCCGCCCGGCAACGGCACGAACACGGGTACCTTCCTCGTGGACGGCGACTGGCAGGGCACCTGGCAGGTACAGCAGCGGACGCTGCGCATCGCACCGTTCACCCGGCTGCGACCCGCCGACCGCGACGCTCTGCTCGCCGAGGCCACCCGCCTGTGCGCCTTCCTCGCGCCGCAGACGCCGTACGAGCCGATCCTCGACGAGGAGGCTGAGTCCTCAGCGGGCTGAACTATCGGGCCGAGCCCGCCCGATAGCATGCGACTGAGGTCGCGATCGTGTCGGCGCACGACCCATGGGAGTTCCGCCAATACGACAACCAATGAGCCACTACGGCTGGCAATCCGTGGCCGGGCGACATCCGATCTTCCATCCGCTGTGGACCGACTGGGCGCCAAGTAGTACGTCAAACATTGGTGAATCTCGGCGGTCAGTCGTAGTGGCACTCCTCCGGTAAGAGCTAGCGATCCTTGGACACGCGCCGATACTCTCCGTTCCATTGCAAGACTACGCGGCCCGTCGCCGAGGCAAACGCTATGGCGACCGTGCCGGTCTACAAAGGACGCAGCCCGGTCTCAATCGGTTTGCTTGGAGTGTCCGCGTGATCGACATCGGGACAGCAGTTACCTTGGGCGGCACCGTCGCCACCACGTTAGCAACGGGCGTTCAAGCGTTCGTAGCCTTTCTGGAATACATACGCAAGCCAGGAGCGGCGAGGTCCATACCACCGAAGATCAAAAGGCGCCTGGCGATCTCGGGTGCGGTCGCGGCCGGTTTCCTGTTGGGATTTATCGGCTTCGCGTTTCTAGGGAAAAAGGGCCCACAGCCGAATCCGCCATCGCCATCCCCGCAACCGAGTGCGCCGGCGCCAGCATCACCCACGCCGGCTCCGGCCGGCACGCAGCCGTCGTCCGTGGCAGCAGACTGCCCGAAGGGCGCAAAGACTGTGGTCCTCATTCCCAGCGGGGGAACCGACTTCAACATCCAGATCGAGGTATGCACTCCCCCGCCATCCGGACATCACTACTGGCTCATGGCCGTTCTTCACAACCAGGGTGCAACCCGCACCACCAACTACTACCCGCTCAGCGACGTGGCAGCACTGCCAACCACGCCTGGCCCGCACGGGCAACAGTTGCCAACCTTCGGGAGCACTGTTACCGCGGTCTCCTCGGGTCGGTGCTGGGAAGTGCTGATCGCCCCCGACAGTATGCAGGCAGACCTCACCAACCTGAGCAACGCGGATCCGCGTCAGAGCCTGTACACACATGGCAGCCGCCCGCCCACCGGCCTCGTGGCCGCATCTACCTGCGTGCCTGAGCCTGAATAGGCGAAATCGGAGTAGCGACATGACAACGACTCGCCTGGCATGTGCGACGGCTACGCTCGCGGTGCTTGCGACATTGGCCGCCTGTACCGCCCACCCAAAGCCGCATGTCGACAGTGTCCCGTCGCCCGGTGCCGAGGCAGCGACCCCCAGCACCGGCGGACCGAGCGCGTCACCATCGGCCGACCCGACGTGCAACACCGTCTCCGCTCCGGCGAGTACCAACTCCCACACAATCCCCGTCACCGTGACGCTGTGCGCCACCTTCCCCGCCGGTACCCACCTCTGGATCGTCGCCGTCGCCAACGGCAAGTACTACGCCAAAATCGAGTTCACCCACGCCGGCACCTACCAGATCACGCTTGCCAGCGACACCAAGCACGGCAGCACCCGCAACTTCGAAATCGTCGAAGCCACCAACACCAACGACGAAAACTGGCTCCTCAACGACCACAACAACGACGGCAACCCCAACTTCACCCGCACCACGCTCCACGGCACCGTCATCTCCAACACCGCACCCAACACATACACCGGGAACAGCGGAAACGGCACAAGCACCAATGCGTGCCAGGGAAAGCCCGCCAAGGTAACCGCACCGGCGAGCACCACCTCCCATACGGTCCCGGTCACCGTCACGCTGTGCACCACCTTCCCCACCGGTACCCACCTCTGGATCGTCGCCGTCGCCAACGGCAAGTACTACGCCAAAATCGAGTTCACCCACACCGGCACCTACCAGATCACGCTCGCCAGCGACACCAAGCACGGCAGCACCCGCAACTTCGAAATCGTCGAAGCCACCAACACCAGCGACGAAAACTGGCTCCTCAGCGACCACGACAACGACGGCAACCCCAACTTCACCCGCACCACGCTCCACGGCACCGTCATCTCCAACGCCGCACCCAACACCTTCAACGGCTGACGACCGATCCGCAGACCGTATGCGGTCGGCCGTAACACCCCGCGACCCGACCAATCTGTCCGACCGAAGGGACGGCGTTTTGCAACCGACGACTGGTGCCCATAAGCCATCCGAATGTTGTCCGCCGGCAATGGCTTTCACCACGATTGACGCCGTGACGCATGACCAGACCGGAATGGTGACGGTACCCGCGGTGACGCGGATAGTGGTCGGGCAACTGGCCCCGAGCGAGCTCAGCGCCTTGGACACGTACCTGGCCGCCTATGCGGCCGATCCAGGATTGGTTCGGCACCTCAAGCCGAGTTCGGGCGGGGATGCTACCGGCTTTGGTGGCATCGACGGATCCATTACCCCGTACGTGGTGGCCGTCGCCTCCAGCACACTCGCCTTCGTCGCGGCACAGGCCGGTGCGGCGGCGCGCTCCGCTGCCGGCGAGCGAATCCAACGGGTGGTGGACTGGGCGTTCCGCCGGACGGTCGACCGTGTCGCACCGCAGCTGCCTGCCCAGCGCGCCGCAACGCTCAGCCCCGCGCAGCTCGACGAGGTCCGTGCCGCCGCGTACCGCAAGGCCCGCGACTTCCGGCTCGCCGAATCGACGGCGAAGAACCTGGCCGACGCGGTGGTGGGTGCCCTCTTGAGCGGCGTCGAGTAGGTCGCCATGGAACCGACACAGTTCCCCAGCGACACTCGGCTGCGGGTCTGGCTGATGGTGCTGGTGCTCGTCACGGCCGGCCTGTTCTTCGCCTACGTGAGCGCCTTGCCCAGCGCGGACAAGACGAATGACCCATGTGCGGCGGCGGCCTGGCGGGCCGTCCCGGCGGCGGCGGACAACTCCCGCGAGGCAGCGCGGTGGGCCCACGAATGGCGTGCCTGCCAGGCCCCGAAGTTTCGGGCCAACGCGGTCAACCTGGTCGGCGGGCTCGACTTCCTGATGCTCGCCGTCGGCGTGTACGCCGCACAGGTGCTCTGGCGACTGCGCCGGCGGGGCCAGCGCCCGCTCACCGGCCTGGACCGCGACCGGATGAACGCCATCCTCACCGCCTACGGCCGTGCGGCGGGCCTGCGTCGCACCCCGCTGGTGTTCTACGACATCCGGCCCGGAGTGCAACCCACCGCATTCGGCAAGGCATCCCGGCCGATCCTCGCCGTGGGGCAGGGCACACTCAACGACCTGGTGCACGATCGGCGCCGGTTCGACGCGGTCATCCATCACGAGCTGTTCCACTTCGTCGGCAACGACGTGTCTGTCTATTACCGGGCGTTGGCCGTCTTCCGTGCCCTGTGCGTGCAGCTCGCCGCCTATGGCCTCATCTACGCTGTCGGCCTTGTCGTCATCATGGGTGAACCCGAGCAAGGCATCATCTTCGCCGCCCAGTGTGCGGCAATCCTCGGCCTCGGGCTTGCCGCGCTGCGCGACTACCTACGCCGCCGTGAGTTTCGCGCCGACATGTGGGCGATCGACCGTACCGGCAATCCTGAGGCCGTCGAGCGTGCACTCGGCGCGGGTCCGGCGGAGCGCAACCGATGGATCCCGCGCATCCTGCGCACCCACCCGTCACTCGACGAACGGATCGCCGCGCTGCGCGACCGTGGCCGCGCGCTGCGGTTCACCGCGGGTGCGGCGCTCCTGACGTCGGCCGGTGTGGGGCTGTTCGCGGCGATGCTGGCGCTGTACATACCGATGTCCGGGTCGGTCTGGCTGGCCGAACACGCCAACGTGGTCGCCGGCGCCATCGGCGGAGCGTTCCTCGGCCGCGTCCTCGCCATCGGCATCTGGCGCAACGTCCACATCGCACTCGTCAGCGGGGGCCGGGCTCCGGCGGGCGTGACTACTGGGCTGTTCGCCGCGGCCGGGCTGGTTGGCGGCGGAGTGCTCCCGCTCCAATCGGTGTTCGAACGCGCGGGACCGTGGTTCCCGCTGCAGGTCGTTCCCCTCGCGACCGTATTCGTCGGCGTGCCGGTGTTCTGTGCCTGGATCGGTGCCGGCGCCCGCCTGCGCCTTCGGGTCCACGCTCCGCTGCTCGACCGGCGCGCGTACAAGTGGGGACTGCGCCTGGCAACCCTCCTCGGCGCCGTGGTGGTTGCGACCCTGACGTACATCGCGACCCCGTACCGCGCGGCGATCGCCTACTCCCATCTGGTATCCACGAATCTGCCGCGCCCGCCGGACGCGCTGCGAGTCCCCGCCGACCGGATCGCCGAGCAATTCCTCAGCGGTCTGCGCCACGACTGGCCCGCCTACGCTTTGCTTGCGGTCGCGCTGGGTTGACTGTTCCTCGCCTGGGTCGCCTCCGGTCAGCAACCGCCAAAGCGGCGACAAGCGGCCGATCCGATGGAGATCAGCGAGATCGCTGTCCCGGTCACCGGACCAGTCCCGGTCACCGGGCCAACGCCAACGCCGACGCCAACGCCAACGCCAACGGTGTCGGCGGAGGTAGCCGCTGAACCCGTCGATGCGGCGGCCATCGCAACGACCGTGACAGCGCTGATCGAGAACGCGCCGGTCGTAGCCACGACACAGCCGGCGGTCACCGGTGGGCGCCTGTGGACCGCCTGGACACTGTCCGGCCTCACGCTCGCCGTCCTGGCGCTCGCCGCATGGGGCACCGCCGATCTGCTGTATCTGTCAGCCACGGGTGCGGCGGTTCTCATACTGGCTTGGCGCGCCTACCTCGGCCGTCCCGCGTCGCGCGTCCTGACCGTCAGCGCGTACGCCGCCTGCCTGCTCTTGGGTGTGGCCGCCACCCTGCCGGCGCATCGGTGGCAAGCGCTGGCGTGCATCCTCGTCGGCATCATCGGGACCATCGGCTATGCCCAGGCCCGAATGCCGCTGCCGGGCGAGCGGCACAGCATGACCCTGATAGTCGGCGCGTTGGTGCTGCATCACAACCTGTGGATCCTGTTGAGCTGGCTCCTGGTCGGCCCCATCGTCGGTTTCACTCTTCGCAGGCTGCTGCGGATGCCGAAGAAGGAAGTGGAACCTCCGCTCTGGCTGGGCTTCGCCATTGGCGGAATCGTGTGCCTCGCGGCCGAGGCCGCCCTGCACTGAATCGACCCCATCGCGATTGAGGGTGCTCAACCTGCTCTCGCTAGGTGCACACGGTGGCGCCGTTGAGTCGGAAGCCACTGGGCGCCGGGGAACCGACCGGGTACGTCGCGCTGAAGCCGACGTTCGCCGTGCCGCCTGGGGCGATCGTGGCGTTGTACGGCACCGGTCCCAGCGTGGCGCGGTCGCCGTTGCGGGTCAGGGTCGCGTTGATCGTGTACAGCGCCGTGTGCGCGGCCGGGAGGGTGAACGTGATCGCCCAGTTGCTCAGCACGGTGCTGGCGGTCATGTTCTCGATTGTCACGGTCAGGTGGTACAGCTGGCCGAACCCGTAGACATGGGTCCGGCAGGTCGGCTGCGGCTGGGTGGGCCTCGTGGTGAAGGTGAGCGGGTTCGACCGCAGCGACCTGTTGCCATTGGCGTCGAAGGCGACCACAGCCACGATGTAGGACGTGTTGGGCGTGAGGTTGCGCAGGTGGAGGGTGGTGATGTTGTTGGTGGCCGCGTCGGTCCACGCCCCGTCGACGAGCAGTTGAGCGACGTACCCGCTGACCCGGTGGTTGTCCGGGGACGCGGTGAAGGTCAGCGTGGCGGTGACGGTGCTGACCGAGTACGCCATCGGCCGGCCCGGCGCGGTGGGCGGCGTCACATAGAGCATGCCCGGCCATTATTCAGACTTTCGATATTCGGCACCGCCGAAGTTGGACGCCGTTGGACGCGAATAGCCGGGCTGCACCGACCGTAATCGATCCAGGCTTTGGCCGGGAGATGGACCTCGAACGGTACGTCGAGAGGGTTCAATGGCGGCTCCACAATGGACGCCAGGCCGATATCAGATCACGTACCCGGCGATAGTGCGCGCACACTCCAGAGACTCGGTATGGCCGGTGTCCACCTCGACGTCGTAGAAGACACCCTCGTGTACCGTCTCGGCCTGCAACACCGCCATCCCGGGTACCCGGTCACCTCGGGCGATCTCCCGGCCCGCCGCGATCTCCGGCGCGCAGTGCACGCCGACCCACAGCACCCGCAGGCCTGCCAAGTGCATGCGCATACGCTGTTGCGAGGCGGCGCCGCCGAGGAACACGTCGTCGATGATGACGGATGCTCCCGCCCTCGCCATCGCGGCGATGCCGTCCAGCCAGGCATCCTGCACGGCGCCGAAGCCCTCGCCGAGGATGACCTCGCCCTGCGGCCCGAACGTCACCATGGCCGGTGGCAGCCGGTCGACGAGGTCATCTACGCCGAAGTTGAGCCAGGGGTTCGGCAACAGGTACTTGAGGCACCGGACGATGCCGGACTTGCCCGAGCTGGAACCGCCGTTGAGGACGATGACCTGTGTCGTCACCGGATCTCGTCGGCGACCAACTCGGCGATCTGTACCGCGTTGAGCGCCGCGCCCTTGCGGAGGTTGTCGTTGGAGCAGAAGAACGCCAGCCCGTGCGCGACGGTCTCGTCCACCCGCAGCCGGCCCACGAACGTCGGGTCCTGCCCAGCGGCCTGCAACGGCGTGGGTATGTCGGACAGTTGCACGCCCGGCGCGCCGGCCAGCAGGGTACGGGCGCGCTGCGGGCTGAGTGGCTCGGCGAAGCGGGCGTGGATCTGCAGCGAGTGGCCGGTGAACACGGGAACGCGCACGCAGGTCCCCGATACCAGCAGATCCGGGATCTCCAGAATCTTGCGGCTCTCGTTGCGGAGCTTCTGTTCCTCGTCGGTCTCGGCCAAGCCGTCGTCGACGATCGAACCGGCGAGCGGAACGACGTTGAACGCGATCGGCTGCGGGAACTTGCGCGGCGCCGGCACTGCCACGGCCGACCCGTCGAAGGTCAGCTCGGCAGCGCGATCGGCTACCTGGCGTACCTGCTCGTCCAGCTCGTCCACGCCTTCGCGCCCGGCACCGGATACCGCCTGATAGGTCGCGACGACCATGCTGACCAGCCGGGCCGCGTCGTGCAGCGGCTTGAGCGCCGGCATCGCCGCCATCGTCGTGCAGTTGGGGTTGGCGATGATGCCCTTCGGGCGGTCCTTGACCGCGTGCGGGTTGACCTCCGAGACGACCAGCGGAACCTGCGGGTCCATCCGCCAGGCCGAGGAGTTGTCGATCACCACGGCGCCGGCCTCCGCGACCCGCGGCGCGAGCCAGCGGGAGGTGGACTTGCCCGCCGAGAACAGCGCGATGTCCAGGCCGCTGAAGTCGGCGACCGCCGCGTCCTCGACGGTGACCTCCGTATCCCGCCAGGGCAGCGTGCGCCCGGCCGAGTTCGCCGAGGCGAACAGCCGCAACTGGTCAACCGGGAAGGCCCGCTCGGCCAGGATCCGGCGCATGACCCCGCCGACCTGACCGGTCGCTCCGACGATGCCGATCCGCATAAGTGGCAACGATACGGCCTCGCGGCGGGTACCGGAAACGGGATTCTGCCGCCGTTTCAGCTAGGGAGCGGCCGGAAACGACACGCCGGACAGGTCGGCACAGACCGACAGTAGGCGATCCTGTACGGCGAGGTCGTACGCGGCCGGGTTGGCGCGCAGGTCCTTGCGGCGCTTGAAGTACCGCCCGGTCGTCCCGGCCGGTGCCTCGCCGGCGGCCAGCCACACCTGCGTCTCGGCGCCGTCGGGCAGCTCGTCGGTGGCGTCCGGGCCACCCATCCGCGTCTTGATCCAGCCCGGATCGACCGCGTTGCTGGCTACCTCTGGCCACAGCCGGGCGACCGCGAACGCGAGTACGACGTCGTACAGCTTGGCGTCGCAGTACGCCTGCCGCCCGTCCCAGGGCCGCGCCTCCCACTGCAGGTCCGCGAAGTCCACCCGCCCCTCGGACTCCAGGCCCGAGGTCAGGTAGATCAGTTGAGCGGGTCGCGGCAGCAGCGCGGTGAGCAGGTACGGCGCGAGCACGTTGATCTGGAATATCGACTCCAGGCCGTCCTCGGTCGGCTCGCGCACGTCCTGGCTGCCGATACCCGCGTTGTGGATGACCACGTCGAACGGGCCGGCCGCCGAGGCGGCCGCGGCCAACGCCTTGGTCTGTGTCAGCGAGGCGAGGTCGCCGACGACCGTGCCGGCGGCACCCGGTACCGCCGCACCGCCCTCCCCCGCGCGCCGCTCGTTGCGTGCGTGCAGCACGACCTCGTGCCCGAGCTCGATGAGCGTGGTCGCGGTTTCCCGGCCGATGCCGGTCGTGGACCCAGTCACCAGTATCCGCGCCACCCCGGCGTCCTCCCGATTCTCGCGACTTCCCGATCGTCCTCGTCAGGTATCGCATCTTACCGGGCCGGCCGTTGCGCGCCTCGCAGGATTGCGCCGTCAGCACGCTCCACTGTGGACTAGTGCGAGCCGCCCGCGCTGAGGAAGCCGATGAACGTGGCGGTCCACCAGCCGGCCTGGGAGATCAGCGTGAGCATTCCGCCGGTCAGCAGCAGCACGGTTGGCGGTCGATCCGCCGCCACGCGTGACATCCGGCGGTGCAGGCGACCCGCGAACAATCCGTTCACCCCGACGACGAGCACCGCCACAAGTTTCACCTTGACCCGGGTGGCCGACGTATCGGGGTGCAGCAGCAGCCCGCTGCCCATCAGCGCGCCGAGCCCGGCCCAGATCAGTACGTGCACGCCACCGGCGACCTGCAGCAGTGCCGCCAAGGGGCGCAGTCGAAGCGCCCATAGCAGGCCGAACCAGTCCACGGTAAGCACCGCACCAAAACCCACCACCACACCAGCAAGGTGGACGAAGAGGGCCACGTCCCGCACGGTGGTACTCACCCGTACGTGCGGCGCCGTCAACGCCACCGCAACCCATACTGCGATGACGGCGGTGGCACTGACCGCCAGTACGGCGCGCCCGGCCGAGTAGGCGCGATGCCGGCCGGGATTGATGGCAACGGTCGATTCATGAGCGACCATAAGGACTCCGGTGGGCGACAGGCGCACCACAAAGGGCGCACCGTGAACGGATGAACGCGTGCGCCCGGACTCCTCGGGAATCTTAAGTTAATCAATGCCTGTTGTGCAACAAGCAGGCTGCTGTTTTCGCAAGCACGCTGGGCATCGAATGGCAAGTCGAGACCGACCCGCGCGCAGGGAGTGGCGATGCCTCGCCACTCCCTGCAGCGCCGTACTAGTAAACCTCGACCTTGCCGGTCGGCCGGGGGCTGTAGCAGTCGTTGTAGAAGAACTCGCCCTTTTCCCGGAAGGTGTATTGGAACGACTCGCCCGGATTGAGCCGCACGTTGAACAGTCCCTCGAAGAACTGCGTGGCGCCGTGCACGTTGACATTGTCGGCGGGATTGACGAACGTCACCGTGGTGCCGACGGGTACCCGCAGGTGCGTCGGCGCCATCCCGCTGACCGCGGTGGACTCGGTGGTGCCCACCTGTCCCGTGGTGGCGTTGTAGGTTCGCGCCAGGACAACGGTGTTGTTGACGACGGCACCCTCGACCGGGCCACCCGATACCGGCCGGCGGACCACCGGCGAGGCCGGGGTCGGGGCAGGCCCCACGGTACCGCCGATTTTGAACGCCCACAGGAAGTCGCCGCGCGGTGCAGAGGCGCCGTACGGGATGTCGGTGCCACCGGCGTACACGGCCAGGTACTGCTCACCGTCCACTTCGTACATGATGGGGCTGCTGCTGACGGCGGCACCCGTTTGCCAGCGCCACAGTTCGCGACCGTTGTGCGCGTCGAGGGCGAGCAGGTTGCCGTCGGGCTGGCCGATGAAGGCCACGTCGGTGGCGGTGGTCAGGACACCGTTTCCGTGCGCCACCTCGTACGGTAGGCGCTTCTTCCAGCGGACCTCGTTGGTGCTCGGGTCGACGGCCACCACACCACCGGTCTGGTACTCGCCCGGCGGTCGCAACCCGTTGCTCGCCTCGGTGAGCGAGTGTGCCGCGGCGACGTACCCGTAGCCGGTGTACACGAGGCCGGTGCTGTGACTGTACGAGTGGTGGTTCCAGTCGGCACCGCCACCATGTCCGGGGATGGTGAGGATCGGGATGTCCCAGTGCGGGGTGTACAGCGAGCCCTGTACGTAGTTGGGCACCGCGCGGTTGGGGTCGCCGGGTACCTCGGTGCCCAGCGGCTGGTCCACGACCCGGTTCTCGGTCCAGCCGCCCTGGCGCGGGAACGGCTGGGTCGGCCAGGTCTTCTGCCGCGGCTCCTGCGGTACGGCGACCTCGTCGATGCCCAGCGGCGCCGAGCCGTCGGTACGGTCGAGGATGAAGTACATGCCCGACTTGCTGCCGTATACGACTATCTTGCGGACCCGTCCCTGGATCCGTACGTCGGCGAGCACCGGCGCCATGACGTTGTCCATGTCCCAGATGCCGTGGTGGATGGACTGGAAGTGCCAGCGGTACTCACCGGTCTTGAGGTCCATCGCGACGAGCGAACTGGAGAACAGGTTGGCACCCTCGCGGTTGGAGCCGTCCTGGGACGAGTTGCTGCCGCGCGCGTTGCCGAACGCCCAATACACCATCCCGAGATCGGTATCGATGGCTGGGTGCATCCAGGGCGTGCAGCCGCCGGTCTGCCAGGAGGTGCCCGCCCAGGTGTCGTTGCCGAGTTCGCCGGTACCGGGCGCACCCCAGAACGTCCAGACGATGCTGCCGTCGTTGGCGTTCAGGGCGAGCGCGGCGGCCCGGTCGCTGTCGTGGGTACCGCAGTAGAGCATGCCGTCGTGGTACGTGACGGCGACCTTCTCCATGGTGCCGTAGCCGGTGATCTGCCGCTCCCAGACGACCTGACCGGTCTGCTGGTCGAGGGCGATGATCCAGCTGCCCTTGCCATGCGTGAAGACCATGCCCTGGCCGACCGCCACGCCCCGGCGGGTCACCGAGCCCCGGGTCTGGGTGTACTTCCATTTCGTGACGCCGGTCGCGCCGTCGACGGCGAACACGTTGCCGAACGCGGACTCGATGTAGAGCACGCCGTCGACGGCGACGGCGGTGCTCTGGTTGGTACCGGTGGTGATGCCGCCCTCGATGCGGTTGACCCAGGCGCCACCCAACCGGCGGACGTTCTGCCGGTCGATGCCGGACAGCGCCGTGTAGTTCTGGTTACCAAGGTTGCCACCGACCTTGGGGAAGTCCCTGCCACCGGGGGTTGACCAGGCCGGTGCGCGCTCGTCGGGCGCCTGGGCGCTGGCGGGTTCGATCGCGGCTTCGCCCAGCGTGGCGCCCACCGCCGCAGCGGCGGTGCCCTTGAGAAGTTCTCTTCGATGGATCCTCGGCATGCTGCCCTCTCCAGATAGCTGATCCGTCAGATGGACCTATCGATCCGCTATATGGACGTCAAGATAGACCCGTCACCACCCGCCCACAAGGCCACAATCGACATGGTCCGGTGACTGATCGGGAGCCTTGCCCGCCGGGGTCGGTCGGCGTATGGTCACGAAGACCAATACGCGGTTCGTAAGGTCCGCTACGCGGACTGAGATGAGGAGACCTCTCATGCCGTCGACGACCCAGGCTCCGCCGGCTCCACCCGTCCGGCCGCAACGCGCGATCTGGTCCCGTCCGCGAGTCGAATGCCTCGAGACGCGGCCCGAGATCACGGCCTATGCGGGTAGCGGCGATCCATGGCAGAACCACCGCTGAACCGGGCGGAGTTCACGCGGGCGCTGTCCGGCGTGCGGGACCGTTACTGGGACAGGCATCCGTTCCATGTGCGACTGCACGCCGGCGGCGCCACCGTCGAGGACATCCGCCGCTGGGTCGCCAACCGCTGGTACTACCAGAATCGGTTGGCCCGCAAGAACGCAGCCATCGTCGCCAACTGCCCGCTCGCCGAGGTCCGTCGAGTGTGGACACGGCGCCTGGCGTTCTACGACGGGGACCAGGACAGTGATGGCGGCCAGGCCGACTGGCTGGCCCTGGCCGAGGCGGTCGGCCTGGACCCCGCCGAGGTAGCCGGCGAAACCCAGGTACTGCGCGGTACCCGGTTCGCGGTCGACGCGTACCTGAACTTCTGCCAGACCCGCCCGTGGACCGAGGCGGTCGCCGCCGCGCTGACCGAGATGTTCTCCCCGCAGCACATGAGCGACCGGGTACGGGCCTGGCGCCACCACTACGACTGGATCAAACCCGACGGCCTGGCCTACTTCGAGAAGCGCATACCGATGGCGAGCCGCGACTCTACGGTCACCCTGGACCTGGTACTCGCGCACTGCGTCACGCGGGCCGAGCAGGACGCCGCCGTCGCCGCGCTGAAGTTCAAGTGCGACGTGCTGGGCGCGATGCTCGACGCGATCGACTATGCGGGCCGGCAGTGACCCCGCCGGCCAGCCCGGCCGGATTACGCCGCGGCGTGCGGCTCGTGCACGATCCGGTGCGGCAGTGCGACGCCCTGCTCTATCCGGAGGGCGTACTGCTGCTCAACGACACGGCAGCGGCCGTCCTGCGGCGCTGCGACGGCCGGCGCGATGCCGACCAGATCGCCGCCGACTTATCCGCGGACTACGAAGGGGTATCAGCCGCCGACGTCCGCGAACTGCTGGCTGACCTCGAGACCCGGCGGGTGCTGGCGACCGACGGTACCGGGCTGCCGGCCGTGGCAACGCGTGCGGCTGGTACCGGTGCTGAGGCCGGCGAGCCCGCACCGCTCGGCCTGCTCGCCGAGGTGACGTACCGGTGCCCGCTGCACTGCACCTACTGCGCCAACCCGCTCAACCTCACCGACTACCGCGACGAACTGAGCACGGCCGACTGGCTGCGGCTGCTGGCGGAGGCCCGCTCGCTCGGCGTGCTGCAGGTGCACTTCTCGGGCGGTGAGCCGCTGCTGCGCCGCGACCTGCCGGAACTGGTCGGCGAGGCGCACCGGTTGGGCATGTACGTCAACCTCGTCACCAGTGGCATCCCGCTGGCGCCCGCAACCCTGACCGCGCTCGCGGATGCCGGGCTGGACCATTTCCAACTCTCCATTCAGGACGATCGCCAGCCAGTCGCCGACGACATCGCCGGCATGCCGGCACACTCCCGCAAGCTCGCGATCGCCGCACAGGTACGCGAGCACGGGATGCCGCTGACCGTCAACATGGTGCTGCACCGGGCCAACATCGAGCGGATCGACGGCATCGCCGAGCTCGCCGCGGCGCTCGGCGCCGACCGCCTGGAACTCGCGCACACCCAGTTCTACGGCTGGGCACTGCGCAACCGGGGCGCGTTGATGCCCACCGACGAACAGGTCCTCGCCGCCCAGCGAGCGGCGGCCGCGGCCCGGCAACGACATGGCGACCGCATCGAGATCGTGTACGTCGCCGCCGACTACCAGACCGGTACCGCCAAACCGTGCATGGATGGCTGGGGCAACCGGCAACTGGTGGTGGCTCCGAACGGCGACGTGCTGCCCTGCCTCGCCGCCGGATCGCTGCCCGGACTCGACATCCCCAGCGCCAGGCGGGCGGAGCTGCGCACGGTCTGGTACGACTCGGCCGCGTTCAACAGATTCCGCGGTACCGGGTGGCTGCCTGAACCGTGCCGCGACTGTTCGCTGCGCGACGTCGACTTCGGCGGCTGCCGCTGCCAGGCGTTCCAACTCCTCGGCGATCCGGCCGCCACCG
>JBPYFB010000047.1:0-6028 GCA_051986465.1 Rugosimonospora sp.
GTCGCCGCGACCATGCCCTTGTACCCGAAGAGTGCCTTGCGGCTGAAGACCGGGATCACCTCGGTGACGATGCCGAAGAACGGCAGCGCGACGATGTACACCTCGGGATGGCCGAAGAACCAGAACACGTGCTGCCACAGGATCGGGCCGCCGGTCGCCGGGTCGTACACGTGGGTACCCAGTTCCCGGTCGGCGAGCAGCGCGAGCAGCGCCGCGGTCAGCACGGGGAACGCCATCAGCACCATGATCGCGGTGATCAGGATGTTCCACGTGAAGATGGGCATCCGGAAGAAGGTCATCCCGGGCGCGCGCAGCGTCACGATCGTGGTGGTGATGTTCACCGCGCCGAGGATCGTACCCAGACCCGATACGACGAGTCCCATAATCCACAGATTGGCACCGACGGTGGGGGTGTTCCGCGCCTCGGACAATGGGGCGTATGCGGTCCAGCCGAAGTCGGGTGCCCCCTCCGGGCTGAGGAATCCGCTGACCACCATGATGCCGCCGAACAGGTACAGCCAGTACGCGAGCGCGTTCAGGCGCGGGAAGGCCACGTCCGGCGCGCCGATCTGCAGCGGCACGATGTAGTTGGCGAACGCGAACAGGATCGGCGTCGCGAACAGCAGCAACATGATCGTGCCGTGCTCGGTGAACAGTTCGTTGTACTGCTCCGGGGAGAGGAACTGCAGACCCGGCCGGGCCAGTTCGCCGCGCATCAGCATCGCCATGAAGCCACCGACGATGAAGAAGCCGAATGAGGTGACCAGATACAACAGGCCGACCTGCTTCGCGTCGGTGGTACGCAACAGGCTGCCGAATACCGAACCCTTCGGCACCTGGCGGACCGGCCCCGGCCCGACGGCCGGGCTGGTGCGTGGAGGCGCGACGACGGCCGTGCTGCCCGGCTCGGGTTCAGTCATGCCGACGCTCCTCAGTCACCGCGTCGGCCCCAGCCGGCGTAGTACTCGAACAGCAGGCCACCGGTGGCGAACAGCAGAGCGACCAGGCCCACGCCGCCCAGCCACAACTGGCGCATGGCAACGCCGAACGCGAACAGGATGACGGCCAGGCCCACACCCAGGGGCCAGTAGCTGCCCGGGCTGAAGAACCCGACATCGCCCACGCCGTCGGCCATGTCGGCGTCGGGCCGGTCCTCCGGTCGGGGCGGGATGCGGCGCGACACGAACGCGAAGTACAGCCCGCACATCGCCGCCAAGGTGGCGGACAGCACCAGGGCGGCGGTGCCGGCGAACTCCACGTGGCGCACTGACTGGTACGTCCACCAGGCGTAGACCCCGCCCACCAGATAGAGGAACGCGGCCACCAGATTGAAAACCTTGGCTTCGGTACGCATTCCCGCCGCTATACCCGGCGCTCCCGGCGGCAAACGCGACGGATGCGGGCTATGCCTCCTCGTCCTCGGGCTCCGCGTTGTGCCAGCCCATCCACCACTCGTTCTCGGGCACTTCGCCAGCGCTGTCGGCGAGCGTGCGCAGCGCCTTGATGACCGGTCGGTGCCACCGCTCAGGCATCGTCTTCACCATCCGGATCAGCTCCTCCCGGCGGCGCGCGGTCACCTCCTCCACCAACCGGCGCCCCGCGGGCGTGAGCGTCACCCGCACCGCCCGCCGGTCCGTCGGCGTGCGGTAGCGGCGGATCAGCCTCTTGCGTACCAACCGGTCGCACATCCGGGTGCCGGTCGACGGATACACGCCCAACTCGGTGGCGATGTCCACCACCCGCTGCGGGCCCCGGGAGGCCAGTACGACCAGCGCCCGGTACTGGGGCAGCGTCACGTCGGCGTCGTGGTCGGCCAGCGACCGGGCGGCCACCGCCACCATGGCGCGGCCGGCGGACAGCAGCGCCTCGACCAACTCTTCCTGGGTGTCCGGGGAGGTCCGAGAAGGCTTGCCTTGCATATCGCAATCATCGCATTTAGCGAGCTCGGTCCGCACCGGTCTGCCGGCCCGCCGCCGCACCGTGACTGGCGGCCGGCGGCGGCTGCTCACCCGGCTGCCCGGCCCGCCGTGCCGGGTGGCCGTCGCCGTCCGGTTCGGCCGGGATGGGGCCGTCCGGTTCTGCCGGGATGGGGACGAAGAACCCGAGCATCGACTTGCGCAGGGACATGACGCGCTGCGCCCGCTTGGGCACCACCCACCCGCGGTACGGCAGTTCGCCGTGGCCGTGCTCGGAAAGCTCGCCCAGCGGTTGGTGGAGCTCCACGTACCGCCCGTTCGGGCCGCGTTTGATGAGGCCGATTTCGATGCCGTGCCGGAGCACCTCGCGGTCGTGCTGCTGGAGGTTGAGCGCCAGCCGGTAGGTGACGTAATAGGCCAGCGGGGGCAGCAGCAGGATGCCGACGCGGCCGGCCCATACCAGGCCGTTGACGTCGAGGCGGAACACGAACGCGAGGGTGTCGTCCGCGGCCCACGCCGCGAGCACCAGATAGAAGGTGACGGCCATGGCGCCCACCGCGGTACGCGCCGGCGCGTCCCGCGGGCGCTGCGCCAGCTCGTGCCGGCCGCGGTCGCCGGTGTGTCGCGACTCCAGCCAGGGATACCCGAACGCCAGCATCGCCAGCAGGCCGGGCAGGACCACGCCGGGCCAGAACGGCGACGGAATGGAGTATCCGAAGGCGCGGATCTCCCAGGCCGGGAAGAGCCGCAGCGCACCCTCCAGGAACCACACGTACCAGTCGGGCTGCGCGTTCGAGGTGACCGCGGCGGACTGGTACGGCCCCCACAGCCAGACCGGGTTGATCTGCATGACGCCGCCGAGGAATGCGATGACGCCGAAGACCGCCATCTGCAGCCCGATGCTCGACATGGCAAAGCCGGGCACCATCCGGGTACCCACCACATTGCGGGAGGTATGCCCGGGGCGCGGCCACTGCGTGTGCTTCTGCTTGACGATCAGGGCCAGGTGTACGGCGATCAGCGCGGCGATCGCGCCCGGTATCAGGAACACGTGCGCGATGTACAGGCGGTGCAGGATCTCGGTGCCGGGAAACTCCCCGCCGAACAGGCTGGTCGCCGCCCAGGTACCGACGACCGGAACGCTCAACAGGATGGAGTATCCGATGCGCAGCCCGGTCCCCGACAACCCGTCATCGGGCAGCGAGTAGCCGGCGAAGCCCTCCAGGAAACCGAGCCAGAACATGGACAGCCCGATGACCCAGTTGAGCTCGCGCGGCTTGCGGAACACACCGGTGAAGAAGATGCGCAGCATGTGTACCACGATCGAGGCCATGAAGAGGTTGGCCGACCAGTGGTGCATCTGCCGGATGAGCAGCCCGCCGCGCACGTCGAACGACAGGTCCAAAGTGGACCGGTACGCCTCGGTGACGGGTATCCCGCGCAGCGGCAGGTACCCGCCCCGGTACGGGGTCTCGACCATCGACGGGGTGAAGAACAGCGCCAGGAACGTACCGGTCAGGATCAGCATGATGAACGAGTACAGGGCGATCTCACCGAGCATGAACGACCAGTGGTCGGGGAAGACCTTGTTGATGGTACGGCGCAGCAGCGACGCCGCGCCCAACCGGTCATCCGCCCCGGCCGCGACACCCTCCGCGACAGACTGCGCCAGCGGCTTTCGACGCAACCCCAGCAGGCGCGGCAGCATCGAAGCCTCCCTCGTCGTGTGGGCACGGGCTACCCACCGGCGGGCGTCCCAAACGGCTGCCCCGACCGGAATCCGGGCGGACGAATAGCCGGTCGGTACGCGGGCATGTCCGGGGCATGGCAGTGCAGCACCTCGTCGACGGCAGTACCTTCATGACCTGCGACCGGGACGGTAACGCGGCCGCCGACTGCGACGGCCTGTTCTACCGCGACACCCGCCACCTGTCCCACTGGGAGCTGCGCCTGGACGCGGAGCCGCTGCTGTCGCTGACCGCCGAGCTGATCGCGTACGACTCGGCCGTCTTCTACCTGGCCGAGCCGGCCGGCCCGGGCCAGGATGCGCCCAGCCTGGGCATCCTGCGTCGCCGGCGGCTGGCGGGCGGCCTGCGGGAAACGGTCAGCCTCAGCAACAACTCCGAGCGCGAGCGCCGGCTGACCCTCACGCTCGCGTTCGAGGCGGACTTCGCCGAGCTGTTCGAGGTCCGGGACGGGCTGCCGCACCACCGGCAGGTCAGCGCCGACGTACGCGACGGGGAGGTGTTGCTCCGGTACGAGCACGACGGCTTCCGCCGGTACACCCGGGTCCGGGCGCCGGACGCGGTGCTGAACGGGCGGTGCGCGACCTTCCACGCCACCATCCCACCGGGCGGCATGTGGTCCACCAACGTGGCGGTCCTGCTGGGCTGTGGCGACCCGGACGGCGACGCGGAGCGCGACCCGGACGGTGACCCGGACTGCGACCGGGACGAGACGAACGGTCGGGATGACCGGCCGCGGGCCGCGGCGACCCGGCCGGCGTGGCTGTCCGGACCACCGGCGCTGGATACCGACTGGGCGGTGCTCGCCAGCACGTACCGGCACAGCCTCGCCGACCTCGCCGCGCTGCGCTTCCGCCCCGAAATCACGGGACATGCGGCGCTGCCCGCGGCCGGCGTGCCCTGGTACATGGCGCTGTTCGGCCGGGACAGCCTCATCGCCAGCTACCAGGCCCTGCCGTTCATACCCGAGCTGTGCCGGACCACGCTGCGCGCGCTGGCGGCGTGGCAGGCCACCGAGGTCGACGACTTCCGCGACGCCGAACCCGGGAAGATACTCCACGAGTTGCGCCACGGCGAAGGAGTCTTCTTCGGCGAGTGGCCGCAGTCGCCGTACTACGGCGCGTGCGACGCGACCCCGCTGTTCCTCATCGTCCTGGACGAGTACGAGCGGTGGACCGGGGACACCGACACGGTACGGGAACTGGAGCTGCCGGCCCGCCAGGCCGTGGAGTGGATGCGCCGGTACGGCGACCTCGACGGTGACGGGTTCCTGGAGTACGCGACCCGCAACCGCCGCAGCGGCATGGCAAACCAGTGCTGGAAGGATTCCACGACATCGATCGTGTACCCGGACGGTCGGCTCGCACCTCTGCCGCGCGCCACCTGCGAGATCCAGGGCTACGCCTACGATGCCCGGCGGCGCACCGCCCGGCTCGCGCGGGAGGTCTGGCAGGACCCGGATCTGGCGGACGGGCTGGAACGGGAGGCGGCCACCCTGCGGGACCGGTTCAACCAGGCCTTCTGGCTTCCCGAGCAGGAGCACTACGCGCTTGCCCTGGACGGCGAGAAGCAGCCGGTACCCACGCTCGCCTCCAACATGGGCCACCTGCTGTGGAGCGGCATCGTGCCGGACGAGCGTGCCCGCTCGGTCGCCGCACACCTGCTCGGTTCCCGGCTGTACTCGGGCTGGGGCGTGCGTACCCTCGCCGCCGGGCAGCCGGTGTACAACCCGATCACATACCACAACGGCAGCGTCTGGCCGCACGACAACGCGCTGGCCGCCGCCGGCCTGGCCCGCTATGGCCTGCACCGGGAAGCCGCCCGGGTCGCGGCCGGAATCCTTGAAGCCGCACCGCATTTCGGGTACCGGCTGCCGGAGGTGTTCTGTGGCGAGGAGCGCGCCCACACCACCGTGCCCGTCCCCTATCCCGGAGCCGCCGCGCCGCAGGCGTGGGCGGCCGGCACGCCGCTCCTGCTGATCCGCGTCCTCCTCGGCCTGCAGCCCACCGCGGCGGGTCCGCGCACCGATCCGCACCTGCCCGAGCCGATCGGCCGCCTTGCCCTGCATGGCCTGCCGGGCCGGTGGGGCCGCGCCGACGCTCAGTAGCGCGTGCCCTAACCGGTTAGATGAGGACTAGTGGTTAGTGGGAGTTAGTGATTGGTAAGTCGATCTTCAGGAGGCAGACTGTGCGACGAACGGCGCTCGTAACCACGACCGCGGCGGCTCTGCTCGGCCTGCCGGCTGTCCCGGCGGCGAGGCGTTCAACGGTCCCCTGCTCACCAAGGTGACCAATGTGGACAGTGGAGTGTCCACTGTGGTCAACGCCAGCGGCTCCGCGGATCGTCGACTTCCAGCCGGACGGCAGC
>JBPYFB010000048.1:0-13022 GCA_051986465.1 Rugosimonospora sp.
CGATACGGGAGAGCACGGCGCCGTACCCGCGCTGCAGTACCCGTACCACCGGCGACTGGTGCCGCTCGACGCGGGCCTTGCGCAGCAGGATGAGCGTGAGCGCCGGGGTGACGGTCAGCGCGACCACCATCGAGGCGAGGATCGCCAGCGTGTACGTCACCGACAGCGGCCGGAAGAACGAGGCGGTCAGGCCGTGCAGCAGGAACACCGGTACCGCGGCGGCCACGATGATGAGCGTCGCGTACACGATCGGGCTGCGCACCTCCAGCGACGCTTCGAGGATGATGGCCGCGGTCGACTTGTCACTGCCCGCCGTCCGGTGCTGGCGCAGCCGTCTGAGGATGTTCTCCACGTCGATGATGGCGTCGTCGACCACCGCGCCGAGCGCGATGATCAGACCGGCGAGCGTCATCGTGTTGATGGTGGCGTGCCCGGCGCGCAGCACGAGGAGCGTGGCCATCAGCGACAGCGGGATCGTGACCAGGCTGATCACCGCGACCCGGCCCTCGAAGAGGAACAGCACGAGGATCACGACGACCAGCAGGAAACCCAGCAGCAGCGCGGTCGTCAGGTTGCGGATGGAGTCGTCGATGTAGGTGGCGGGCCGGAAGATGGTGGTGTCGAAGGTGACTTCCGGCATGCTCGGCTGCAGTGACCGGATCGCGTCCTCAAGGCCCTTCGTCACGGTCAGCGTGTTGCCCCACGGCAGCTTCTCAACGACGAGCAGCAGCCCCTCGCCGCCGTTGACGACCGCGTCGCCGATCAGCGGCTGGTGGTCCTGCACGACCGTGGCCACGTCGCCCAGGCGTACCTTGCTGTCGCCCTCCAGCGGTACCCGCGCCAGGGTCTGCGGCGTCGACAGCGACAGCACGTGCTCGATCTCCAGCCGCTTCGTGGGATCGTCCACGATGCCGCCGCCGGACAGCGCGTGGCCGGAGGAGAACTTCAGCACGCCGGTGTCGAGCGCGTCGGCCGTCGTCGTCTGTACGTCCTCCAGTGTGACGCCCTTGGCGACCATCTTGTTCGGGTCGACCTGTACCTGGAGGCTGGGCTGGCGCTCGTTCCAGATGGCCACGTTGGAGACCCCGGGTACCCGCAGCAGTTGCGGGCGGATCCGCCAGTACGCCAGTTGGGACAGCTCGATCAGGGACAGCTTCTTCGACGAGATGCCGATCTGCAGCACCCGCCCGGTGGCGGAGACCGGGGGCAGCATGACCGGGGGAGAGGCCCACGTGGGCAGCGTTGAGGCCACAGTGGACAGTCGCTCCTGTACCCGCTGGCGCGCCTCCAACACGTCCGTACCCGACTTGAAGATGAGCAGGATGTCGGAGAGCTGCGGTACCGACGTGGAGCGCAGGTCGGCGAGGCCGGGTACCCCGGACAGCGCCTGCTCCAGCGGTACCGTCACAAGGGATTCAACGTCCGTTGTGGACAGTCCCAGGCTCTCGGTCTGCACCTCCACCTGTGGCGGCGCGAACTCGGGAAAGACGTCGACCGGCATCTGCCGCACGGTACCGACGCCGAAGACCATCATCGCCAGGGCGGCGGCGACCACGAGGAAGCGGAACCTCAGGCTTCCCGCGACCACCCGCCGCATCATCGAGCCTCCCCGCACGGCTACTCCTCCCCGACCCCGTACTCGGCGCCCAGCAACTCCGGCCCGCCGACGGTGACCACCTGCGTGCCGAGCGCCGGACCTGAGCGCAGCACCACGGTGTCCCCGTCGATGCGGTCGATGACCACGGGCTGGCGGACATAGGTGAGCGGGGCGGTGTTCGCGTACGCCCACGCGGCGCCGTCCGGCCCGTACACGAGCGCGGTCAGCGGGATGACCGTCTCGTTCCGGCTGGCCGGCGCGGCGACCACGGCCGTGGTGCGGATGCCCAACTGGCGGGCGGCGAGCTGGGTGAGGGTCACCTTGTAGACGTCGCTGCCCGCGATCGTCGACAGGGTGGCCGGCTGCGGGTAGTTGACCTCGGCGGGCCCGCTCGCGTTCGCGCAGCCGGCCAGGGCCACGGCCGCGACCCCGACCGCGGCGCACACGAGGATGCGGTACCTCATGGCCGCCTCACTCGGATTCGGGCTTGTCGGGTAGCTGCAGGCGTACCGTCGGCGAGTCGGCGGGCGGCTCGACCCATACCGGTGTCGGCACCACACGTTTTGCCGACCGCGGCGGCGCCTCCGCAGGCTTCGGTACGGGATCGGCGGGGCGCGGCAGGCGGGTGGTCACGTCCGTCGCCAGCTCCAGCCGCTGGGTCGCCTCGTCCGTAGCCGGCGGTGCCGCCGGAGGTGCGGGTGCCGCGGCCGGGACGAGCCGCTCGGTCGGCTCGGCGCCGGTCGCCTGGCGTGGCACGGTCGGCTGTTGCGGGCCCCGCTCCGGTCCGGTGGGTGTGCGCGCGCGGCCGGCGAAGGCGAGGTACAGAGCCGGCAGCAGGTACAGGGTCACCAGCGCGGAGCTCGCCAGCCCGCCGAGCACCGCGGCGGCGAGCGGGCGCAGCGCCTCCCCACCCGGTACCCCGCGCAGCGTGAGGAAGGGCGTGACCGCGACGGCGACCGCGAGAGTCGTGAGGACCACCTGCGGCGCGCGCTCCCGGGTCGCGGCGAGGACGACCTCCGGGTGCGGGTCTTGTGGCCGCTCGACGCGCAGGCTCTGGTACCGGGCGACCATCGTGACGGCGAAGCGCGCCGCGACCCCGAACACGGTCAGCAGGCCGGCGAGCGCGCCGAGCGTCTTGACACCGCCGACAGGCAGCGCGGCGAGTACCGCGCCGGTACCCGACAGCCACAGCGCGACGATGAGCAGTGCGGCAACCCGCCAGCTGCGGAAGGCCGCCTGCAGCACCAGGATCAGCGCGACGAACGCGGCGAGGATGCCGTAGAGCAGGCGGTGGTTGGCGTCGCGCGGCCCGGTCAGGTCGCTGAAGACGCTCGTGCGGTACGCGAGGGGGAGCGCCATCGCGCCCACCTGCGCCCGTACCGTCCGCAGCACGCTGCCCAGGTCGGCACCCTGCACGCTGGCGGTGACGTCGACGTAGCGCGAGGTGCCGTCGTGATCGATGGCGGCGGGATCGGAGGCGAGCTTGACCGACGCGAGGTCCGCAAGGCGCACCTGCCCGCCCGAGGGTGTGTCGATGAGCAGGTTCTGCACGCTGGTGAGGCTGTCGCGGATGGTGGGCTCGCCCCAGACGACCACGTCGAAGATCTGCTGGTCCTGGTACAGGCTGCCGACGGCGAGGCCGGAGAGGAGAGTGGCGGCGGCACGCCGTACGTCGCCGGGCTTGAGCCCGTACCGCTGGGACTGGTCCAGGTTCACCTGGATCTCCACGGTCGGCTGGAGCGTGGGGGACTGTACCGTCGCCGCGCGCACACCGTGCACTGTGGACAGTAGGGCCTGGATCTTCTGCGCCTGGTTGGCGAGCTGGGGGTAGTCCGTACCGTACAGCCGCACCGTCAGCGCGCTGCCCGAGCTCTGTTCGACCGCGCTGAGTTGCTGGTTGGCGTACGTGTAGAGCTGGTGCTTCAGGCCCGGGTACCCGGCGAGTACCCGGTCGATCGCGCCGCGCGCCGCGTCGTAGTCGGCCGAGGAGCGCAGGTTGATCCAGACCTCGCCGGAGTTGACGTCGACGATCTGGTCGGAGGTCAGCGCGCGGCCCACCTCGCCGGAGACCTCGCGTACCCCGGGCACCGCACCGATCTGCTGGCGCAGCGACGCGGTGAGTTGGTCCATCGCCTGTAGCGAGGTGCCCGGTGCGGCCTGCCACGCGACGACGAGGTCGCGGTCCTGCAGTTGCGGGATCACCGGGTGCGCCCCCATCTGCGGTACCAGCGCGAGGCTGAGTATCGCGAGCACTCCGGCCAGCAGGTACGCCGCGACCGGCCGGCGTACGAACGGGCCTACGCTGCCGTCCAGCCGGCGCCGCAGCCAGCCACCTACGCGGGTGGGGCGCGGCTGCGGTACCCGAAGCAGGCTGGCGAGCGCCGGCGTGACGGTCAGCGCCACGGCGAGCGAGACGCCGACGGCGAGCAGGTACGAGGCGATCAGCGGCAGCCCGAAGTCGCCGGCGACGCCGGTCAGCAGGAGCACCGGCAGCGCGGCGAGCACAATGGCCGCGGTCGCGTACCCGAGGGGCGCGCGCAGGCTCGCGTACGCCTCGATGAGGTGATCTGGCGGTTGGGACGGCTCGCCACGACGGCGCCGCACCGCGATGACGCCGGTGACCGCGTCGTCCACGACGACGCCGAGCGCGACGACGAGGCCGACCAGGGTGATCGTGGTGAACGTGGTGCCGCGCAGGTACAGCACGTACCCGGCGGCGACGACGGACAGCGCGACGGCGACCGTGCCGACCAGCGCCGCGCGGAACGAGCGCAGCGCCGCGCCGAACAGCAGGATCATCAGTACCAGGCCGATGCCGGCGGCCAGGCCGACGTTGTGCAGCGCGGTCTGGATGAACGACGCCGGGCGGAAGACGTTGGTATTGACGGTCACCCCGGACAGGCCCGGGCGCATGGAATCCAGCGCGGCCTGTACCGCCCGGCTGACCGCCTGGGTATCGGCGCCGGGCAGCTTCTCGATGACGAGCATGATGCCCGGCCCGTCGTCGAGTACCGCGTCGCCGATCATCTGCTGGTGGTCCTTGACGACGTCGGTGACGTCGCCGAGGCGGATCGTCTTGTCGCCGGTGTCGGACAGGGTGACCTGTGCCAACTGGCTGGCGGAGGTGATCGGCAGGATGTGCTGGATCGACAGGCGTTGGTTGGGGGTATCGATGAAGCCGTCGGTACCGGGGGTGGACGCCTCGACGAAGGTGAGCGGCGAGGACCACAGCGCGTTGCCGGCGGTATCGATGACCTGGTTCAGGGTGACGTTGTTCTGGTGCAGCCGTACCGGGTCGACGAGTACCTGGAGCTGCTGGTCACGCTGGCCCCAGATGTCTACGTTCGCCACTCCCGGCACGGCCATCAGGCGCGGGCGGATCTTCCAGCGGGCCAGGGTGGAGAGGTCGATCAGCGACTGCTGCTTCGACGAGAGGGAGACCATCATGACCCGGGTCTGCGACGAGGTCGGCTGGACCATGACCGGTGGGGTGCCGATGTTGGCCACGCCCGGCCCCTGCGCCAGCCGCTCGGTCACGAGCTGCCGGGCCCGCAACACGTCGGTACCGCGCTGGAAGGTCAGATCGATGGTGGACAGTCCCTCGATGGAGCGCGACTGGATCTGGTCCACCCACGCGACGCCGTTGAGTTCGTCCTCCAGCGGTACCGTGATGAACTGCTCGACCTCGACCGCCGACAGGCCGGGCGCATCGGTTTGAACCTGGACGTGCGGTGGCCCGAACTCCGGTAATGTGTCGACGGACGCGTGGCGCGCCTGCACGACGCCCAGAGACAGCACAGCGGCCGCGACGGCCGCCAGTACGGGAGCCAGCCGGAGGCTGGACCCGATGAGCCACCGCATCATGTTTGTCGTCCTTCCGCGCGGGCAGCCACGTCGAGGCCGCCTCGGCAGCTGGATTGTGATCTGAGATACCAAGCCTAGTAATGGTTCCGTCGAGAATGCGACGGAAAGTTACGCCGTGTTCCAGCAGGTTCGACGGGCGGTCCGCGGCGGTCCCGGGCCTGGCGGGCAAATGAAATATATGATCTCTACGTTGACGGGTGTGACCTCATCGCTTAGCTTCGATGGGCCAAAATCAACGGACCAAAATGAACGGGCCAAAATGAACGGGTCGAATTAACAATCGGGAGGGTGATGATCACCAAGGAGCCGTGGGGCGGCACGTCCGAGGGCGCGGTCGAGCGGTACACGCTCGAGAACGAGCGCGGCACCGTGGTGCGCGTGCTGACCTACGGCGGGATCGTCCAGTCGATCGAGGTACCCGATCGCGACGGCCAGTTGGCCAACGTCGCGCTCGGCTTCGACAACCTCGACGACTACGTCGCGAAGAGCCCGTACTTCGGGACCATCACCGGCCGGTACGCGAACCGGATCGCGCGCGGAACGTTCACAGTGGACGGTGTGCGCTACCAGGTGCCGGTCAACGACGGACCCAACAGCCTGCACGGCGGTACCGTCGGGCTGGACAAGCACATATGGCAGGCGGACGCGGTCGGCGAGGACGCCCTGGCCCTCCAGTACGTGAGCCCCGCCGGCGACCAGGGGTACCCGGGCACGCTCGACCTGACCGTGACGTACACGCTGACCCCCGACAACCGGTTGCGTATCGACTATCTCGCCACCACCGACGCGCCCACCGTCGTGAACCTCACCAACCACACGTACTTCAACCTCGCCGGTGAGGGTACCGGCGGCGTCTACGAGCACGTGGTGGCGCTGAACGCGGACCGGTACACGCCGGTGGACGCGCAGCTCATCCCGACCGGCGAGCTGGCGAGCGTCGCCGGTACGCCGCTGGACTTCACCACGCCCACGGCCATCGGGGCGCGCATCCGGGAACCCTTCGAGCAACTGCTGCGCGCGACCGGGTACGACCACAACTTCGTGCTGCGCGGCGGGGACGAGGCGCTGCCGCTCGCGGCGCGCGTGGTGGAGCCGGGTACCGGGCGGGTGCTGACCGTACACACCGACCAGCCCGGGCTGCAGTTCTACACCGGCAACTTCCTGACCGGCGCGCTGGTCGGCCCGTCGGGTCGCGCGTACCGGCAGGGCGACGCGTTCGCCCTCGAAACCCAGCACTTCCCGGATTCGCCCAACCATCCGGAGTTTCCATCCACAGTGCTGCGCCCCGGTGAGGTCTACCGGACCACGACGGTGTACGGCTTCGAGGTCGCGTGATCTTGAGGGTGACCGGGCTCGGCTGATCTTGATGAAGGTCGGGTGCGGCGTCACCCGGTGCTCAGACACAATCATGGAATGAGCGATCGGCGGCCCTTGCTGGGGCGCACGACTTCGGCCCGGGGCGTCGAGACGCCGCTGCGCCGCTTCTTGCGCACCGAGACCGGCAGCGCCGCGGTGCTGCTCGGCGCGGCGGTGGTGGCGCTCGTCTGGGTCAACCTCGACGCCTCCTCCTACGACCGGGTCTGGAACACCCACCTGTCCCTACGGCTGGGCAGCTGGGACGTCTCCCAGAACCTGCGCGCGTGGATCAACAGCGGGCTGATGACGTTCTTCTTCTTCGTCGTCGGGCTGGAGGCCAGGCGCGAGTTCGACATGGGGGAGCTGCGGGATCGGCGGCGGGTGACGCTGCCGCTGCTGGCCGGGGTCGGCGGCATGGTGGTACCCGTCGCGATCTACCTGGTCTTCAACGCCGGGCAGCCCTCGGCGCACGGCTGGGGTACCACGATGGCCAGCGACACCGCGTTCGCGCTCGGCATGCTCGCCCTCGTCGGCCCCCGCTTCCCCGACCGCCTGCGGGTCTTCATGCTCACCGTCAGCGTCGTCGACGACTTCGTCTCGCTCGGCGTGATCGCGGTCGCCTACAGCGAGCGCATCGACGTGATGGCGCTGGTGGTCCTGCTCGCCGTGCTCGTGGTGCTGCTGGGCGTACGGGCCCTGGGCATCCGGATCGGGCTCGTCTACGCCCTGCTCGGCGCCGTGGCCTGGCTGGCCGCCCACCGCTCCGGCATCGACCCGATCGTCGTCGGGTTGGTACTCGGCCTGCTGACGTTCGCCTACCCGGCCGGGCGGGACGACCTGCAGCGGGCCACCGACCTGTTCCGGTCGTTCCGCGAGCAGCCGACCCCGGAGCTGGCGCGCACCGCGAGCATCGGGTTGGCCTCGGCCATCTCGCCCAACGAACGGCTGGCGCAGCTGTACCACCCCTGGACGAGCTACCTCATCGTCCAGCTGTTCGCACTGGCCAACTCCGGTATCGCCATCAACCCGAGCTTCCTGGCGAGCGCATTCACCTCACCCATCACTCTGGGCATTGTGATCGGGTACGTGGCGGGCAAGCCGATCGGCATCGTCGGCACGACCTGGCTCGTATCCAAGCTCTCGGGTGGCCGGCTGCGCCCGCCGGTGGGCTGGGCGGCGGTACTGGCGGTCGGCCAGATCGCGGGCATCGGCTTCACCGTGTCCCTGCTGATCGCGAACCTCGCCTTCCGGGGCGAGGCGCTGCAGCAGGCGAAGCTCGGCGTGCTCACCGCCGCGCTGGTCTCCTCGGTCCTGACCTGGCTGGTGTTCCGGGTCACCGCGCGGCTGTCGCCGGTGCGCCGGTTCCGGGCGCTGCTCGGCACCACCGAGGTGCTCGTCGACCTGGCCGCACCGGTCGACCCCGAGCGCGACCACATCCGCGGCAGCTACGAGGCGCCGGTGACGCTCGTCGAGTACGGCGACTTCGAGTGCCCGTTCTGCGGCCAGGCCGAGCCGGTCGTACGCGAGCTGCTCGCCGGGCACGGGGACGTCCGGTACGTGTGGCGCCACCTCCCGCTGCCGGACGTACACCCGCACGCGCAGCTGGCCGCGGAGGCGGCCGAGGCGGCAGCCGTGCAGGAGCGGTTCTGGGAGATGCACGACCTGCTCATGGAGCACCAGGGCGAGCTGCGCATACCCGATCTCATCCGGTACGCGGAACAGTTGGAGCTGGATGTGGAGCGCTTCCGGCAGGACCTGCGCGACCGTACCGGCGCCGCCCGGGTCGCGGAGGACGTCGACTCGGCGGACGTGAGCGGGGTCTCGGGTACCCCTACGTTCTTCATCAACGGTCGCCGGCACCAAGGCGCGTACGACATCGAGACGCTGTCCGAGGAGGTACGGCTGGCGAAGGCCCGCGCCTACATCACCTCGGAGGCGGTGTGACGAGTTCGGCGCCGCCGGCCCGGTCCAGCGCGGGCTGGGGTACGTGCAGGGTGACGGTGGTGCCCTCGCCGGGTGCGCCGGTGATGGTGAGGTGCCCGCCAAGGGATTCGGTGACCGCGCGCACGATCGCGAGCCCGAGCCCGGTTCCGGTCGCGGTGGTTTCGCCGGGCGGTGTGGTGAGCAGGTGCCGTGCCGTCTGCGGTGAGATGCCGGTGCCGTGGTCGCGGACCTGGACGCTCCAGCCGTGCGCGGCGCGGGTACCGGTGACCTCGATGCGCTGGCCGGGCTTGGTGAACTTGATGGCGTTCTCCACGAGGCAGTCCAGCGCGGCCTCGAACCGGTCCGGGTTGAGTACCGCCTCCCCGATGGCGGAGCTGGCGGACCAATCCCGGTCGGCCGTGGGCGCCCACCGGCGCACCAGGCGCATGAGTTGGCCGTCCACGTCCACCCGCCGGATCGGGTGCGGTTCGTCGAGTTGCATGAGGGTGACCAGACGCTGGGTGATACCGGCGACCTTGTCGAGTTCGTCGAGGACGATGGCGGTGTCGCCGAGGGTGTTCTCGTCGCCGTGCGCGGCCCGTACCAGTTCGGTGTAGCCGCGGGCCACGGTGATCGGGGTGCGCAGTTCGTGGGAGGCGAGCCGGACGAACAGATGGTGGCGTTCGCTGCGGCGGCGGTCCACCTCGTGGACGCGTTGCACCTCACGGAGCAGGACCTGGCGGCGGTAGACGTGCCAGACCATGACGCCGAAGATGGCGGCCATGAGCGGTTCCTCGGTGGTCTCCTCCCAGCGGATCTCGCCGGTGGCGGCGTGGTGGGCGAGGATCGCGCCGGTAGAGATGATGACGAGGGCAAGGGCGCTGATCATCCAGAAGGGGCGCCAGTGCGTGAAGCCGTAGACGAGGGCGAGTCTGATCCAGACGAAGTGGAACGGCACGGTCTCCTCGCCGGGCAGCAGGTACATGAGCACGACGTTGAGCCCCGCGAAGACGGCCCACCCGGCGACCAGGCGCCGGTTAGTCAAGGGTGAAGGCGTAGCCAACATTGCGCACTGTCTCGATGCGTCCGGGTCGGTCGAGCTTGCCGCGCAGGCGGCGCACGTACACGTCGACCACGTTGCTGCCGGGGTCGAACGTCATGCCCCACACGTCGGCGAGTAGCTCCTGGCGGCTGCACGCCTGACCTCCGCGCGCCATCAGGTGCTGTAACAGCAGGAACTCCCGGGCCGACAGGTCGATGGCGGCACCGTCGACCTCGGCGCGGTGGCGGCGCAGGTCCAGCCGCACCGGACCGCCGGAAAGCCACCGCGCGGCCGCGCCCGGTGCCGCGGAGCGCAGCCGGGCCCGTACCCGCGCCAGCAACTCGGCCACCGCGAACGGCTTGCCGAGGAAGTCGGCCGCGCCGGCCTCCAGCACGGCGACCCGGGTACCGATCTCCGGTACCGCGGACAGCACCAGTACGCGCTGCTCCGGACGCTCCTCGACCAACCGTTCCAGCACCTGCTGCCCGTTCATGCCGGGCAGCATCAGATCCAGGACGACGAGGTCGAAGTCGCGGGCCAGGGCGGTGGCCAGGCCGTCGGTTCCGGTGCTCGCCCGCTCCGTCGGAAACCCCTCGGTCTCCAGCGCGCGGCTCACCAACCGTCCTAGGCGCTCATCGTCTTCGATTACCAAAACGCGGTTCACCCATACCCCCTCCCCGGGCAAGTGTGACCACTTATCAAGCACGCAATCCGGCGGATTTTCTAGAGGCCCGAACGTGCTAGCACAGTCGGATACTGGACTGTCATGGAATTTCCACCGGAATGATCGAGGTGACCCGGCGCGATTGGGTGACTCGGGCCGAGCCAAATAGCGGATACCGATGTCTCGCGCTTCGCCCCCGCACAATGACGCCGGTTGCCGCGGCGCCATATCTCATGCCGGCCGGGCCCAGATGACACCCACATGACGGTTCTGTCATCAACGCTCCGCAACGTCACGACCACTCCGCATCATGTGCGGGCGACCCGCCGTCCTGACCGAGGGGGTACAGATGCTGCGCCGCCTGCACCGGCAACCGTGGTTCCCTGCCACGGGCGCCCTGCTGTTGTTGCTCGGGTACCTCGTGGTGTCCGGCCTGCCGGCCAAGGCCGCTCCGCCTACGGGCCAAATCACGCTGCAGGTGCGCAGCGCGCGGACGGTCGGGCCGGCGCCGGAGATCCAGGCGGGTGACCCGGTCACCGCGTACCACTGGCTCATCACGGCCGACGACGTCGGCAACCCGCACGACGCGCTCGCCAACTGCCTGCCGCCGCGCGCGGGCGTGGCGAGCCAGGCCGACTTCGCCGACCACTGCCAGTGGCCGTCCATTCGCAACACACCCGGCGCGGTCGCGGTCGTGGCGCAGGGCGACGAGGCGGACCTCGCTGGCGGTACGCCACTCGCGAACCTGCCCGAGGGCCGGTACCTGATCTCGGTGACCGCGGACGGGTACAAGATCGACGGCCAGCACTTCGCCGTCACCGGCGGCGCGACCACGGGCGTGACCGTCACCATGCAGCCGTACCCGCTGCCGCTGGGCACCGTGCGGATCCGCGTCTTCAACGACAACATCCCGGTCGACGGCACCTACGAGGTCGACTCGGAGCAGGGCCTCGCCGGCTTCACCGCGCACCTCAGCGACGTGCTGGGCGAGGTGACGACGGACTACTACGGCAACCCGCTCTGCACGCGGTACCAGCACTCGGCGCCGGACGCGGCGCACCCGAGCGGCCAGGTCGCCTTCGACGCCGGCAAGCCCGTCATCGCCGCGCAGTCCACCGGCTGCACGAGCGACGCCAACGGCGACATCGTGATCCCGAACCTCGGCCCTGACCGGTACGCCGCGCAGGTGGTGGCGCCGACAGGGAGCAGCTGGGTACAGACCACCACGCTGGAGGGCGCCCACGACTGGGACATCTGGGTGCAGGAGGGGGACACCGGCTACGACACCGAGCAGACCGTCGGCGGCGAGCCAGTGCCCTATGTGGACTTCGGGTTCGTATCGCCCAAGGCGCTGGCCGGATCGGCGAGTGGCGAGGTCGCCGGTACCGCCGTGCTGGCCCGCACCTACGTGGGCGGCCAGGGTGGCGTCACGCTGCCCAACGCCGGTGTCGCCGGCGCGAGCATCGCCGGCCCGGTCAGCCAGCCGTGGGTCGCGCTGTCCGACCTCGGCGGCAACGACCAGATGGTGTACCTGGGCCGCGGCGCGGCGGACGGGTCGTTCGACATCAAGAACGTGCCGGACGGCGATTACCAGCTGACGCTGTGGGACGGTCCACAGGAGACAATCCTCGACTCGTTCAACGTGACCGTCGCGAATGGACAGAAGGTCGACATCGGCACCAAGCCGCTGGTCGGCTGGTTCACCGAGATCACCGGGTCGGTCTTCATCGACGCCAACGGCAACGGCCGGCGGGATCCGGGTGAGGCGGGCGTGCCGCGCTTCCCGGTGGCGCTCAAGGAGCGCGACAACTCGCTCATGGACCAGGGCATCAACACCGTCACCACGGACAACAACGGCAACTACGCCATCAAAGAGGCGTACCCGATGACCAAGTGGCTGGTCCTGGAGGCGTTCAACACGCGGTACAAGACGACCGGCATCACGTACCAGGCGGACAACCAGCCCACGCCGACAACGCTGCTGGGGGCCGCGGTGGACGTCAACGTGCTGCCGGTGATCGGCCTGTCCGGCACGGTCGACTGGGGCGTGCAGGCCTACCGGGGCGCGGAGACCGGTGGTATCGCGGGCACCATCACGTACGACACCACGCGCAACGAGCTCGACCCGCGGTTCGCGGTCACCGAGCCGTACCAGGCGGGCATCCCGAACATCAAGGTGCACCTGTACGCGGTGGAGCGCGACGAGAACGGGGACCCGATCCGCGACGCGGACGGCTCGCTGCGGCGTGGCCCGGAGCTCAACGACGCGTACACCTCCGAGACGTGGGGGCCGGGGCGCGGCTGTACCGCCCGCCTGTTCGACGGGCGGCCGCTCACCGACCAGAACGCCCTGCCCGACTTCGGCGCGGACGCGAACCAGATGTGCGTCGAGGCGCCGATGATGGGCTGGCAGGCGATGCCGAACGACACGACACCGGGGGCGTTCGGGCAGACGGTCAACGGCAACTACGCCTTCAGCGACTCGAAGCTGAACCTGTACCCGCCGGGCGACCCGCAGAACCCCGCGGCCGACCACAACCTGCCGCTGTACGCGGCACTGCCGGACGGCCAGACGC
>JBPYFB010000049.1:0-8415 GCA_051986465.1 Rugosimonospora sp.
CGGCATCCGGAGGTGCTCGGCGCGTACACGGTCTCCGGCGAGGCGGACGCGCTGGTGCACCTGCGTGCCGCCGACATCAGCCACCTGGAGCAGGCGCTGGAGCGACTGCGCCGGGAGCCGTTCGTCACCTCGACGCGAAGCCTGATCGTGCTGTCCCGGCTCGTCGACGCCCCGTCCGGGACGGTGCCCGAGGTAGCCGACGGCCCCGCCCGCAGTGCGGACGGGGCCGGTTGACCGTTGGCTGGTCAGCCGCCTTGGGGTTGGCGGCGGTCAGCCCACTGCTTGATCGACGGGCGGATCAGCCCACCGAGCAGGCGGTGCCGTTGACACTGAAACCGGTTGGCGACGCGTTGCTCGACGACCAGGTGCCCTGGAAGCCGAAGGACGTGTTGCCGTTCGGCGCGATCGTGCCGTTGTAGGACATGTTCTTCGCGGTCACACTCGATCCGCTCTGCGTCACCGTGGCGTTCCAGGCGCTGGTGACCTTCTGGTCGCCGGGGAACGAGAAGGTCAGCGTCCAGCCGTTGATCGCGCTACCGCCGTTGTTGGCGATCGTGACGTTGGCGGTGAAGCCACCCTGCCACTGCTGCGGCTGGTACGACACGCGGCAGCCGCCGCCGGTGCTCGTGCTGCTCGACGAGGTGACGATCCGCGAAGGCGAGATGCGCGGCGAGGGGGACGTCTGGACCGCGGACGGCGAAGTCTGGACGACACCGCCGACGCTGTACGAGAAGTTGTTCACCGCGAGCCCGGTGCCGTTGACCCAGGGCTCGAAGCCCGCCTGCACGCTGGTCATGTACCAGGCGCGCTGGCCGAACCCGCGGCTGACCACGTCATCCCAGAAGGTGCTGACGTTGAAGCTCGCCGAGTTCGTGGTCGACTGGCGGACGTACGAGATGACGTTCCAGCCGCTGTTGCCTTCCCAGACGTCCCAGGTCCCGCCGGCCAGGTTGGCCGTACCGACCTTGGAGCCGACCGGCTGGACGGAGCCGGTGTGGTTGAGCCAGATCATCAGCTCGGCGCCGGTGTTCTGGCCGTCGGTGCGGGGCGTCGGGTCGAACCAGATGTCGTACGACGCGTCGAAGATGCTGCCGTTGTTCGGGTACGACATGCTCACGCTGGTCGCGATCGAGTTGAACTGGCTGTTGCTGGTCTGCATCGGCAGGCCGCTGCCGGTGCTGCAGTTGGCGTAGTGGCAGCCGGCGTAGACGGCCGGGTAGGCGCCGGGAGCGCCGTTCTGCGCCTTGTTGTGGCTCGCCGACGTGATCGAGAAGCCGGTCGAGGTGACGTTGATGCACTGCTGCGTGGTGTCACCCCAGTTGTTGTTCATCACAACGTACTTTCCGCCATTGATCGTCGTCGACCCAAACTGATCGCAGATCTGCGTATCGGCCTGGGCCGTTCCGGCGGTCGCGAGAGCGGCGATCCCGGCGCCAGCGGCGAGGGCCGCCGCGGCGATTAGGGCGTGCAAGCGTCTCATGGGCTCTCCATTCGGTGGGACGGCGTGGGAGCGCTTCCACCGAAGTGTGTAACTTCTTCTAGCCCGATAGCGCAACTTACAAGTACATACCGGTCCGCTCGCCGTCGCCCTTACCGACCGGTTTGTCCCCTTCTCCGAAGAACCTCTTACCGCCGAATTCTCCATGTAGACGGTCATCTAGCTCGTCTGCGAGGCCGGTCATCACCTGGACCGCAAGCATGAGGTGGGTGGATTGAAAGTCTCGGCCGAATACCGGTACGGACGCCCATACTGTGTCGTTCGTGCAGTAGAGGCGGCCGATCGGCATGCGGTTGGTGAGCTCTGAAAGCTTCACGTAGAGCTGCTCAGTCGGCTCTATATCGGTCAGTACCGGTGAGAAGACGTCCACGAGCGGCGGATTGTCGCGTACCCGTACGAAGACCATCGCCGAACCCGAGCGGATCCCGATGTCGCCGTCGCCGTCCATGTGCAACGCGTCCGGCGTGGTCTTGAGCAGGCTCGCGACGACCGCCTGTACCCGGTCGGCGAGCGGCAGGTCGGGATCGTCGCCGACCAGGCGTCCGGCCAGCGTCGAGGCGAACTCCGCGTCCGTCGCCTCGTCCTCGACCTGTCCCGCCCGCGCGGTGCCCAGCGGCGGGATCGGCGCGGGTGCGTCCTCATCGGTGCGGGCCGCGTACGTGAGGAACGCGGGATGCGGTGCGCCGTAGATGTCGCGCAGGGTACGGGCGACCAGTACCGCCACTTTCGTGGCATCGGCGACGTTCTCCACGAGACCGAAGTTCTCCCGCGAACCGTCCACAACGCCAGGCGGGGACCAACCGAGCGCCACGAGGTCCGCGACGGCGGCGCGATCCAGCCGGTACCCGTCGGGAAGCGATGCGTTACCGACGGCGATCGCCCCCAGCCGCTCGTCGTCGACCCGCCGTACCGTCACGCCATACACAGCGTTGCCCGTACCGGAGGCGGTCGGGTCGAGCGTGATGGCGATGTACCCGCCGACGGGCAGCGCCGGTATCGCCTCGGCCAACGCGGCCGCGAACTCACGCCACGCCTGGGTCACCTTCGCCTTGAGGTCGGTCCCCAGCGCCAGGTCGTCCAGGATCTCGGCCTCTGGCGGAGTATCAGCCGGCATGATCGCCTCCCATCCGTCGCGGTCCACGATAGAGCGCGGTCACCGGCGTCGCGGCAGCTAGGGTCGTGGGATGGCGAAGCACGCACCCGTCGACGACCCAGGCGATGCGGGAATCCAAGTCGGACAACCGCAGCGGTCGGCGGCGGGCGTGAGTGGGATCACGCACGGCCTGGGCGCGGGCCTGGCCCAGATGGGGGTACGCCGGGCCGCGCTGACCCTGTTGAAGGTCAACCAGGTCGGCGGCTTCGACTGCCCCGGCTGCGCCTGGCCTGAGCCGGATCCGGCGCAACGCGCGCACGCCGAGTTCTGTGAGAACGGCGCGAAAGCGGTTGCCGAGGAGGCGACCCTGCGCCGGGTCACCCCGGAGTTCTTCGCCCGGCACTCCGTCGCGGAGCTCGCCTCCCGCTCGGATCACTGGCTCGGGCAGCAGGGGCGCCTGACGTCGCCGATGGTGCTGCGCGAGGGAGCCACGCATTACGCGCCGATCTCCTGGGACGACGCCTTCGGTATGGTCGCTGCCCGGCTGCGCGCGCTGGCCAGCCCGGACGAGGCGGTGTTCTACACCTCCGGGCGCACGTCCAACGAGGCCGCCTTCCTGTACCAGTTGTTCGCTCGCGCCTACGGCACCAACAACCTGCCCGACTGCTCCAACATGTGCCACGAGTCGTCCGGGGTGGCGCTGACCCAGACGATCGGCGTCGGCAAGGGCTCGGTGACGCTCGACGACATCCACCGCGCGTCGCTGCTCGTCATCGTCGGGCAGAACCCCGGTACCAACCATCCCCGGATGCTCAGCGCGCTGGAGCGGGCCAAGCGCGCCGGCGCGCAGATCGTCGCGGTGAACCCGCTGCCCGAGGCGGGGCTGATCCGCTTCCGCAACCCGCAGCGCCCGTCCGGGCTCGTCGGCACCGGAACCGCCCTGGCCGACCGGTACCTGCAGATCCGCCTCGGCGGCGACCTCGCCTTGTTCCAGGCGATCGGCGCGCTGCTACTGGAGTGGGGCGCGGTCGATCAGTCCTTTGTGGACGGATACACCGAAGGTTTCGACGACTACCGCGCGGCCGCGCGGGCGCTGGACTGGCCCGCGGTGCTCGCCGCCACCGGCCTGTCCCGCGCGGAGATCGTGTCGACGGCCCGCATGTTCGCCGCCTCCGGCGCGACGATCGTGTGCTGGGCGATGGGGCTGACCCAGCGGCCGGACGCGGTCGCGACGATCCGCGAGGTCGTCAACGTGCAGTTGCTGCGCGGCATGCTCGGCAAGCCCGGCGCCGGCCTGTGCCCGGTGCGCGGCCACTCCAACGTGCAGGGCGACCGCACGATGGGCATCTGCCACCAGCCACCCGCGTGGGTGCCCGCGCTCGCCGATCGCCTCGGCTTCACCGCCCCGACCCGCACCGGCTACGACACCGTGGAGGCGATCCGCGCGATGCGCGACCGGCGCGCCCGCGTCTTCGTCGCGCTGGGCGGCAACTTCGCCGCCGCCACTCCGGATACCGCGGTCACCGAGGCGGCGCTGCGCTCCTGCGATCTGACGGTACAGATATCGACGAAGCTCAACCGATCGCACGTGGTACCCGGCCGCGAGGCGCTGATCCTGCCGTGCCTCGGCCGTACCGAGCGGGACCGGCAGCAGGGTGGGGACCAGTTCGTGACGGTCGAGGATTCGATGTCCTCGGTACACGCGTCGCGAGGCGCCCTGCCGCCCGCCTCGCCGGACCTGCTCTCCGAGGTGGCGATCGTCTGCCGGCTGGCGGTATCGGTCGGGATCGACCCACCCGTGCCGTGGTCGCAGTACGAGGCGGATTACCGGGCGATCCGCGAGGTCGTCGCGGCGGTGGTGCCCGGGTTCGCGGACTACGAGGTCCGGGCCGGCCGGGCCGGTGGCTTCACCCTGCCGCACCCGCCGCGCGACCGCCGGCAGTTCACCACGCCCTCCGGCCGGGCGCGGTTCACGGTCAATGCGCTCGCCCCGGTGCGGGTACCACCCGGGCGGCTGCTGCTGCAGTCCGTACGCAGCCACGACCAGTACAACACCACGATCTACGGGCTCGACGACCGGTACCGTGGCGTCCACAATGGACGGAGGGTGGTCTTCGTCAACCCGGACGACCTCGCAGCGCTCGGCCTCCGGGACGGGAATACCGTCGACATCGTGTCGGAGTGGGACGACGGGGTGGCCCGCCGGGCGAAGTCGTTCCGCGTCGTGGCATACCCGACGGCCCGCGGCTGCGCGGCAACCTACTTCCCCGAGGCGAACGTGCTCGTGCCGCTCGACTCGACCGCCGAGGGCTCGAACACGCCCGCGTCCAAGGCGATCGTGGTGCGGCTCGAATCTAGAGCCTAACCACGGTTTTTGCTGGCGATCTCGCGGTCTACCAGGGATCATGGGCTGCGTGAAGTGGCCTCGGGTGGTTCTCGCCTTCTCCGGACTCATGCTGCTCGGCGTCGCCTCCGGCGCTTCGGGCGTGCTGATACCGAGCCAGATGAGCGACTACCACGTCGACAAGGTGACGATCGGGCTGATGTTCTTCAGCTTCTCCGCCGGATACCTGGCAACCGCGATCGGCAACGGCGCCCTCGTCACGCGGCTCGGAGTACGGACCCAGCTGAGCATCGGTAGCGCCGTCTACGTCGGCTCGGTGCTCGCGATCGGGGTGCGGCCCTCGTTTCCGCTGCTGATCGTCTTTTTGCTGGTGATGGGTGCGGGCTCGGGCGTGCTCGACTCGGGCTTCAACGGGTTCATCTCAACCCTGCCGGACCACACCTCCCTGCTGAACTACCTGCACGCGTTCTTCGGGGTGGGTGCGCTCATCGGCCCGCTGCTCGCCTCGCGAATGCTCGCGGCCCACCTCCCATGGCAGGACGTGTACCTGGTGCTGGCGGGAATCGCGACGCCGATTCTCATCGGCTCGGCGATGCTGCTGCCCCGCCGGATACCGCCGCCACCCGACAGCGACCACGGCGCCCCGCTCAGCCGGGCCCTGCGGCTGCGCGCGGTCTGGTTCGCCGCGCTGTTCCTGTGCCTGTACGTGGGCGCCGAGGTGACCGTCGGTAACTGGGGCTTCACCTTCCTTACCCAGGACCGGGCTCAGGGCGCGCTGCTCGCCGGCTCGGTGGTCAGCGTGTACTGGCTCGGCCTCACGCTGGGCCGCTTCCTGATCAACGCGCTCGCCACGCGGGCCGGTCTCGGCGTCGCCGCGATGATGTACCTCACGATCGGCGGTATGGGCGTCGCGGTGCTCATCGCCTGGCTCGGCCCCGGCTCGGCGCTGGCGATCCTCGGCTTCGGGCTGCTCGGGTTCTTCCTCGGTCCCATCTTCCCGACGACCGTCGCCGTGATGCCGAGGCTGGCACCGGCCCGGCTGGTACCCAGCGCGATCGGCTTCCTGGTCGGCATGAGCGTCGTCGGTGGGGCGGTCTTCCCGTACGTCGCCGGCGCGCTCGCCCAGGGCGTCGGTATCGCGTCGCTGATGCCGTACCTACTGGTGCTCGCGGTGCTGCAGGCGGGTGCCTGGTGGCTGATCGCGCGGCGGATGCGGGATCAGTCCGGGGGTTCGGGCGAGTCGGGTACGGTCGGCTCGGCGTCAGCCGCCGGCCCGGGCGCCGAGCCCGGTCCCGCTGGCCAGGCCTTGATCAGCTCGCCGATCACCGACGCGGCACGCTCCGGACTCGCTCCCTGACCGACAGCGAGGCCCAGCAGGTAGGCGGTTACCGGCGCGGCCGGCCGCATGACGCCGCGCGCGACGTCTCGGGCCAGGTCGAGTACCAGCGCGGTATCGACGGGGCCGAGCTCCAGCTCCGCCCGTACCCGCTCCACCCACTCATCGAGTGCCGTCATTGACCCACCTCTCGGCCCGCTCCAGTTCGGCTTGCGTGTCGCAGTCGTACCACGGGGGCGCCCCGCCCGCGCGATGGGCCACCTCGCTGACCCGGAGCCCGTCGAGCAGATCACGCAGTGGCCGCCCGGCATTCTCATCGCCGCCGGCCAACCGCGCCCGCAGGGACGCACTGCGCCACATGCCGCACAGCGTCTGGCGACGGCCGTCCTCGTCGACGTAGACCACTCCGTCCACTGTGGACTCCTTCGTGAGCTGGCCGTGCAGCACTTCGATCGCGTCCGCGGTGAGGAACGGCAGGTCGGCGGCGAGCAGGGCGACCCGGTCAGTCGCCACGAGCGGTAGGCCGGCCGCGATCGCGGCGACCGGTCCCCCGCCGGGCGGCAGCTCGCTCGTGCGTACGACGCCGGGCGGTACGGCGAGGCTCGGCGGACCGACGACGATGCGTACCGTGGCCCCGGCGACCGCCGCCAGTACCCGATCGAGCATCGGCGCCCCACCCACGGTGAGCGCCGGCTTGCCCCGCCCGCCCAGCCGCCGGCCGGCACCTCCGGCCAGGACGAGCGCGCTGTATGCCAACTGACTCATGCCGCAATTGTCTGCGAGCAACTTCCCGCGAACTGAGGGAGTATGCGGATATGGCACGGGCGAGCGCGCGTAGAGGCGTGGTGCGTATCGACGCGGACGCGACCGGTGACGGCCGCGTGCAGGTGATCCGGCGACCCGACTCGCTGGCGGCGGAGGAGCCGCTGGAGATCAGGGTCGGCACGGCAGGTACGGCGCGGGTGCCGCTCGCGGTCACCATGCGTACTCCGGGCGACGACGTCGACCTCGCGCTCGGGTTCCTCTTCACGGAGGGCGTGATCCGCTCGTCCGAGGATGTGCGGACGGCCCAGCTGTGCGCGGGCGCCGAGACGCCGAACACGTACAACGTGGTCGACATCGCGCTGACGCCGGGCGTGCCCGAGCCCGCCACCGATCCCAGCCGCAACTTCTACACCACCAGCTCGTGCGGTGTGTGCGGCAAGGCCAGCATCGACGCGGTACGCACCCGGTCGATCTTCCCGGTCGCGGACGATCCGGTCAGCGTCGACCCGGGCATGCTGACGAGCCTGCCGGACACCCTCCGCGCTGCGCAGATGGGCTTCGAGTCGACGGGCGGGTTGCACGCGGCCGGCCTGTTCACGGTGGACGGGCACCTGCTCGTGATCCGCGAGGACGTCGGCCGGCACAACGCCGTCGACAAGGTCATCGGTTGGGCGCTGCGGGAACAGCGCCTACCGCTGTCGGGGCACGTGCTGCTCGTCTCCGGGCGGGCCAGCTTCGAGTTGGCGCAGAAGGCGAGCATGGCCGGCATCCCGGTGCTGGCGGCGGTCTCCGCGCCCAGCTCGCTGGCGGTGGATCTGGCCGAGGAGGTGGGCCTGACGCTCGTGGGGTTCCTGCGCGGCAACACGATGAACGTCTACGCCGGCGCCGGTCGGGTACGCGTGCACTCCGCCTCCCAGTCCGTGGGCGACAGGCCCTGACGCAGCGCCTGGTCGAGCAGGTGTGCCATCCGGTAGTCCGGATCGGCGCGCAGCGCCCGGGCCAGCGCGATGGAGGCGACGGCTCCCTCGCCCGCGCGCCATGCGGCGAAGCCCAGCAGCGTGGCCGGCGGCGCCGCCAGCTCCGGCTCGGCGCGGCGCAGCACGTCGGCCCATAGCGACACGTGCAGGCCCAGGTTGCCGCCGACGCTCTCCCACGCATAGTCGCGTACGGGTGGGTGGCCGAGGACGACGCTCAGCCAAGCCAGCTCGTCGTCGTCGAGGCGGCCACCGCCGCGATGCCGGGACAGTGCCGCATCGACGGCGGCGCAGCCGGTCGGTACCAGTGCGTCGACGCCGGGTGGCGAGTCCAGCAGCCCGGCCAGCCGGTCGGCGGCCCGCCGGGTCGCTTCGCGCAGCAGTTCCCGCGCCTGTCCGGCGATC
>JBPYFB010000050.1:0-9967 GCA_051986465.1 Rugosimonospora sp.
GGCGTACCGACCGCGGGCGCGCAGCTCGTCGATGGCAGTGGGCTCGCCAATACGAACCGGCTCACCCCGCAGCTGCTGACCGGGATCCTGGCCGCCGCGGCCAAGCCGGACCAGCCAGACCTGCACGCGCTGTTCGCCGGGCTGCCGGTGGCGGGTTACTCGGGTACGTTGGCCAGCCGCTTCCACAGCCCGGACTCGGGTACCGGCGCCGGCGCGATCCGCGCGAAAACCGGCACCCTCAACGGGGTGAGTACGCTCGCCGGACTCGTCGTGGACGCCTCCGGGCGGCTGCTCGCCTTTGCGGTCATGGCCGATCACGTGACCGCCGGTAGCGTCGCGGCGGAGGCGGCGCTCGACCAGATCGCGGCCGCCCTCGCCGATCTGCGCTGACGCGTCCCGGGCCGAAGTGGTGACCTGCGAGTACGGTGGGGAGATGGCGCAGTTCGTCGATTGGGATCTCGCCACCGCGACCGCCGGTGCGCTGAGCAAGTCAGGGCCGCACGTCTCGTTCGCAGAGGCCGCCGAGGTTGTCGCGGAGCTCCGCCGGTGTACCGATGAGGCGGCCGGACACGTTCTCGAGTTCACCCAGCTCCAGCCGCACGTGGCGCACCCGCCGGTACGCGTCGTCGACCGCAAGGACTGGGCGGCCGTCAATGTCGCCGGGCTGAAGCACGTGATATCGCCGCTGGTCAGCCAGATCGCCGGGGACCGCGAGCCGGGTGCGTTCACGGCCGCGGTCGGGTCCCGGCTCACCGGCGTACAGGCCGGCACCGTGCTCGCCTATCTCTCTGGCCGGGTGCTCGGCCAGTACGAGGTCTTCTCCACCGATCCGGGCGTACTGCTGCTGGTCGCGCCGAACATCGTCGAGGTCGAGCGCAAGCTGCAGGCGCCACCCCAGGACTTCCGGCTGTGGGTATGCCTGCACGAGGTGACTCACCGCACCCAGTTCACCGCCGTACCGTGGCTGCGCGGCCACTTCCTCGGCGAGGTACAGGCCTTTGTGGACGCGTCGCAGGCGGGCGGGGCGCAGGTGCTGGAGCGGGTACGCCACGCGGTCGCGGCGCTGTCCGACGCGGTACGCAACCCGCAGTCCCGCACCTCCGTCCTCGACCTCGTACAGACACCGGGCCAGAAGGCGGTGCTCGACCGGCTCACCGCGCTGATGACGTTGCTGGAGGGGCACGCCGAGTTCGTGATGGACGGTGTCGGGCCCGAGGTGGTACCGAGCGTCGAGCAGATCCGGTCCCGGTTCAACCAGCGCCGCGAGTCCGGCAACCCGATCGAGCGGGTGCTGCGAAAGCTGCTGGGCATCGAGGTGAAGCTGCGCCAGTACGCGGAGGGGCGCAAGTTCGTGCATACGGTCGTCGACCGGGTCGGCATGCGCGGGTTCAACCGCATCTGGAATTCGCCGCTGACGCTGCCGCGCCTGGCTGAGCTGACCGACCCGGACGCCTGGGTCGCCCGCGTCCACGGCTAGCGGCATGACGGACGCGTCCACGGCGAACGGCAAGACGGAACGGGCGGGCGGCAAGACGGAACGGGCGAACGGCAAGGCGGAACGGGCGGGCGGCGGGCAGCTCGCCCCGCGCTCGGGTCGCCGGGGGCGCCTGCCGGCGTCGGTCGCGGCGGTTCGCACCGCAGTCAAGCGCGCGCTGGCGGACGTACCCCCAGATGGTTTGGTTGTGGTGGCCTGCTCCGGCGGCGCCGATTCGCTCGCATTGGCGACCGCGGCGGCCCATGTCGCGCCGCGGCTCGGCCTGCGGGTCGGCCTGGTCACCGTCGACCACGGCCTGCAGTCAGGATCCGGCTCGCGGGCCGAGGAGCTCGCCGCGTGGGCGGCCAGCGCGGGTCTGGCGCCGAGCCTCGCCGTGCCGGCCACCGTCGACGGCCGCCCCGGCGGCCCGGAGGCCGCGGCCCGGGAGGCCAGATATGAGGCCCTGGCCGAGGCGGCCAGGTCGCTGTCCGCGGCTGCGGTGCTGCTCGGCCACACCCGCGACGATCAGGCGGAGACGGTACTGCTGGCGTTGGCGCGTGGCTCAGGACCGCGCGGTATCGCCGGCATGCCGGAGCGGCGCGAGCTGCACGGGGTCACGTTCCTGCGGCCCCTGCTGGACATCTCCCGCGAGCGGACCCGCGACGTGTGTGTACGGGCCGGGCTCACGCCGTGGGAGGACCCGCACAACAGCGACCCGTCCTACGCCCGCTCCCGGTTGCGTTCCGCCCTGGCGCTGCTGTGCGACCTGCTCGGCCCGGACGTCGTGGACAACCTCGCGCGCACCGCCCGGTTGGTCGCGCAGGACGCGGTGGCACTCGACGACATGGCGGTATCGGCGGCCTGGCCGCTGACGGATCCGGACGGGGGCTTGCACGTGCCGGCGCTGCGTGAGCTGCCCGACGCGCTGCGCACCCGGGTCCTGCGCGGCTTCGCGTTGCGCCTGGGTGCGTCCGGGGGCGCGCTGTCCAGCCGGCACATCGAAGCTCTCGACGCACTGGTCACGGATTGGCGCGGCCAGGGGCCGGTGGCCCTGCCGGGCGGGCACCGCGCCACGCGTGACGGGAAACGCCTGGTGGCCGTCGCCGACCCGCCGTGGTCCGAGCCGGCCGTGGTGGAATAGCCGGGTGCCGCTTCGCCGCAAGCCCCTCTTCGCGCCCCGTGGCGCCGTCGCCACCAGCCAACCGCTGGCCGCGGCCGCCGGCCTCGCCGTGCTCCGCCGGGGCGGCAACGCGGTGGATGCCGCGCTGGCCACCGCGATCACGCTGACGGTCGTGCAGCCCGGCTCCAACGACATCGGCGGAGACCTGTTCGCCATCGTCTGGGACGGTGCGGAACTGCACGGGCTGAACGCCTCCGGGCGCTCGCCCGTCGCCCTGAGCCTCGACCAGGTCCCTCTCGGTGCGGTCTCTCCTGGCGGGGTCTCTCCTGGTGCGGCAATGCCCGCGCACGGCTGGCTTCCGGTGACCGTACCCGGTGCCCCGGCCGGCTGGCGCGACCTGCACGCGAGGTTCGGCAGCCTGCCGTTCGAGGACCTGTTCACCGACGCGATCGGGTACGCGGCGGGTGGGTACCCGGTCTCGCCGACCGTGGCCGCGCACTGGGAGCACTCCGTACGCTTACACGCCAGCCTGTCCGGACCGGAGTTCGCGGAGTGGGCGCGGGTGTTCACAGTGGACGGACACCGGGCTCCCCGCGCCGGCGAGGTGTGGCACAACCCCGACGCGGCCCGTACCCTCCGGCAGATCGCCGAGTCGGGTGCTGAGGACTTCTACCGTGGCAAGATCGCCGCGGCGATCGTGGCGGCCGCCGAGAGTACCGGCGGTCTGCTGCGCGCCGACGACCTCACCCGGCACGAGTCGACCTGGGTGGACCCGATCAGCGCGCGCTACCACGGGTACGACGTCTGGGAGATCCCGCCGAACGGCCAGGGCATCGCGGCGCTGCTGGCTCTGTCCATCATGGACGGTCTTGCCTCGGCGAGTCCGCTTCAGCGGCGGCACCGGCAGATCGAGGCGATGAAGCTCGCGTTCGCCGATGCGCACGCGTACGTGGCGGACCCGTCGTTCTCGCCCGTCCCCTCGCTCTTGGTTCCGTCGTACGTCGAGCAGCGCCGGGCGCTCATCACCGAGGAGGCCGGCGATCCGGCACCCGGCGAGCCGGCCCGCGGCGGCACGGTCTACCTGTGCGCCGCCGACGAGGACGGCGTGATGGTAAGCCTCATCCAATCCAGCTATCAGGGCTTCGGCTCGTTCGTCGCGATACCTGGGCACGGGTTCGGGCTGCAGAACAGGGGCTGCGGCTTCTCGGTCGACCCGTCGCACCCCAACGTCGTGGCCGGCGGCAAGCGGCCGTTCCACACCATCATCCCGGGCTTCCTCACCCGCGACGGGGAACCGGTCGGGCCGTTCGGCGTGATGGGCGGGCACATGCAGCCGCAGGGCCATCTGCAGGTCGTGACGTCCACAGTAGACGATGGGCTGGATCCGCAGGCGGCGCTGGACGCCCCGCGCTGGTACTGGCACGCCGGGCGCCAGGTGCTCGTCGAGCCGGAGATGGGCGACGAGGCCGTCGCGGACCTGCGCCGCCGCGGGCATGACGTGGCGGTCGACGATTCTGACGTGTACGGCTTCGGCCAGGCGATCTGGCGGCTGCCCGGCGGCGGGTACGCGGCCGGTTCGGAGGCGCGCGCCGACGGCTGTGCCGTGGGCTACTGAGCGTCCTCGTGTACTTCGCCTTTCAGGCGGCCTTGTCCTCGCCTTCCCTGGGCTTTCAGGCGGCCTTGTCTTCGCCTTCCCTGGGCTTTCAGGCGGCCTTGTCTTCGCCTTCCGTGCAGCGGAAGGTGTTGCGGTAGGACTGGGGCGTCGCGCCCAGGCGCTTGGCGAAATGGTGGCGCAGCATCGCGGCGTCGCCGAAGCCGGCCCGGGTGGCGACCGTGTCGACGCTGAGGTCGGTGTCCTCCAGCAGCCTGCGCGCGAGCAGTACGCGCTGGCCGGTCAGCCAGTCGTGCGGCGTGGTACCGGTCTCCGCGCGGAACCGGCGCGCGAAGGTACGCGGAGCCATGTGTGCCCGCTGCGCCAGGGACTCCACCGTCACCGGCTTGTCGAGGTGCTCCACCAGCCAGGCGAGCAGCGGCTCCAGGGTGGGCGCGTCCGGAGCCGCCGGTACCGGAGCCTCCACGTACTGGGCCTGGCCGCCGTCGCGCTGTGGCGGTACCACCATGCGCCGGGCGAGTGCGGTGGCGACGGCCGAACCGTGCACCTTGCGTACCAGGTGCAGGCACAGGTCGATGCCGGCGGCGGTACCGGCGCTGGTGAACAACTGGCCGTCCTCGACGTAGAGGGCGTTGGGGTGCACCTCCGCCGTCGGGTACCGGCGGGCCAGTTCGTCGGTGTACCGCCAGTGTGTGGTGCACCGGCGCCCGTCGAGCAGGCCCGCCTCGCCGAGGAGGAATGCGCCCGAGCACACGCTCAGCACGTACGCGCCTCGATCGGCCGCGCGTCGCAGCGCCTTGGTCACCCGTACGGGTACCGGTGTCTCGATCGGGTGGGCCGGTACGACAACGAGGTCGGCCTCGTCCAGAAGGGCGAGGTCGGCGTTCGGAGTGATCTGGAAGTTGGAGCTCGTCATGACCGGCCGGCGGTCGATGCCGCACAGATGGAAGTCGTAGTAAGGAAAGCCGTCGGCGCGGCGGTCGGTGCCGAAGACCTCACAGACCACCCCAAGTTCGAACGGCGCGATGCCGTCGAGCACGAGCGTCGCCACCTTGGTCAGCATGGATTGACTGTACCCGAAACTTGGCAGTAAATCGAGGCACTCTGGCTTTCCTGCCACTGGGCACAGTGGAGCGTGTGATCGATGCTTATATCAGTCCGGTGCGCACCGGCGGCAACCGAAGAAGGCAGTCGTAGGAGGTTAGCCGCCATGGTTGGTCTGTTCTTGATCGTTCTGTTCGCCCTCGTCGGTCTGGCTGTTGTCACAGGCAACTCGGCCGACAGTCGACAACCCGGCCCGTGGTGGCCCGGTCAGCGGTAATGGCGAGTCCCGAAGCCGGCCGTGGCGTCGACACGGTCGGCTTCCGCGTACTTGCGGCCGGTTCTCCGCCCTTGTCGCGGTCGCCCTCGCCCTCGCCCTTGTCTTCGCCCTCGCCTTCGCCGCGCTGCCGTGCCGTCGTGCCTCTGTGGCCTGCTGTGCCTTGACGGGCCGCGTCCTGACGGGGCCGGTTCCTGACGGGCTCTGATGGTCGGCCCCGCCGCTTCGGCTTCGGCGGGGATGCGGCAGGCTGATGGTCATGTCCAACGGCAGCTGGTACGACGCGGACATCTCCCGCGTGATCGTTTCGGAGGACCAGATCCGCGACAAGATCGCTGAGCTGGCCAAGCAGGTCGCCAACGACTACGCGGCTGTCGACGGAGTACTGCTCGTGGGGGTGCTCAAGGGAGCGGTCATGTTCATGGCCGACTTCGCCCGGGCGATGGGGCGCCACGGCCCCCCGGTCGAGATGGAGTTCATGGCCGTGTCGTCATACGGACAGCGCGCGACGTCGTCGGGTGTCGTACGCATCCTCAAGGATCTGGACCGGGACATCGCGGGCCGGCACGTGCTGGTCGTCGAGGACATCGTGGATTCCGGGCTGACCCTCTCGTGGCTGCTGAAGTACCTGGAGAGCCGGTCGGCGGCCTCGGTCGAGGTGGTCGCGCTGCTGCGCAAGCCGGACGCGGTGCAGGTGAACGTGCCAGTCCGGTACATCGGCTTCGACATCGACAACGAGTTCGTCGTTGGATACGGTCTCGACTACGCAGAGCGTTACCGTGAGCTACCGTACGTAGGGGTTCTCAAGAGCGAGGTGTACGCGCGCGTATGAGTTAGGCTGCGCGCGCTGAGACCGCGCTGAGATTCGCCTATAGCTTAACGGCCACTTTGTCGTGTTTGTGCCCTGAGGGCCGGATGCCGCAGCACGGCAGGCCTTCGCACGGTGTACCGTCGAATAACCGGGAACTCCGGTGTCCTCGTCGGTGGGTCGGCGTGGACAGCCGCAACTCATCGGCGGCTAGGGCAGATAGCGGTCTCACGATCTGGAGGAGCTGAGCGCACAGCGCTCGACAACAGCATGGAACGTACCCGTTTCTTCCGGCGGCCGATGGTCTGGATCATTCTCGTGATCATCGGCGCACTGGCGCTGAGCTCGCTCTTCACTCGCGGCGCGAGCTATACGAGGGTTAACACTTCTGACGTACTTGCGCAGATCAACAGTGGCAACGTCCACAAGGTCCTGATCGAGGACAAGGAACAGACGATCGATCTGGATCTGAAGACGCGAGCCACGTTCGGTGGTACGACCACCGACAAGATTCAGGCGCAGGTACCCGCCACCGCGATCGACACGGTCTACAACCAGGTGATCGAAGCGAAGCAGAAGGGCCAGATCGACGGCGCGGTCGACACCAAGGTCACCAAGGACAGTGTCCTGCTGAGCCTGCTGCTCAACCTGCTGCCGATCGCGGTTCTTGTGATCTTGCTCCTGTTGTTCATGTCACAGATGCAAGGCGGCGGTTCGCGCGTCCTCAACTTCGGCAAGTCCAAGGCCAAGCTGATCTCCAAGGACACGCCCAAGACCACCTTCACGGATGTTGCCGGGGCCGACGAGGCCGTCGAGGAGCTGCACGAGATCAAGGACTTCCTGCAGAACCCGGCGAAGTACCAGGCTCTGGGCGCCAAGATCCCCAAGGGCGTACTGCTGTTCGGCCCGCCTGGTACCGGTAAGACCCTGCTCGCGAGGGCCGTCGCGGGCGAGGCCGGCGTGCCGTTCTACTCGATCTCTGGTTCCGACTTCGTCGAGATGTTCGTCGGTGTCGGTGCCTCCCGGGTGCGCGACCTGTTCGAGCAGGCCAAGGCGAACGCGCCGGCGATCGTCTTCGTGGACGAGATCGACGCCGTCGGTCGCCACCGGGGCGCGGGTCTCGGCGGCGGGCACGACGAGCGCGAGCAGACCCTCAACCAGTTGCTGGTTGAGATGGACGGGTTCGACACCAAGGGCGGCGTGATCCTGATCGCGGCGACCAACCGACCGGACATCCTCGACCCAGCGCTGCTGCGTCCCGGCCGGTTCGACCGGCAGATCGCGGTCGACACCCCCGACATGGAGGGGCGCAAGGCGATCCTGCGGGTACACGCCAAGGGCAAGCCGTTCACGCCCGACGTGGACCTCGACGCGGTCGCGCGGCGTACCCCCGGCTTCACCGGTGCGGACCTGGCCAACGTGATCAACGAGTCGGCGCTGCTGACCGCCCGCAACGAGAAGCGCGCGATCACCAACGACTTCCTCGAAGAAGCGATCGACCGCGTGATCGCGGGTCCCGAGCGCCGCACCCGGGCGATGAGCGAGCACGAGAAGAAGATCACCGCTTACCACGAGGGTGGGCACGCGCTGGTCGCCTGGGCGCTGCCGCACTCGGCTCCGGTGCACAAGGTGACGATCCTGCCGCGTGGCCGGTCGCTCGGCCACACGCTGGTACTGCCGACCGAAGACAAGTACACGCAGACCCGTGCCGAGCTGGTTGACACTCTCGCGTACGCGCTGGGCGGCCGGGCCGCGGAGGAACTGGTCTTCCACGAGCCCACGACCGGTGCCCAGAACGACATCGAGAAGGCCACCGCGATCGCGCGCGCAATGGTCACCGAGTACGGCATGAGCTCCAAGCTGGGCGCCGTCAAGTACGGCCAGAACGACAACGAGCCGTTCCTCGGCCGGACCATGGGCCACCAGCGCGACTACTCGGACGCGATCGCGGCCGAGATCGACACCGAGGTCCGCTCGCTCATCGAGCTGGCGCACGACGAGGCCTGGGAGATCCTGGTCGAGTACCGCGAGGTGCTGGACAACATCGTGCTCGAGCTGATCGAGAAGGAGACGATCTCCCAGAGCGACATGGCCCGGCTGTGCGCCCGCGTGGTGAAGCGGCCGCCCATGGCGCCGTACAACGGCTTTGGCAAGCGCCAGCCCTCGGACCAGCCACCGGTACTGACGCCATCGGAGAAGGACGCGCTCAAGGCGCAGGCCGAGGCCGACGGCATCCAGGCGTTGTCCGGCGGGACAATGCCCGGCCAGGACAGTACGCGCTAAGCGGTCTGACGATGACCTCCACTGACCGGCCGTCCAGCGGTCCTCAGGACGGGTCATCGACCGAGCCCGACGACGCGCCGGCCGGCCGGCCCGAACCCGACTTCCTTGCCGCCCGGCTGATCAACGGCCAGCTGGGCGGCCGGCCGGTCGAAGAAGCGGTCGACCTGGCGCGGATCGAGAAGGCGGTCCGGGAGATCCTCGTCGCGATCGGCGAGGATCCGGACCGGGAAGGACTCGCCCGTACCCCGACCCGGGTGGCGCAGGCCTACGCCGAGCTCTTCGCGGGGCTGCGGGTCAACCCCGCCGACGTGCTCGCGACGACGTTCGAGGCCAACCATGACGAACTGGTGCTGGTGCGCGACCTGGAGGTGTTCAGCCTCTGCGAGCATCACCTGCTCCCCTTCCACGGTGTGGCGCACGTGGGCTACATCCCCGGCGAGGACGGGCGGATCACCGGCCTGTCGAAGCTCGCCCGGCTGGTGGACGTGTTCGCCCGCCGGCCCCAGGTGCAGGAGCGCTTGACGACCCAGATCGCCGATCTGCTGATGGAGCACCTCAAGCCGCGCGGCGTGATCGTCGTGCTGGAGTGCGAGCACATGTGTATGTCCATGCGCGGCATTCACAAGGCCGGCTCGCGTACGGTCACGTCGGCCGTGCGGGGCCTCTTCCAGTGCGACGCAAAGTCGCGCGCCGAGGCCATGAGCTTCATGGTGCGCTCCTGACCGGAGCCCGTGTCGCGGGTCCGTTCAGCCGCCTCGCTGAGCCTCGCCAGTCCACTGTGGACGACACGTAGGTAGTCCGGCACATCCAGCAGGCCGCCGGGTCTGATCTCGCCGCGGCTGAGCTGGACGCCAATCTCGCGCAGGAGCGGATCGCTGCTGCCGGCCAAGCCGTCGTATCGGGTGCTCATCGCGCCTCCAGATCATCGGTGTCCGGCGTTCCGGGCATCGGCATGGTTGTCAGTGGGGCAGGCTCGGCACGTTGGCGATCAGGTTCGGCATCGGATGGTCGTTCCGGAGGATGCCGAGGTCGGCCGTTGTCACCGAGCCCGTTTCCGCGAACGCCCGCGCGACGTGCCAGGCGGTCACGACAACCTTGCGCATCTTCAGGATCGTCTGCACCGAGTCTTCTATCGTCGTGGCGATCTGGAATTCCTCCATGAGGCCGCCGCCCACCGCCGCGAGCGCCGCCTCGGCCACCTCGTCGATGAGGATGGTGAGCAGGGCGGCGAGAACCTCGGCATGTGCCCGTACCTGTTCCGCGGTCGACGCGTACGCGTTCGCCGTTGCCCGCAGGGGGCCTACCGCCGCCGTAAGGTCGGTCGAGAACCGAGCGAGACCGCCGGCGCACTG
>JBPYFB010000051.1:0-2394 GCA_051986465.1 Rugosimonospora sp.
CCCCGTGACGTCGACCTGGCGAGCTGATGACCTTCCTGCTGGACACCAACGTCGTGTCCGAGCTGCGTAAGAGGACACCTGACCCACACGTCCTCGCCTGGTACCAGAGGAACGTGGCGGCGCAGGCCTACGTCAGCGTGCTCGTGCTGGGCGAGATCCGGCAGGGCATCGAGCGGATCAGGCCTCGAGACGCGGCCCAGGCCGAGGCGCTGGAACGCTGGCTGGAACGGCTCGTCCTCGAGCACCGGGACCGGATCCTCCCGGTGACGGCCGATGTCGCACAGGAGTGGGGAAGACTCGCCGCCTCGGCCCAACCACCGCCAGCCGTCGACGGTCTCCTCGCGGCAACCGCGCGGGTACACCGGCTCGTGCTGGTCACGCGCAATGTCGGCGACGTCGCGGGAACGGGGGTACCCGTCGTTAACCCGTTCGAGCCCGCGCGTTCCTGACCGGGTGCGCCGTCAGCGGTCGGCGATCGCCTGCGCGAGGAAGGTGGTCGCGGCGGCGAACGACCGTTGGTCGGCGACCGGGTCGTAGGCGACTCCGGGCGTGGCACCGGGCGCCGCGTGCGCGTGCGTGAAGCCGTGCAGGGCCCGGCCGTAGACGTTGAGTTGCCAGTCCGCCTCGGCCCGGTTCAGCTCGTCGGTGAACGCGGCCACGTCCTCCATGGGTACATGGGGATCGGCCGCGCCGTGGCACACGAGGACCTTCGCGACGACGGCGCCGGGCGCGGCGGGCCTGACGGTACGGAGGCTGCCATGGATGCTCACCACCGCGGCGAGTTCGACGCCCGCACGGGCCAGCGTGAGCGCGGCCATGCCGCCGAAGCAGAACCCGACCGCCGCCGCCGCGGCGCCGGCCTCCGGGCATCGGGACAGCGCGGCGAGTCCGGCCCGCGCCCTGCGGACCAGCAGATCCGGGTCGTCGCGCAGCGCCGTGACGGATGCCATCACGCGCTCGCGGTCGCCGGCGACACCGTCGCCGTACATGTCGCACGCGAGGACCGTGTAACCGAGTTGGGCGTACCGGCGGGCCTGGTCCCGCGCGTGCGCGTCGAGCCCGGCGCCGCCGTGGATGAGCAGGATTCCGGGACCGGGCTCGGGCTGATCGGCGGGCCAGTGCAGCATCCCGGTCAGCGGGGTGTCCTGGTCGCGGTAGGGGAGGCTGCGGGTCAGGATCGGGGGAAACAAATCGTCGGCCATGCCCGAAAGCTAGCCGACGATTTGCTCATCATACCACAAAGAGGAAATTTATGCAAGTACGTCAACGGTCACGCGAGGCACCACCGTCACGGAGCTGTCTCTCCACACCGACAACCGACTAACTACCGGCCCAGTACGGACGCCGCTCGCCTGATGCGGGATGCTGTGGGGATGACGGCGATCTCCGTAATGTTGATCGTGCCCGATGCGGAGGCCGCGGTGGCCTGGTACCGCACGGCATTGGGTGCGACGGAGCTGTGGAATCTCGGCGGTGTGGCCGGACTTGAGATCGACGGGGCCGCGTTCTTCCTCCACGAGATCAACCCGAAGAACCCCGCGGAAACCAGTCCCGGCAACGCCGGAGTGACAAGCACGCGGATCGAGGTGTTCGCGGAGGATCCCGACGCCTTCATCGAGCGCGCCATCGCCGCCGGCGCGACTCCGGGATCGCCGATCGAGGATCACGAAACGCCGTGGGGAACGCACCGGCAGGGTGGCTTCCTGGATCCGTTCGGCCACAAGTGGTCGGTCGGCGACAGCTCGCCGTTGCGGCCGTACCCGGCGGGGCGTTGAGACCCCGAGTTACCTACCCGACCGTGCGCCGGTAGTGATCGGCGATTTCGTCGCTGGTGGTCAGCCAGATATCGGGCTGCGCCGCGAGGTACTCGAATGCCTGGTCCAGGTATTTTGCGCGGAAGGCCTGGCCGGTCACGAACGGGTGCAGGGCCAGCGCCATCACCCGGCCGCTGTGCTGGGAGTCGGCGCGCAGCTGCTCGTACTGGTCCTTGACGATCTGCACGAACTCCGGCCCGGTGGTGCCCTTGCTGAACAGGCCCAGATCGTTGAGCTCGAGCGTGTACGGGACGCTGATCATGCCCGATACGTTCAACGGGTACGGCTGGTCGTCGTTGGTCCAGTCGAGTACGTATCCCAGGCCGAGCTCGGCGAGCAGCGCCGGGGTATTGAGCGTCTCGGTCAGGCCCGGCCCCATCCAGCCGCGGGGCCGCCGACCGGTGGCCGCGGCGATGGTCTGCACTATGTCGGTCAGGACACGGCGCTCCTCGTCGAGAGGCATGTCCGTGTGCAGGATCGAGTTGGTCTGCCCGTGGGCGAGCCACGCCCAGTCGCGGCTCAGGCCGGCCTTGATGATCTGCGGATAGCGCTCGGCGACCATGGAGTTGAGCAGCACGCT
>JBPYFB010000052.1:0-10938 GCA_051986465.1 Rugosimonospora sp.
TAGTCGGCGTCGTGCGGTCCGGCCGCCGCCTCCGGGTGGTACTGCACCGTGAACGCGGGTACGTCCAGGCAGCGCAGCCCCTCCACCACGTTGTCGTTGAGGCACACGTGGCTCACCTCGACCGCGCCGAACTCGGTATCCACGCACTCGCCGATCGGCGCCCGTACCGCGAACCCGTGGTTGTGCGAGGTCACCTCCACCTTGCCGGTACGCCGGTCCAGCACCGGCTGGTTGATGCCGCGGTGCCCGTACCCGAGCTTGTACGTCTCGAAGCCGAGCGCGCGGCCAAGGATCTGGCTGCCGAAGCAGATACCGAAGAGTGGGACGCGCCGGCGCATCACCTCGCGGGCCAGCGCCACCGCCGGGTCGGCCGTCGCGGGGTCGCCCGGGCCGGGCGAGAAGAAGACCGCATCCGGCCGTACCGCCAGCACATCGTCCACAGTGGACCAGGAGGGCAGTACGTGTGTGGTGACACCGCGCGCGGCCAGCCGCCGCGCGACGTTGCGCTTGATGCCGAAGTCCAGTGCGGCAACGGTGAGCCGCAGCTCCCCCACCGCGTCCACTGTGTACCGCTGCGCCGTGGTCACCTCGGCCGACAGGTCGGCACCCACCATCGGCGGCGACTCCAGCACGCGCGAGAGCAGGGCCTGCGGTGAACGCTCCACACTGGACACACCGACCCGCATGGCGCCCCGCTCGCGCAGGTGCCGGGTCAGCGCGCGGGTGTCGATACCGCTGATCCCGACCACGCTCTCGCCCGCGAGGCGGTCGGCGAGGGTACCGCTGGCCCGCCAGTTGGAGGGCGTACGGGCCGGGTCGCGCACCACGTACCCGCTGACCCAGATCCGCCCCGACTCGTCGTCCTCGCCGTTGACACCGGTGTTGCCGATGTGCGGCGCGGTCTGTACCACGACCTGCCGGTGGTACGACGGGTCGGTCAGCGTCTCCTGGTACCCGGTCATCCCCGTGGCGAAGACCGCTTCGCCGAACGTCTCACCGGTGGCCCCGAACGCCTCGCCGTGGAAGGTCCGCCCGTCCTCGAGCACCAGAATCGCCGTCACCTTTGAGCCTTTCCGTCAAGTACCGTCGCCTGCCCGCGCAGGAATGTCGCCACCACGCGCCCGGGCAGTCGCATCCCGGCGTACGGCGTGTTGCGGCTGCGCGAGGCGAACGCCGAGGGGTCGATCTCGCGCGTGGCGGCCGGGTCCACGAGCGTCAGGTTGGCCGGTACCCCGGGCGCCGGATCGTGGCCGTGCTCGGCCAGCCCGGCGATGCGGGCCGGTACCCGGGACAACCGCTCCGCGATCCCGTCCCAGTCCAGTACGCCGGTGGACAGCACGACCGACAGCGCGGTCTCCAGCCCGAGCATGCCGGGGCGTGCGTACCCCCACTCGCATTCCTTGTCCTCGACCGCGTGCGGGGCGTGATCCGTGGCGACCACGTCGATCACCCCCTCGGCCAGGGCGGCGCGCAGCGCGGCCACGTCCTCGGCCGTGCGCAGTGGCGGGTTGACCTTGAATACCGGGTCGTACGACTCCGCCTTGGCGTCGGTGAGCAGCAGGTGGTGCGGCGTCACCTCGGCCGTGATCCGGGTGCCCCGGCGCTTGGCCCAGCGCAGGATCTCCACGCTGCCCGCGGTCGAGACGTGGCACACATGCAGCCGGGCACCCACGTGCGCGGCGAGCAGCGCGTCCCGCGCGATCACCGCCTCCTCGGCCACCGCCGGCCAGCCGGCCAGCCCGAGCCGCGCGGAGACCTCACCCTCGTGCATCTGCGCGCCCTGGGTGAGCCGGGACTCCTCGGCGTGCTGCGCGATCACGCCGTCGAACGCCTTCACGTACTCCAGCGCCCGGCGCATCAGCCGCGCGTCGCCCACGCAGTACCCGTCGTCGGAGAAGACCCGCACCTGGGCCGCGCTGGTCGCCATCGCGCCCAGCTCCGCCAGGCGCTCGCCGCGCAGGCCCATCGTCACGGCACCCACCGGCTGCACGTCGACCAGGCCGGCCGCCTGGCCCAGGCGCCAGACCTGCTCCACCACCCCCGCGGTGTCGGCGACCGGCTCGGTGTTGGCCATCGCGCAGACGGCCGTGTACCCGCCCAGCGCCGCCGCGCGGGAGCCGGACTCCACGGTCTCCGCGTCCTCCCGACCGGGCTCGCGCAGGTGCGTGTGCAGGTCCACCAGGCCGGGCAGGGCAACCAGGCCATCCGCGTCGACCACCTCGGCCTTGGCGCCGGCCGCGTCGCGGCCGGCGGCGGCCACCATGCCGTCGCGGACCAGCAGGTCGGTCGGGTCGCCGCCGAGAATCGAGACACCCTTGATCAGGTATGCGGTCACTTTTGCCCCCCCAGCAGCAGGTACAGCACGGCCATGCGCACGCTCACCCCGTTGGCGACCTGCTCCACGATCGTGGAACGGGCCGAGTCGGCCACCTCCGGCGTGATCTCCATTCCCCGGTTCATGGGACCGGGATGCATGACGATCGCGTGCTCCGGCAGGTGCCGCATGCGCGCACCGTCGAGCCCGTACCGGCGGGAGTACTCGCGCGCCGAGGGAAAGTACGCGTCGTCCATCCGCTCCCGCTGAACCCGCAGCATCATCACCACGTCGGCCTCGGGCAGCACCGCGTCCAGGTCGTAGCTGGTCTGCGCCGGCCAGGACCCGACACCGACCGGCAGCAGGGTGGGCGGCCCGACCAGGACCACCTTCGCGCCGAGCCGGGACAGCAGCAGGACGTTGGAGCGGGCCACCCGGCTGTGCAGCACATCGCCCACGATCGCGACGGTGAGGCCGGCCAGGCGCCCCAGCCGGGAACGCATCGTGTACGCGTCGAGCAGCGCCTGGGTCGGGTGCTCGTGGGTACCGTCCCCCGCGTTGATCACTGTTCCGTCGATCCAGGTCGCCAGCCGGTGCGGCGCGCCCGACTCGGCGTGCCGGATGACCACCGCGTCGGCGCCCATCGCCTGCAGGGTCAGCGCGGTGTCCTTGAGGCTCTCTCCCTTGGAGACGCTGGAGCCCTTCGCGGCGAAGTTGATGACATCGGCGGACAGCCGCTTCGCCGCCGCCTCGAACGAGATGCGGGTACGGGTGGAGTCCTCGTAGAAGAGGTTCACGACGGTACGCCCGCGCAGGGTGGGCAACTTCTTGACTTCGCGGTCGGCCATCGCGGCTTCCATCTGGTACGCGGTGTCCAGCACCAGGGTGGCGGTCGGCGCGTCCAGGTCGGCGGCGGAGAGCAGGTGTTCGATCATGAGCTGGCCAGCCTGACCTCGTCGGCACCGTCGGTCTCGGCGAGCAGTACCCGTACCGTCTCGGTCAGCGCCGTCGGAATGTTCTTGCCCACGTAGTCGGCGCGGATGGGCAGCTCCCGGTGTCCCCGGTCGACCAGCACGGCCAGCTGTACCGCCTGCGGGCGGCCCAGGTCGCCCAGGGCGTCCAGCGCGGCGCGCACGGTGCGGCCGGAGAAGAGCACGTCGTCGACGAGGATCACGCGCCGGCCGTCGATACCCTCGGGCGGCACCCGGGTCGGGCCGACCGCGCGGGTACCGCGCAGCCGCAGGTCGTCCCGGTACAGCGTGATGTCGAGGGCGCCGGTGGGTACCTCCACGCCCTCGAAGGCGTGGATGCGGCTGGCCAGGCGCAGCGCCAGCGGTACCCCGCGGGTCGGGATGCCGAGCAGCACCGTGTCGACGGCGCCTTCGGTCCGTTCGAGGATCTGGTGTGCGATTCGGTCGACCGTCCGGGCCAGCTCGGCGCCGGTGAGGATCACCTTGCCCGGCGGTGGGCCGGACTTCTGGGCCGGCAGCCGGACGGGATCTGGCGACAGGGTCATATTGACCTCCTTCCCCGCCTCACGGGACGGGTCGTTAAAGGACGTCGGACGCGGTCTGGTCCGCCCGGCAGGCGCGGGCGATCAAACTCGTATCGAGCCTACCAGCAGCGCAGATCGCGAAACGTAAGGGCTGTAGCACTTGACCACATGTCGTGAGCCCGTTACCGTCACGCTCCGTAGCGATTTGCCGGGGAAACCCCCGGAGCCAGTGACTGGGAGTCCACATGCCCTCTGAGTACGCCAAGTCCCTGGGCGCGCGCCTGCGCTCCATCCGCCAGCAGCAGGGCCTGTCCCTGCAGGGGGTGGAGGAGAAGTCGGCCGGGCGCTGGAAAGCGGTAGTGGTCGGATCATACGAGCGGGGTGACCGGGCCGTTACCGTGTCCCGCCTCGCCGAATTGGCCGATTTCTACCGGGTACCAGTAGCGGAGCTGCTGCCTGAGGGCAGTGGTGTGCGTCACGAAAACGCCGGCAAGATCGTCTTGGATCTGGAGAAGCTGTATGACCAGACCGCCGACGATCTCGCGTACGTCGCCCGGTACGCTCGGGCGATCCAGCAGCAGCGCGGCGACTACAACGGCCGCGTGCTGTCCATCCGGGCCGACGACCTTCGCGCGTTGGCCATCGTGTACGACTCGTCACCGTCGGGCCTGGTCGAGCGGCTCAACGAGGCGGGCGTGCTGGTGACCGACCCGCGGTCGATGTTCGCCTAACCCCAACAAACGCCCGGTGGGCGCGTCTGGCGGCGCGCCTCACCGGGTGGCGTACTGCGCGATCCGTGCGAGCACGCCGTTCAGGAAGCGCGGAGAATCGTCGGTGGACAGCTGCTTGGCCAGCTCCACCGCCTCGCTGATCGCCACCGGGTCGTCGATCTCGTCGACGTAGAGCAGTTCGTACACCGCGATGCGGGCGAGGTTGCGGTCGACGACCGGCATGCGCTCCAGCGTCCAGCCCTCGGCGTAGCTCGCGACCAGCTCGTCGATCCGGTCCCGGTGCCCGGCCACCCCCTCGACGAGGGAGACGGTGTATGCCAGGTGCTCCGGGTGCGGCTGCTCAAGGCGGGCCAGGGTGGCGGCGAGCACATCGGGTATCGGTGCGTCGCGCAGATCCGCCTGATAAAGGACGTCCAGTGCCCGCTTGCGCGCCTTGCGCCGCGCGGGCATGGGCGTCTTGGGTCCCTCGGCCATCGACTGGACGCGGGCCCGCTCAGGCGCGGCCGAGGTAGCGGCCGTCGCGCGTGTCGACCTTGATCTTCTCGCCGGTGGAGACGAACAGCGGTACCGCGACCGTCGCGCCGGTCTCCACCGTCGCCGGCTTGGTGCCGCCGGTGGACCGGTCGCCCTGCAGCCCCGGCTCGGTGTAAGTGATCTCCAGGACTACGCTCGTGGGCAGTTCCACGTACAGCGGTACGCCCTCGTGCGTGGCGATCGTCACTTCCGCCTCGGGCAGCAGGTACTTCGCCGCGTCGCCCACGGTGCCGGCCGGTACCTGGATCTGGTCGTAGGACTCCTGGTCCATGAAGACGAAGTCCTCGCCGTCCGCGTACAGGTACTGCATGGAACGCTTGTCGACGGTCGCGGTGTCAACCTTCGTGCCCGCGTTGAACGTCTTGTCCACGACCTTGCCGGACAGCACGTTCTTGAGCGTCGTACGCACGAACGCGCCGCCCTTGCCGGGCTTGACGTGCTGGAACTCGACAACGGACCAGAGCACGCCGTCGAGGTTGAGCACGAGGCCGTTCTTGAGGTCGTTGGTGGTGGCCATGTCCTGCCTTGATCGATCGTTTTTATCGTTGATTGGCCTGACAAGTCTACCGGTCGCTCTCCCGTGCCCGCCCAGCCAGGTGCTCCAGGGCCAACCGGTACCCGTCGACCCCGAGCCCGCAGATGACCCCGGTGGCGACAGCGGAGACGACCGAGTGGTGGCGGAACTCCTCGCGCGCGTGGATGTTCGACAGATGCACCTCGAGGAGCGGGCCGCGCAGCATGGCGCAGGCGTCGCGCACCGCGTACGAGTAATGCGACCAGGCGCCCGCGTTGAGCACCACGGCCGCGCCCTCGTCGGCCGCGGTATGCAGCCAGCCCAGCAACTCGTGCTCGGCGTCGGTCTGCCGTACCCGTACGGTCAGGCCCAGCTCCTTGCCGACCCGCTCGCACATGGCCACCAGCTCGGCATAGCTGGTCAGTCCGTAGATGTCGGTCTGCCGGGTGCCCAGCCGCCCGAGGTTCGGCCCGTTCAGCACGTACACCGTCGTCATCTCGACACCTCCTGGTACGCCGCGCGCAGCAGCTCGTCGTCGGGATCGTCCAATATGGACGGTTGGGCCAGCCCGTCGAGGACCACGAAGCGCAGCCGGGAGCCGCGCGCCTTCTTGTCCACGCGCATGGTCGAACGCAGCTCGTCCCAGGCGTCGGCCGGGTAGCGGATGGGCAGGCCGAGCAGCTCCAGCACGGCGGCGTGGCGTACCGCCACCTCGGTGGAGAGGCGACCGGCGAGCTGGCCCAGCGTGGCCGCGTACACGAGACCGACGGAGACCGCGTGCCCGTGCCGCCAGGTGTACCGCTCGCGGCGCTCGATCGCGTGCGCGAGGGTGTGCCCGTAGTTGAGGATTTCGCGCCGCCCCGACTCGCGGAGGTCCTTCGAGACAACGTCGGCCTTCACCCGTACCGCACGCTCGACAAGCTCACGCACCGCGGCGCTGCCCGGATCGACGGCGGCCGTGGGGTCGGCCTCGACGAGGTCGAGGATCGCCGGATCCGCGATGAACCCGCACTTGACCACCTCGGCGAGGCCCGCCACGAGGTCGGCCGCGGGCAGAGTGTCCAGTGTGGACAGATCGCAGAGCACCCCGGCGGGCGGGTGGAACGCGCCCACCAGGTTCTTGCCGGCGGCGGTGTTGACGCCGGTCTTGCCGCCCACCGCCGCGTCGACCATGCCGAGCAGGCTCGTCGGCACCTGCACCACCCGCACGCCGCGCAGCCAGCACGCGGCGACGAAGCCGGCCAGGTCGGTCACGGCACCGCCACCCACGCCGACGACCGCGTCGGTACGCGTGAAGCCGGCCGCGCCGAGCTGGTCCCAGCAGCGCGCCGCCACCTCGATCCGCTTACCCGCCTCGGCATCCGGCACAGGTACCGACAGGGATGCGATACCCGCGTCGCGCAGCACGCCGGCCACCCGCGCGGCGTACTCCGCAAGCGGCGGCGCGGACAGCACGGCCACGGCGGTGGCGCCCTGCACCATCGCGGGTAGCTCGGTCAGTAGGTCCCGCCCGACCAGCACGTCGTAGGGGCGCTCGCCGCCGACCGGGATCCGGGTCACGTCACTCATCGACCGGAAGCCTAGCCGCCCCGCCTTGCTCGCCGGCCGCGCGCCCGCCCGCGCCCGCCAAGATCCCCGCAATTTCATTGAAGTTGCGGGGTTGGGCGGCTCCTAATCCCGCAACTTCAATGAAATTGCGACGGCGGCGGGGTGATCAGGGTGAAGCGACGGCGGCGGGGTGATCAGAGTGAGCGACGAGCGGACGCGGCGAGCCGATCCGCATACGCCGCGGCCTCGTCGCGCAACTCCTCCGGGCGCAGCACAGTGAAGTCGAAGCCCCAGCCGGCGAGCATCCGCGGCACCCCGTCGAGGTGCTCGGCCCGCGTCCGCAGCAGTACGCCGCCGGGAGCCTCCGCGAGCATGCCCACGCTCGCCGGTATCCGCCGCCGCGCCGTCACCAGGTCGGTGTCGAGCAGCACCTCCACCTCCCACGCGTACGGCACCTGAGCCAGCCCGCGCGCCACCTGACCGACCGGGTCGAAATCCGCGGGCGGCGGGAACGCGTGGCCGGTCGGGGATACCCGCGCGATCCGGTCCAGCCGGAACGTGCGTACCTCGCCGCTGCTCCCGTCGTGCCCGGTGACGTACCACCGGCCCGAGTGGAAGACCAGACCGTACGGGTCCAGCTCGCGGTCTGAGGCGCGGCCGTGGAACGACCGGTACTCGATCGCCACCCGCCGGCGCTCCGCGACCGCCTCGGCGAGGGTCAGCAGCGTGCCGGTATCGGCCTGGGCTGCGCGTCCGGGCGGGGTCAGCGTGAACTCCAGCGCGTCGCCGAGGGCGGCCACCCGTCCGGCGAGCGCGGCCGGCAGCACCCGGCGCAGCTTGGCCATGGCCGACTCCACGGCAGGCCCGCCCGCCTGGTCACCCGCGAGGGCGAGGCGCCGCGCCGCGAGCAGGCCGAGCACGACCGCCACCGCCTCGTCGTCGGTGAACATCAAGGGCGGCAGCTTGTACCCGGGGCGCAGCCGGTACCCGCCGTGGCGTCCCCGCGCGGCCGCGACGGGTACGCCCAGCTCGGTGAGGGTCGTCGCGTACCGGCGCACCGTCCGCTCGTCGACGCTCAGGCGACCGGCCAGCTCCCGACCGCCCAGGACGTGGTGCGCCTGAAGCAGCTCCAGCATCGCCAGTACACGCGAGGCGGGATGTGACACCCATCACTCCTTTAATCCGGGCGGGTTACGTCCGGATTAGATCGTACGGTCTCTGGCATGACGGCATTCGTACTGGTACCTGGCATGTGGTTGGGCGGATGGGCGTGGCGGGACGTGGCGCGGGACCTACGTGACGCGGGACACGACGCGTACCCGGTGACCCTCACCGGGCTCGCCGACCGCGCGCACCTCGGCGGCCCGGGTACCGACCTCTCGACCCACATCACCGACATCACCGCGCTCGTCTCGTGGTACGAGCTCACCGACGTCGTCCTGGTCGCGCACAGCTACGCCGGCGCGCCGGTCACCGGCGCGGCGGAACGGCTGGGCGAGCGCGTCGCGCGCGTGGTGTATGTGGACAGTGGGCCGCCACCGGACGGCGCGGCACAGGTCGACTTCAACCCGGGCGCGCCAGCCCCGGTGCTGGACGGCTGGCGGCAGCCCCCGCCGCCGTTCGATCCGGCCCAGGATCCGGTGCTCCTCGCCGGGCTGTCCGACGAGCACCTGGCCCGGATGCGCCGGCTGGCGACCGGCCACCCGTATGCGAGCACGACGCAGCCGCTGCGGCTGTCCGGGGACGCCCCGCCGCCCCGTACCCTCATCACCTGCACGATGCCGCCCGACCAGGTCCAGGAGCTGATCGCCGCCGGCAACCCGTTCTTCGCCGGCCTGGCCGGCGCGCCGGTTCTGCCGTTGCCGACCGGGCATTGGCCGATGTTCAGCGAGCCGGCCCGCCTCGCCGAACTGTTGATCTCCACTGGCTGAGAATCCGGCTGAAATTGTCATACCCCTCCGCGAGCATGGCCGCATGCCGACGAAGCTTCAGGTATGCATCGACTGCGCCGATCCGGCCACGCTCGCGGAGTTCTGGGCATACGCGCTGCACTACGAGTTGGAGAGCCCGCCAGACGGTTCGGAGGACTGGCTCACCTACTGGCGATCGATCGGCATACCCGAGGAGGAGCTGGGTGACGCCGACGGCCGGCCCGAGTCGGTGGCCGACCCCGGCGGGACCGGGCCGCGCATCTTTTTCCAGCAGGTACCCGAGACCAAGACGATCAAGAATCGACTGCACCTCGACCTCGGCGTGAGCGGCGGCCGCACGGTACCGCTCGACACCCGCAGGGAACGGGTCGACGCCGAGGTGCAACGGCTGGTCGCGTCGGGCGCGCGCATCCTGCACGTGAACTCCACGCCCGGCCTCGACCACTACGGGGTGACGCTCGCCGATCCGGAAGGCAATGAGTTCTGCGTCCACTGAAACCGACTCCCGCCGTGTCGCCGGCCGACGGGGGTGGTCGGCGGCACGTCCCGGGACGGTTCGGGTGCGGCGGAGGCGGGCTCGGCTCGGGCGGGCGGCTCGGCTCAGGCGTTGAGGCTCGCCAGCACCTCGGCGGCCACGCCCTCCGGGGTACGGCCGTCGGTCTTCGCGATCACCGTGGCCACCTCCTCGTACAGCGGGCGGCGCTGGTCGAGCAGGTGCTTCAGGGTGGCCCGGGGATTGATGGCCAGCAGGGGGCGCCCGCCACCGGCGAGGCCGACGCGGGTCGCCGCGTCCGCCAGCTCGACGGAGAGATAGACCACGGTATGCCCGCGCAGGCGCTCCCGGGTGACCGGGCTGAGGATGGCCCCGCCGCCCAACGCCAGCACTCCGTCGAACTCGTCGAGCGCCACCGCGACGGCCGCCCGCTCCAGCTCGCGGAAGTGCTCCTCACCCTCGTCGAAGAAGATCTCCGGTATCGGCTTCCCGGCCGCCGCCACGATATCGGCGTCGGTATCCCGGAACGGTTTGCCGATGGCGGCCGCGACGAGTTCGCCCACGGTCGTCTTGCCCGAACCGGGTGGGCCCACGATCACGCACGCCGGCTTCGTCATCCTCGCCTCCGACTCCCAGCTTTCAAATCTTGGTGGATCCGGCACCAGATCCGCCAAGAATCACTGGATGACAAGATTCTCCAGGTAGCCGGCGAGGTTGCGCCGGATCTCCGCGACCGAATCCCCGCCGAACTTCTCCGCCGCCGCCTCGGCCAGCACCAGCGCCACCATCGCCTCGGCGACGACCGCTGCGGCAGGGACCGCGCACACGTCCGAGCGCTGGTTGATCGCGGTGGCCGGCTCCCCGGTCGTGACGTCCACTGTAGACAGTGCTCGGTTCAGCGAGGAGATCGGCTTCATCGCGGCCTTCACGCGTACCGGTTCGCCGCTGGTGATGCCACCCTCCAGCCCGCCGGCCCGGTCGGTGACCCGGCGCACCCCGGTGGCGGTGGGCACGATCTCGTCGTGCGCCTGGGAGCCGCGCGAACGGGCCTGAGTGAAGGCGTCGCCGATCTCCACACCCTTGATCGCCTGGATCGAGCACAGCGCGGCGGCGATCCTGGCGTCCAGCCGGCGGTCCCACTGCACGTGGCTGCCCAGCCCCGGCGGCACGCCGTACGCCAGCACCTCGACGATGCCGCCCAGCGTGTCCGCGTCGCGCTTGGCCGCATCGACCTCCGCCACCATGAGGGCGGACGCCTCCGGGTCGAGGCAGCGCAGCGGGTCCGCGTCGATGCGCTCCGCGTCCTCCGGCACCGGGATCAGGCCCGGCTTGACGGCGACCGTGCCGAGCTCGACCACATGCGACACGATCCGCACCC
>JBPYFB010000053.1:0-6753 GCA_051986465.1 Rugosimonospora sp.
CCGCCTGCTCGGCACCCTCGATCTCGCCGGGCGCCGTCGGCTCCGCGACCTGTACCTCGAGGTTGAACAGGAAGCCGACCGCCTCTTCCTTGATACCGTCGAGCATCTGGTTGAACATGTCGAAGCCTTCGCGCTGGTACTCGACCAGCGGGTCCCGCTGCGCGTACGCCCGCAGGCCCACGCCCTCCTGCAGGTAGTCCATCTCGTACAGGTGCTCGCGCCACTTCCGGTCGATCACCGCGAGCAGTACCTGCCGCTCCAGCTCGCGCATGGCCTCGGAGCCGAGCTCCTCCTCGCGGCGGTCGTACGCCGCGTGCGCGTCCTCGATCAGCCTCGCCTGGAGGAATTCCGAGTCGAGCTGCTCGCGCTCGCCGCCGGCCTCCTCTTCCAGATCCTCGACGGTGACGCCGACCGGGTACAGCTGCTTCAGGCTGGACCACAGCTGGTCGAGGTCCCAGTCCTCGGCGTACCCCTCGACCGTCGCGCCCGACACGTACGCGCGGACCACGTCCTCGATCATGTTGCCGACCTGCTCGTGCAGGTCTTCGCCGTCGAGTACCCGCTTGCGCTCGGTGTAGATCACCGTGCGCTGCTTGTTGAGCACCTCGTCGTACTTCAGGACGTTCTTACGGATCTCGGCGTTCTGCGCCTCGATCTGGGTCTGCGCGCTCTTGATCTGGCGCGTGACCATCTTGGACTCGATCGGGACGTCCTCCGGGATGTTGAAGCGTTCCATGACCGCCTCGACAGCCCCGGCCCGGAACCGGCGCATGAGCTCGTCCTGCAGCGAGAGGTAGAACCGCGACTCGCCGGGGTCACCCTGCCGGCCGGAGCGCCCGCGCAGCTGGTTGTCGATGCGCCGCGACTCGTGCCGCTCGGTACCCAGCACGTAGAGCCCGCCGGCGCCGACGACCTCCTCGCCCTCCTCCTCGCACAGCTTCTCCCAGCGGCCGACCGCATCCTCCCAGGCCGCCGCGTACTCGTCCGGCTGCTCCTCCTCGGACAGGCCCTTCTGGCGCAGCTCGGAGGCGGCGAGGTATTCGGGGTTGCCGCCCAGCAGGATGTCGGTACCGCGGCCGGCCATGTTGGTCGCGACCGTGACCGCGCCCTTGCGCCCGGCCTGGGCGACGATCTCCGCCTCCTTGGCGTGGAACTTCGCGTTCAGCACGTTGTGTGCGATGCCGCGGCGGCGCAGCAGCTGCGAGAGGATCTCGGAGTTCTCCACGGACACGGTGCCGACGAGTACCGGCTGGCCCAGCTCGTGGCGCTCGGCGATGTCTTCGACCACCGCGTGGAACTTGGCCTTCTCCGTCTTGTAGATGACGTCGGAGCGGTCGTCGCGGATCATCGGGCGGTGCGTCGGGATCGATACGACGCCGACGTTGTAGACCTTGTTGAACTCGGCCGCCTCGGTCTGGGCGGTACCGGTCATGCCGGAGAGCTTCTCGTAGAGGCGGAAGTAGTTCTGCAGGGTGATCGTGGCGAGGGTCTGGTTCTCCTGCTTGATCTCGACGCCTTCCTTGGCCTCGATCGCCTGGTGCATGCCCTCGTTGTACCGGCGGCCGTGCAGGATGCGGCCGGTGAACTCGTCGACGATCAGGACTTCGCCGTCGGAGACGATGTAGTCCTTGTCGCGCTTGTACAGCTCCTTGGCCTTGATGGCGTTGTTGAGGTAGCCCACGAGCGGGGTGTTCACCGACTCGTACAGGTTGTCGATGCCGAGCCGGTGCTCGACCTTCGCCACGCCGCGCTCGGTCACGCCCACGGTGCGCTTGGACTCGTCGACCTCGTAGTCGCCGCTGCCTTCGGTACCGCGCTCCATGTGCCCAACGACCTTGGCGAACTCCTGGTACCAGCGGGCAGACTGCTCGGCCGGGCCGGAGATGATCAGCGGGGTACGGGCCTCGTCGATGAGGATCGAGTCGACCTCGTCCACCACCGCGAAGTTGTGCCCACGCTGGACCAGCTCATCCTTGGACCACGCCATGTTGTCGCGCAGGTAGTCGAAGCCGAACTCGTTGTTCGTGCCGTAGGTGATGTCGCAGGCGTACGCCGCCTTGTGCGCCGCGGACGGCTGGTTGGGCAGGATCACCCCGACGGTGAGCCCGAGGAAGCGGTGGATCTGCCCCATCCACTCGGCGTCGCGCTGTGCCAGGTAGTCGTTGACCGTGACCACGTGGACGCCCTTGCCGGACAGCGCGTTGAGGTAGACGGGCAGTACCGAGGTGAGGGTCTTGCCCTCACCGGTCTTCATCTCGGCGATGTTGCCGAAGTGCAACGCAGCGCCGCCCATCACCTGCACGTCGAAGTGGCGCTGGCCCAGCACCCGGTTGGCCGCCTCGCGAGCGGTGGCGAACGCCTCGGGAAGCAGGTCGTCGAGGCTCTCACCGTCGGCGTACCGCTCCTTGAACTGATCGGTCAGCTCGCGCAGCTCCGCATCGGTCAGATCGACGTAGTTCTCCTCGATCGAGTTCACGGCGGCGGCGATCGCCGAGAGGCGGCGGATCATGCGCCCCTCGCCGGCACGGAGGATCTTTTCGAACACGGACACGGAAGCGCTCCCTAACGCGCTGGGCAGTCTGCTGAACCATGGTAGGCGGAAGAGCTGAGTATCCGGCACCCGCACCTGCCCACCCGCGCGGACAAGGTGATGAATCGGACATATGTTCGCGATGGGCGAAACTGAGTGGGGCGGTGGCCAGCGCCTAGGCGAGGATAGCCGGACCGAGAAAGGAACGGCCACCATGCCCATCGCCGAATTGACCACCACGGATCTGCTGCTGCGCCCGTGGGAGCGGGAGGACGCCGAGGCGCTGTACCGGGCCTGCCAGGATCCGGACATCCAGCGGTGGACGACGGTACCCACCCCGTACCGACTCGACGACGCGCGGGCATTCCTGGACGCCTCGCTGGCCGCGTGGCGGGACGGCAGCGGGGCGCCCATGGGCGTCTTCGACCAGGCCACCGGCGAGCTGCTCGGCTCCTGTGCGCTGAGCGGGATCCGCGACGGCTCGGCGCAGGTCGGGTACTGGACGGCACCGTGGGCGCGCGGGCGGGGCGTCGCGCTGCGGGCGGTCCGGGCGCTCGCGCTCTTCGGCTTCGGGCGGCTCGACCTGCGCCGGCTGCTCTGGCAGGCGGAGATCGGCAACCACGCGTCGCGGCTGGTAGCGCAGCGTGCCGGTTTCCGGATCAACGGCGAGTGGCGGTACGTACAGCCGCACCCGCGGGGACGGGCCGAGGCGTGGGTCGGCACGCTGCTGCCGGGCGAGGTCAGCGCGGAGACGCCCAGCGAGTACGCGACCGGGTCGCTCGCCGCCCGGCGTGCGGCCGTCTTCGGCGCCTCCCAGCCGGTGCTGCCCCTGGCCAGCGGGAACGGGCGCGTGGATGACCTCGTGACCGGCCGGTTGCGGCCCCTGTGCCCGGCGGACCTGCCCGGGGTGACCGCCGCCTGCCGGGACGCCGAGTCGGCGCGGTGGACGACCGTACCGGTGCCCTACACCGAGGACAGCGCGCGGCAGTTCGTGTTCGACCACATGCCGGCGCAGTGGGCGCGCGGGCACGGTGCGGTGTTCGCGATCGCCGACGAGCACGACGCGTACCTGGGCTCGATCGATCTGGTCATCGACCCGGCCGACGGGGAGTGCGCCGAGGTCGGGTACCTGGTGGCACCGTGGGCGCGGGGCCGCGGTTACGCGTCGGGCGCGTTGCGTACCCTCTGTTCCTGGGGTTTTTCCGCCCTCGGCCTGGCCCGCATCGTCTGGCGAGCGCACGTGGGCAACGGCGCCTCCCGCCGGGTGGCCGAGAAGGCGGGGTTCACCGTGGAGGGCATCCAGCGGGCCGGCTGCGCGCAACGCGGTCAGCGCCACGACGCGTGGGTCGGCTCGCTGCTGGCGCCGGCGACCTGAGGTCGACCGGGGAGGGGAAGTCGTCGTGGACGTGGCGCAGCTGCCCGAGGAGACCATCCGCGCCGAGGGCGTGGTGCTGCGGCCGCCGCGCCTGTCCGACGCGGAAGACGTCGCGGCCGCCTGCTCGGACCCGGCGATCCAGCGGTTCGTGCCGGCGGTGCCCATCCCGTACACGCACGCCGACGCGATCTGGTACATCACCGAGGGCCGGGCGGCGAGGCGGGCCGCCGGCGGGGTGGCGCTGGTCGTCGCCGACCCGGATACGGATCGGGTCATCGGCAGCGTGGGGCTGCACCACGTGTGGCGCGCCGAAGGCCTCGCGGAGATCGGGTACTGGGTGGCACCGTGGGCTCGCGGGCGCCGCGTCGCCAGCGCGGCCACCGGCGCGCTCACCCAATGGGCGCACGGGCAGGGCCTGTACCGGGTCGAGCTGCTCACCGAGGCGGAGAACTGGCCCAGCCAGCGGGTGGCGATCGGGGCCGGGTTCCGCCGGGAGGGCCTGCGCCGGGGCGGTGCGGTCGGGCGCGACGGTACCCGCCGCGACCTGGTGGTGTGGGCCCACCTCGCGAGCGACCCGCCCGGACCGGCGCCGCGGCTGCTGCCCGACCTACCGGGCCGGGTGATGCGCGACGACGCGGTCGAGCTACGTCCACTGTGGAGCGAAGACACCGAGGACATGTACGCGCTGCGCAGCCTGCCCGAGTCGATCGCGTCCAACGTGCCGCCGGTCGCGCCGGACCGTACCCAGGTGGCGCGCCGGTGCGCGATCGCGGCCAGCGAGTGGCTCGCCGGCGAGCGCGCGATGTTGACGATCCGGGACGCGGCCAGCGGGCGGTTCGCGGGCACGATCGGGCTCTACTACACCGATCCGCTCAGTGCCGAGGGGATGATCGGGTACGAGCTGACGCGGGAGTGGCGAGGGCGCGGGTACGCGACCCGGGCCGTACGGCTGGTGGCGGAGTGGGCGTTCACGCACGCCGGCATCATGCGGCTGATCGCCGGTACCGCCCCGGAGAACCTGGGCTCGCAGCGGGTACTGGAGCGGGCCGGCTTCACCCGCGAGGGGTACCTGCGCTCCCGCCTGCCGGGCGTGAACGGTACCCGCATCGACGACATCCAGTGGGCGCTCCTGCCGTCGGACCCGCGCTAGCCCCACCAGAACACGGCGGCGATGATCACGTACAGGCCGATCAGCGTCGCACCCTCCAGCCAGCTGGACTCCCCGTCGAAGACTGCCAGCGACACCACGATCACCGCCGCGACCACCGCCACCACCAGCATCGGGGCGAACACGAGCGTCAGCGTGGTCGCGGTGAACAGGCTCAGCAGCACGAGTACGGGCGCGAGTACCAGCGCGATCTGCAGCGGGCTGTTGATGATCACGGAGAGCGCGTAGTCCGCCTGGTTCTTCAGGGCGAGCTGGATGCCGACGACGTTCTCGATCGCGTTGCCGGCGATCGCCACCACGACGAGGCCGGCGAAGGTCTGCGACAGGTGCATCGCGTGCATGGCCGGCGTCAGCGCCGTGACGAACCAGTCGGAGACCAGGCCGGCCAGCACGCCGGCGGCGGCGAGCAGTCCGACGGCGAGCCAGACCGGCCAGCGGGGCGGCTCGCCGTGCGCCTCGCCCGCGGCCTTGGCCTGCCTGCCGCGCCGGATCGAGAACGGTACCGACAGCGCGAACACGATGATCAGTACGACCGCCACGATGTCGGACAGCACTCGGATGTGCCCGCCGCGCGCGGCCGGGGTATTGGTCAGATACGCGAGGCTGGGCAGCACCAACGCGGCGGTGGCGAGCGCGAGCAGCACGCAGGTGTCCCGGGCGCGGGACTTCTCGAAGCGCTGCGTGCCGTGGCGCAGGCCGCCGACGAGGAACGCGGCTCCCAGCACGAGAAGCAGGTTCGCGAGGATCGAACCGATGATCGCGGACTGCACGACGGCGAGCAGCCCGGCGCGCAGCGCGAAGAACGAGATGAACAGCTCGGGCAGGTTGCCCAGCGCGCTCTGCAGCACCCCGGTCGCGCCCGCGCCGAACCGGTCGCCCAACTGCTCCACGCTGCGCCCGACCAGGGCGGCCAGCAGCGCCACCGCCACGGCGGAGCCCGCGAAGGCCAGTACGGAGTTGATCTGGACATACCTGGTCACCCCGGCGAGCGCGATCGCAATCGCGCCGCCGCCGAGGATGACCAGGTCGGAGCGGTTGAAGACCGGCGAGGCCACGGGGGTATGGGCGGAATCTGACACACCTAGATCATGTCAGAGATCGACCAACCCCACCGGGTGAGCGCACGCCGGCGAGCTCCGGCGGCGAGCTCAGGCCGCGATTGAGATGACCCCGTAGTCGTACGCATGCCGTCGGTACACGACGCTGGGCTTACCGGATTCCTTGTCCAGGAACAGATAGAAGTCGTGGCCGATGAGCTCCATCTGGAACAGGGCGTCGTCGATCGTCATCGGCTCGGCCTTGTGCTCCTTCTCCCGCACGATGTGCCACGGCTGGTCGTCTTCCGCGAGGTCGACGTCGAAAGGCTGGCCCGCCCAGACCGCCTCCTCGGTCGGCGGCGCGAACGGGTCGCTCTCGCGCAGGGCCTGCGCGGTCGCCTCGGCAACCGAGACCGGAGCGTGCCGGCCACGGTGCACGCGGCGACGGTCGGCCACTCTGCGTAGCCTCGCCTCCAGTTTGGCGATCGCGTTGTCCAGCGCCGCATAGAAGTCGCTCGCGCATGCCTCGGCACGTACCACGGGGCCGCGCGAGAAGCAGGTCAGCTCGACCCGCTGGCAGTTGTCTGACTGGCGCGGATTGCGCTCATGGGACAGTTCGACATCGACCCGGATGATCTTCGAG
>JBPYFB010000054.1:0-3795 GCA_051986465.1 Rugosimonospora sp.
GCTCGTCGCACCCCGACGACCGGGCACACCCAACACCTCAAGCTCCCGCACCACCGCGGCCTGCACCGCCGCCAACCGCTGCGCATGCGCCTGCAACCGATCCAGATAACCCAGAAGTTCCCCGGACGAGCGGGCAAACAGCGGGATGGACAGGCAACGGCCCATCGCCTCGTCGAGTGTCGCCAGCGCCCCTTCCACACCCAACACGCTACCGGCCGGGTACGACAAGAATCACCGACCGTCCACAGTGGACCTCAGATGGCGCGAACCTGGGAAGTCTCGGGTCCAGGGCGGCGCAGCGTCAGCGACTGGAAACGATGGCCGCGCTCGATGTCGACGGGGTGGAAGTCCACAACATCGAACTCCGCCGCGGTGGCGAACCCGAGCAGTTGCTCGTCGGTGCGCCACGAGAAGAAGCGCCGCGGCTCGTGTTCGTCGTCGTCGACCACACCCTCGAAGCTTTCGGTCCCGCCGTACACACCGAGGAAGAACAGGCCGCCGGGGCGGATTGCCGCGCGGATCGCCGCGAGGACCGCGGGCAGGTCGTGGTTGGGCACGTGCAGCAGGCAGTTCAGCGCGAACACCGCGTCGAACGAGCCGACCGGGAAGTTCAGGTGCAGGAAGTCCATGACATGGGCCTCGATGCCCTTGGCCCGGCAGTGCTCGACCATCGCCGGCGACAGGTCGACCGCGACAACGGCGAGACCCTCGTCCTGGAAGTACGCGCTGTCCTGCCCGGTGCCGGCGCCGATCTCCAGCAACCGTGCCCCCGGAGCCAGCCGCTCCCGGAACGCCTGCCGCTCGGCCACCTTCCACGGTTCCTTGCTCTGCCCGTCGCGCCAGGCCGCGCGCGCGTCATACGCCGCACGAAGCCTGCCGACCACATCGTCATACCGGACGCTCACGCCGTACATTATCGGCGGTCACCGGGCACGTGTGGGCGGCGAGGCGCGCCTTCGCCGCCGCGTACTGTCCCCAATCGATCGGCTCGGTATGGCCGCACCTGGGGCAGGTCAGGGACAGCTCGTCCCGGCGCAGCCGCGAGGGCATCACGCTGTGCTCGTGCGCGCCGGTCTGCGGGCCGATCCGGAGCCCGGTGACATCCCCATACACCGCGCCGACCAATGCGACGACGAGCCCGAGAACTATCCCGAGCACCCCAACCACCACCACCGGGGCCGAGGCACCGGTGGATCGGTTCCCGTTCCAGATCAGGGCGGCAGCCGACCCGAGGATGACCAGGACGCCGACCCACGCGACCATCCGGCGCCGGCGCTGGGCGTGTTCGGTCGCCTGGACCGAGAGCACCCGGTACTTCACCTTGGTGCCGCAGGTCTCGCATCGGACGACACCCTCGGCCGGCCCCCGGCCGTCCGGCGGCCGGACCACCTGGAACGGCTGCCGGCGGTACTTGTGCTCTATCGTGTTGTAGCCCACGCGCCGGCTCTGCACGTGGTGCAGGAAGTCGCCGGTGATACGGCCGTCGATCGGTGCCCTAGCCACATTGACATGGTTCCCCGCCCCGGCGGGCACGGGCAACCCCCAGGGCGGCCCGGGCTCAGTACCAGACGGCGGTGTCCGGCGGTAGCTGACCGTCGACCAGCGGACCGCTGGCGAGCAGCGGCTCGGCCTGGCCGTCGGGTACCGGCACGGGGTGCCCGCCGAGGTTCACCACGCAGCGGATGTCGCCGCGCCCGGTGAAGTCCAGGACGTCGGCGGGCGCGTCGTGCCAGACCAGGGTCGCCTCCGCCGGCCGGGCGCGCAGCAGGGCGAGTGCCTGCCGGTACAGCGAAAGGGTGGAGGCGGGATCGGCGGCCTGTGCCTGCGCGGTCAGCGGCGCCCACCCGTCGGGGCTCGGCAGCCATGCGGCGCCGGTGTCGCTGAAGCCGTACGGCGCGGTGTCGCCGCTCCACGGCATCGGTACCCGGCAGCCGTCGCGCCCGCGCTCGGTGCCGCCGGAGCGGAACCACCTCGGATCCTGCCGGCAGCCGTCGGGCAGGTCCAGCACCTCAGGCAGGCCCAGCTCCTCGCCCTGGTACAGGTAGACCGAGCCGGGCAGCGCCAGCATCAGCAGGGCGGCGGCCCGGGCGCGGTCCCCGTTGCCGTACCGGGTCAGGTGCCGCTGACTGTCGTGATTGGACAGTACCCAGGTGGCCGGCGCGCCGACGTTGGTGGCGGCCGCGAGGCACCTCGTAATGGTCTGCCGCATCACCGGAGCGGACCAGGGCGCCTCGAGCAGGTCGAAGTTGAACGCCTGGTGCAGTTCGTCCGGGGCGACGTAGCGGGCCAGCCGCTCCGGTGTCGGCGCCCAGGCCTCGGCCACCGCCATCCGCTCGCCCGGGTACGAGTCGAGAATCTTCCGCCAGGCGCGGTAGATGTCGTGCACCTCGTCCTGGTCGAAGTACGGCAGCACGGCGCGACCGAGCAGGCTGATCTGTCCACTGTGGCCGACCGACGGCAGGCCGACCGCCTTGATCATCCCGTGCGCGACGTCGACGCGGAAACCGTCCACGCCCCGGTCCAGCCAGAACCGCAGGATCGACTCGAACTCGGCGCGCACCTCGTTGTTGCGCCAGTTCAGGTCGGGCTGGCCCGGGTCGAACAGGTGCAGGTAGTGCTGCCCGTCGGGTACCGGCGTCCAGGCCGCGCCGCCGAAGACCGACTCCCAGTCGTTGGTGGTGTCGCTGAAGATGTACCGGTCGCGCTCGGGCGAGCCGGGGCTCGCGGCCAGCGCCTCGACGAACCACGGGTGTGCCGAGGAGGTGTGGTTGGGCACGATGTCCACCACGACGCGCATGTCCAACTCGTGCGCCCGGGCGAGCATGGCGTCGAAGTCGGCGAGGCTGCCGAACCGCGGGTCCACGTCGCGGTAGTCGGCCACGTCGTAGCCGCCGTCGGCCATCGGGGAGCGGTAGAACGGGGTCAGCCAGATCGCGTCGACGCCGAGGTCCCGCAGGTACGGCAGGCGTTCACGCAGGCCGACGAGGTCGCCCTCGCCGTCGCCGGTTCCGTCGGCGAAGCTGCGCACGTACACCTCGTATATGACGGCATCGCGCCACCATCTGTCCACAGTGGAGCCTTTCAGGTTGTGACTGTTTCAGGCGCGGGCGGCACCGCTGGAGCCGCGCACCACGAGTTCGGGGCGGAAGACATATTCGGAGTGCGGCGCGGCCTGCCCGTTGATCTCGTCGACCAGGGCGCGGACGGCGGCCACCGACATCTCGCGTACCGGCTGGCGCACCGTGGTCAGGGGCGGGTCGGTGAACGCGATGAGCGGGGAGTCGTCGTACCCGATGACGGACACGTCGCCCGGCACGGACAGTCCGCGGAACCGGGCGGCCCGCACCGCGCCCAGGGCCATGAGGTCGGAGCCGCACACGATCCCGGTGATGCCGCGGTCCAGCAACCGGCCGGCGGCCGCGTACCCGCCCTCGACGCCGAACAGGGACAGCTCGACCGTCTCCTTCAGCCCGTGCGCGGCCATCTCGGCGCGGTACCCGGCGAGCTTGCGCTGTACCGGCAGGAACCGCTCCGGGCCGCTGATCAGGCCGATGCGCCGGTGACCGAGCGCGACGAGGTGGGATACGGCCAGCTGCCCGGCCGCCCCGTCGTCGCAAGAGACGAAAGGCGCTTCCACGTCGGGCAGGTAGCCGTTCACGAGCACGATGGGCAGCGGCCGGTCGATCAGCTTGCGGTACCGGTCGGGGTCCTGCGCGGTGTCGGCGTGCAGCCCGGAGACGAAGACGATGCCGGCGACCTGGCGGTCGAGCAGCATGTCGACGTACTCGTCCTCGG
>JBPYFB010000055.1:0-7699 GCA_051986465.1 Rugosimonospora sp.
GCTGTTGGGCACCCCGCTGGGTGGCGTATGCGCCGGCCTGGCGATCGCCTTCCAGCTGTCCGGGCTCGCCTGGTCGAGCCGGCTGGCCAGAACCGTCGCGGAGGTGTGCTGATGGCCGCCGACCGGCAGCGCCCGTCCGCCTGGTTCACCTGGTCGATCGCGTGCATCGCCGGCTGCGCGGCGGCCGTACTGGTCGGCGGCTGGTACGGGCTCGCCGCCGGCCTGCTGGTCGGGCCCGTGGCGCAGCGGGTACTGCGTCGCATGGAGCCGCCGGCCGCGCGGCGGGAGCGCCAGCGCGCCGCCGCCGACCTGCCCTACCTCGTCGACCTGATCGCCGCCGGCCTGCGTACCGGCCTGCCCACCCAGCGGGCGGTACGGGTCGTCGCCGACGCGGCTAGCGGCCCGGTCGCCGCTCGCCTGGCCACTGTCGCACGCTCCTTGGCGCTCGGTGTACCGCCGGCACGAGCCTGGGCGGCCCTGACCGACCTGCCAGGCGGCGACCGGATGGTGAGCGCCGCGACGCGCAGCGCGGACAGCGGCGCGGCTCTGGCTGCGGCGTTCGAGCGCCTCGCCGATGACCAGCGTTCGGGGCGCACCGCCACCGCCGACGCCGCCGCTCGCCGGGCCGGTGTGCTGATCGTGCTGCCACTCGGGCTGTGCTTCCTGCCGGCCTTCGTCTTCGCCGGCGTGCTGCCGGTGATCGTCGCCGTGCTGGGCGGCGTCTTGAAGTGAACGACCGTGAGGGAGGCCAGATGAGAGCGTGGTGGAGCGCGGTACGGACGCGCCTGGTGAGCAGGCTGGCGGACGACGCCGGGATGAACACAGCTGAGTACGCCGTGGGCACACTCGCCGCTGTCGCCTTTGCCGGCGCGCTGCTCAAGGTGCTCTCGTCCGCCCCGGTACGAGCCGCGCTGGCCGCCCTCGTCGAGCGGGCGCTGCGATGAAACGCCCGGTCAGCGGCGCGCAACGCGGCCGCGAAGAACGGGCTTGCGGCGAGCGGGGCAGCGGGAGACGGCGCAGTGGCGAGCGGGGCAGCGCGACTGCGGAGCTGGCGGTCGCGCTCCCGGCCCTCGTGCTGCTGCTGTCGGTCGCGCTGGGCGGGATCGACGCCGTACTGCAGCACCTGCGCTGCGTTGACGCGGCCCGGGACGCGGCACTGGCAGCGGCGCGCGGGGAGGACGGCGACGCGGCGGCCCGGCGCGTCGCACCGCGAGGCGCGAGCGTCACCGTCTGGGTAGACGGAGACACGGTACGGGCGCGGGTGTCGGTACGGGTCAGTCCGCTGGGCGGGCACCTCCCGGCCGTGACCGTGGACGGCGAGGCCGTCGCCGAGGTAGAGCCCGGAGGGCCGCCGTGACCTGGAGTCGAGCCGCCGCGGGCCGGAGCCGAGCTGCCGTGGCCTGGAGCCGAGGCGCGGGCGACCAGGGATCCGCTTCGATCCTGTTGATCGGTGTCGGCGCGGTCGTGGTGGCGGTCGGGTTGGCGGCGGCGCTCGCCGGTTCGGCGGTGACCGCACGGCATCGGGCGCAGGTGGCCGCGGATCTCGGTGCGCTGGCCGGTGCGCGATACGCCGCCGCGGGCGAGTCGGTCGCCTGTGCCCGGGCGGCGACGATCGTCGCCGGCAACGGTGCCAGGCTGGCCGGCTGCCGGCTGGACGGTCTTGACCTGGTTGTGACGGCCGAGGTGGACGTGGCGGGAGCGCCGGCGGGACTGGGGCCGGCGCGCGCGTCCGCCCGGGCTGGACCCGACCGGCCCCGGCCCGTCGCGGCCGGTGGCCCCGGCACCTCCGGCCGGTCGCGCAGCGATCCACTTGCGATGGTTAGATGCCCGGAGGGGACGGCGTGCAGCCGCCCACCGAAGGGCGCGACAGCGAAGCGGCTCGGCGGTGTGGCTGGCAGGCCGTGCGCCGTCACCGCCGGAGGAGGTCCGCATGGAGCTGTCGCTGTCCACTCGAACCGTGGCCGGCTACCGCGTGCTCGAGGTGAGCGGGGAGATCGACGTCTACACGGCGCCGCAGCTGCGGGAACGCCTCATCGCGCTCGTAGAGGACGGGGCCCGCCAGGTCATCGTCGACCTGAACCGGGTCGAGTTCCTCGACTCGACCGGGCTCGGCGTCCTGGTCGGCGCGCTCAAGCGGCTACGCGGGGTAAACGGCGAACTGGCTCTGGTGTGCGACCAGGAGCGGCTACTGAAGATCTTCCGGATCACGGGTCTGGACCGAGTCTTCACGATCCGTGAAACGGTCGAGGCCGCGACCTCGGACGATACCGACGGCACGGGAGCGTCACCGGCTGCGGCCGGCTGAGGCGCGGATGCCCACCGTACGGCTGTCCTTCACCGCCGCCGCCGCACATGTGCGGACGGCGCGGCTGGTCGGGGTCGCCGTCGCGCGTAAGGCGGGGGTCGCCAGCGACCTCTTCGACGAGATCCGTCTCGCCGTGGGCGAGGCGTGCTCCCGGGCGGTGGCCCTGCACCGCCAGCATGGCCTGACCGACCTCGTGGACGTACGCATCGACGACGATGGTGACTTCACGATCCGGGTCACCGACCGGGCGCCGATCGACGCGGCACTGGGGCCGGCCCTCCCCGACCGGCTGGACCCGGTGGCGCTGCTCGACCAGTCGCCGCCCCTGGCCAGCAACGACAGCGGGCCGGGTGACTCGTCCGGGTTGGGTGAGGAGGCGGTTGCCGTGAACATGCGGCTGGCGCTGCTCGCGGGTCTCGTCGACGAGATCTCGGTGCGCCCCGCCGACGACGGGCCGGGTACCGAGGTCCGCATGACATGGCCCACAGGTCCTGGTCGAAATGGAGCAGGAAGGCCATGACGCGCGCTTAACGTCCGTTTGGAAGATAACCTAGCCACATCGCCGACAGGCGATGTGACCAGGCATGCGGGGTGCGGCTACAGTACCCGGGTCAATCACTGCTTCTGCGGTCCCGGCGTTTTGTCGGGCCCAGATGCGGTTAACTCCCCGCATGGAGAACGTCGCCGTTCCCCGATCGGGCGGCGCGCGCATATCGGTACAGGAGGACAAGGATGTCCAGGACACAAGCCCTCAGTGAGGGCACGCTGTCCCTTACCGGTAACAACCTGACCTACGTCATCATCGCTGCGGTTATCGCGCTGGTGGCGCTGGGCTTTGCCGCCGCCCTGGTGAGGACGGTTTTGGCAACCGGTAAGGGCACTCCGAAAATGCAGGAGATCGCCGAGGCTGTGCAGGAGGGCGCGAGCGCGTACCTCTTCCGCCAGTTCAAGACGCTCGGCATCTTCGTCGTCATCGCGTTCGTACTACTGTTCCTGCTGCCCGTCAACGAGGGCGGCGTATCCGTGAAGATCGGTCGTTCGATCTTCTTCATCGTTGGTGCCGCATTTAGCGCCTTCATCGGCGGTGCTGGCATGGCGCTGGCAACCCGGGCGAACGTGCGCGTGGCCGCGGCGGCCAACGCCGGCGAGGGCAGCCGCGAGCGGGCCATGCAGATCGCATTCCGCACGGGCGGCGTGGTCGGATTCCTGACAGTCGGCCTCGGCCTGTTCGGCGCGTCCCTGGTCGTCCTGGTCTACCGGGGTGACGCCCCGACGGTCCTGGAGGGCTTCGGCTTCGGTGCGGCCCTGCTCGCGATGTTCATGCGGGTGGGCGGCGGGATCTTCACGAAGGCCGCGGACGTGGGTGCGGACCTCGTGGGCAAGGTTGAGCAGGGTATCCCGGAGGACGACCCGCGCAACGCCGCGACTATCGCCGACAACGTGGGGGACAACGTCGGCGACTGCGCCGGCATGGCGGCCGACCTGTTCGAGTCGTACGCGGTGACCCTGGTCGCGGCGCTGATCCTCGGCAGGGCGGCCTTCGGCGAGCAGGGCCTGGTCTTTCCGCTGATCGTGCCGACGATCGGCGTGCTCACCGCGATCGTGGGCGTGTTCACCACGCGGCTGCGCAAGTCCGACCGCTCGGGCCTGACCGCGATCAACCGCGCGTTCTTCATCTCGGCTGTGGTCTCGGCGGTGCTGGTCACTCTGGCCGCGCTGCTGTACCTGCCGGGCAGCTTCGCCGGCCTGACCGACTCGCCTCTGGCGAGCGAGACGCGCAACCCGAGGGTGGTCGCGATCGTCGCGGTGATCATCGGTATCGCACTCGCTGCGATCATCCAGGCGCTGACCGGGTACTTCACCGAAACCGGGCGGCGACCGGTGCGCGACGTCGGGAAGACCGCGCTGACCGGTGCGGCGACCGTGGTGCTCTCCGGCGTGAGCCTCGGCTTCGAATCCGCCGTGTACTCGGCGCTGGTGATCGGCGCTGGCGTGTACGGGGCGTTCCTGCTCGGCGGCGGCTCGATCGTGCTGTCTCTGTTCGCGGTCGCGCTCGCCGGTACCGGTCTGCTCACCACGGTCGGTGTCATCGTCGCCATGGACACCTTCGGACCGATCTCGGACAACGCGCAGGGCATCGCGGAGATGTCCGGTGAGATCGACGAGCAGGGCGCCAAGGTGCTGACCGACCTCGACGCGGTCGGCAACACCACCAAGGCGATCACCAAGGGAATCGCGATCGCGACGGCGGTACTCGCCGCGACCGCGCTGTTCGGCTCGTACACGGACACCGTGGGTACCGCGCTGTCCAAGGCCAAGTCGACCGAGGTGCTCAGCGAGATCCTCAACGTCGCCAACCCGGGCAACCTGGTCGGCCTGCTCGTCGGCGCGGCCGTCGTGTTCCTCTTCGCCGGCCTGGCCATCAACGCCGTCTCCCGCTCGGCGGGCGCGGTGGTGTTCGAGGTACGGCGGCAGTTCCGGGACTTCCCGGGGATCATGGACGGTACCCAACGCCCCGAGTACGGCAAGGTCGTGGACATCTGTACCCGGGACGCGCAGCGCGAGCTGATCACGCCCGGCCTACTGGCGGTGATGGCCCCGATCGCGATCGGCTTCGGCCTGGGCATCGGACCGCTCGCCGCGTACCTGGCCGGTACGGTGGGCGCCGGTTCCCTGATGGCCCTGTTCCTGGCCAACTCGGGTGGCGCCTGGGACAACGCCAAGAAGATGGTCGAGGACGGCAGGTACGGCGGCAAGGGCTCGTCGGCGCATGAGGCGACGGTCATCGGCGATACGGTCGGTGACCCGTTCAAGGACACCGCCGGTCCCGCGATCAACCCGCTGATGAAGGTCATGAACCTGGTCTCCCTGCTGATCGCGCCCGCGGTCGTCATGTGGAGCACCGGTTCCAGCAAGAACACGCCGCTACGGATCACGATCGCCGTGATCGCCGTGCTGGTGATCGTCGTTGCCGTGACGATCAGCAAGCGCAAGCCGATCGCCATGTCCGAGAGCGGGGATACCGGCGCGGACGCCGACACGCAAACGGGTACCCCGGCAGGCTCGGGAAAAGCCGATAGCCCGAAACCACAGAAGGTCAACGCCTAACGACTCGTAGCAGCGATTCGTCACCGCGATTCGTCACCGTGAGACCGGCTCGCGCCGCGGCACGAGCCGGTCTCTACCGCTTCGCCGCACTATCCTGCTGTGCATGCGTCGCGCGCTCGCACCGGTACTGGCACTCGCGCTCTGCGTGGGGTCGATCGGCGCCGCCAGCGGCTGCGGACGCAGCGGCGTGGCACCGATGGCCTGGGCGGGTTCGGTGTGCCAGGCGCTCAAGCCCTGGCGCGACGAGATCAACGGGCTGAACGCCCAGGCCGCGACCCAGATGGCGGCGGCGACGACGCCCCGGCAGACCCGGGACAACCTGTTGCGCCTGCTGTCCGGCGCCCGCGACGCGAGCGAGCAGGCGCGGGTCAAGGTCGCCGCGGCCGGGGTACCCGACGTCAAGGACGGCAAGGCGATCTCCGACCGGTTCGTCGGGTCGCTGGCCGGCGTGCGGGACGCGTACGGCAAGGCGGGCGACACGATCAAGGGCCTCGCCCTCACCCCTGACAAGGCGTTCTACGACTCGGTAGCGTCGGCCATCGGCACGCTCAACAAGGAATACGCGCAGGCCGGCCTGGATACGAGCCGGGTCGCCTCGGCGGAACTGCGCAAGGACTTCAACGATGCCCCCGGGTGCGCGGGCGGCTGACCATGGAGCCGTTGATCGAGCCGTTGATCGAACTGGAGGCCGCGGCGGCGGCGCCCGCGAAGAAGCAGCCGCCCGCGAAGAAGGCGCCCGCCCGGGGCAGCCGGGATCACGGCGGCGACCAGCTCTCGCTCTTCGGCGTCGAGGCGGCGGCGCCGGCACCGGACGACCTCGAAGGACTGCTGGCCGGCCCCGGTCAGGTGGTGCGGATGGGCGGCACGGCCAGGGTCTCCGTGGTCGTCGAGGAGGCGTGGCGGGCGCCTGTGCTGGTACGCGAGTTCAGGCTGCGCGGCCTGCCGGCGACCTGCGTACCCACCGCCGACGAGCACATCGGTGTGCGTACCGCCTATGCCGCCAGCCTCGCCCCGCTCGCCGCCGCATGGCTGCGCGGCGCCGTGAAGCTTCCGCCGCCCGGCTTCGTCCTCGACGGCCGCCGGTTGCGCCTGTGGGTGCTGGCCGCCGGGTACCAGGACCCGCTCGGCGTCACGCTGGGCCTGAACGCCTCGGACGAGCCGGCCTGGGCGCCGGTTGGCGCTGCGCTGGAGGGAATCGGACTGCCCGCTGTCCTGTTGGGACCGAGGGCGGGTGGGCCCGCGTACCGCATTTCGGGGCGGCGGCGACTCGCCCGGCTGACCGAACTCATCGGCGAACTGCCGGCTGAGCTGGTCCGTGAGGGCCCGTGACGCGACTCACGTTTGACGATGGGTGTACCGTGGCGCCGTCTGGCGTGACGCCGGACTGGTCAGGGCATGTTCGGCAGGTGGGCCCCGCGGCCGCGCCTGCCGGGTTACCTTGGACAGTCTGGACCTGTTGAGATCTTTGGGAGTGCCGTGCCGAGTTCCGCCAAGCGGCTGGTCATCGTCGAGTCACCGGCGAAGGCCAAGACGATTTCGGGCTACCTGGGCCCGGGATACGTCGTGGAGGCGAGCCTGGGACATGTGCGGGACCTGCCGCGCAACGCCGCAGACGTGCCCGCCAAGTACAAGAAGGAGCCGTGGGCGCGGCTCGGAGTCGACGTGGACAACGGGTTCACGGCGCTCTATGTCGTCAGCCAGGACCGCAAAGCGCAGATCACCAAGCTGACCAAGCTGGCCAAGGAGGCCGAGGAGGTCTACCTCGCAACGGATGAGGACCGCGAGGGTGAGGCGATCGCCTGGCACCTGCTGGAGACGATCAAGCCCAAGGCGCCGGTGAAGCGGATGGTCTTCCACGAGATCACCAAGCCGGCCATCCAGGCGGCCATCGCCAACCCGCGCGACCTGGACCGGGCCCTGGTCAACGCGTACGAGTACCGGCGCATCCTGGACCGGCTGTACGGGTACGAGGTCTCGCCGGTGCTGTGGAAGAAGGTCATGCCGAAGCTTTCGGCGGGCCGCGTACAGTCCGTTGCCACCCGGATCGTGGTGGAGCGCGAAAAGCAGCGGATGGCGTTCCGCTCCGCCGAGTACTGGGACATCGTGGCAGACCTCGCCGTGATCGACGAGAAGGTCGAGGGCCCGCGCGGGTTCTCCGCCACGCTGATCGCACTGGATGGCGACCGGATCGCCACCGGCAAGGACTTCGAGCCCACGACCGGGGTGGCCCGGGGCGGTGTGGTGCACCTCGACGAGGGTGCCGCCCGCGGACTCGCCGCGCGGCTG
>JBPYFB010000056.1:0-12459 GCA_051986465.1 Rugosimonospora sp.
CTGTTCAACTACGGCCCGGTGGGCGTGTCCGGCGGCAGCGACATCGTGGACGCCACCGGTTGGGATCCCTCGGTCGGGTACGAGGTGGACGCGGTGCCGTCGATGCGCATGATCGTGGACATGTCCAATCTGGACGCTTCCCGCTGGGTGCAGTTGACCGGCGAGTCGGGACACGCGTTCAGCGACCACTACCACGACCAGTTCGACCTGTGGCGCACCGGAGGCACGCTGCCGATGCGGTGGAACGAGGCTTCGGTGAAATCCGCGGCCCGCAACACCATGACGCTCAAACCCTGACCGACCGCTCAGGCTAGGGCTGGAAGAGGCGCTCGAAGACCTGCCGCGCCCGGCGCGCGACCCGCAGGTACTCGTCGACGAACTCGCCGGGTTCGCGAGCCAACGTACCGCGCAGCACGCGTACCACGCCGGCGAGTTCCGGGCCGTGCCGCGGCAGCTCGTCGGAGGGGCGGCCACGGACCAGCATCAGCGCGTTGCGTACCCGGGTGGCGAGGGTCCAGGCGGTGTCCAGCGCGCTCGCGTCGGCGTCGCCGACCAGCCCGGCGGCGCGTGCCGCGGCGAGCGCGGGCAGGGTACGGGTAGTGCGCAGGCCCGGTACGGTGGCCCCGTACCGAAGCTGGAGCGACTGTACGGTCCACTCCACGTCGGCGAGCCCGCCCCGCCCCAGCTTCGCGTGCAGGGCCGGATCGGCGCCGCGCGGCAGCCGCTCGCTGTCCACCCGCGCCTTGATGCGCCGGATCTCGGTCATCTGCTCGCGGTCGAGCCCGTGCGCCGGGTACCGGATGCGGTCGGCGAGGGCGATGAAGCGCTCGCCGAGCGCCTCGTCGCCGGCCACGAACCTGGCGCGCAGCAGGGCCTGCGCCTCCCATACCCGCGACCAGCGCTCGTAGTACTGCTCGTACGCGGCGAGGCTGCGCACCAGCGGGCCCTGGCGCCCCTCCGGGCGCAGGTCGGCGTCGACGCCGAGCGGCGGGTCGGGCGCGGGCGCGGCGAGCAGCCGGCGCAGTTCCTCCGCCATCTGGTGGGCGACCCGGCTCGCCTCCTCCTCGCTGTGGTGTGCCGCCGGCGAGTACACGAACAGCACGTCCGCGTCGGAGGGGTAGCTCATCTCGTACCCGCCCAGCCGGCCCATGCCTATGATGGCGAACGGCAGCCCGACAACACCCGCGGCGTCGCTCGCTTCGCTCGACTCCGACGCGCTACCGTTCGTCACCGACAGCGCGGCGGCGAGGGTCGCGTCGGTCACGTCCGCCAGCGCCTCGCCGACCTGCGCCACGCTCAGCATGCCGAGCAGGTCCGCGCAGGCGATGCGGAACAGCTCCCGGCGGCGCAGTGCGCGGATCGCGACGATCGCCGCCTCGGGCCGGTCATGGCGGGCCGCCGCCGCGGTGAAGCCGGCGTGCAGCACGTCGCGGGCACTCGGTACCAGCTCGGTGTCGTCGGCGAGCAGGCGCAGCGCCTCGGGATCGCGGGTGAGCAGGTCGGTGACGTACCGGGACAGGCCGAGCAGCCCGGCCAGGCGCAGCGCCACCGGCCCTTCGTCGCGCAGCAGGCGCAGGTACCACGGGGTGGCACCGAGCGCCTCGGACACCTGCCGGTACGCGAGGAGCCCCCGGTCGGGCTCGGGCGCGTCGGCGAACTCGGAGAGCAGTACGGGCAGCAGCTGGCGCTGGATCGCGGCGGTGCGCGACAGGCCGCCGGTGAGCGCCTCGATGTGGCGCAGCGCGGCCGGCGGGTCGGCGAAGCCCAGCACCTCCAGCCGGCGCCGCGCGGCGTCCGCGGTCAGCCGCAGGTCCTCGGTCGGCACTCGGGCCACGGCCTCGAGCAGCGGCCGGTACAGCAGCTTGGCGTGCAGGCGCCGGACATCGGAGGCGACCGCGACCCAGTCGGCGCGGAACGCCTCGGTCGCGTCCCGCGCGGCGTTGCTCCGGTACCCGAGCGCGTGGGCCAGCCAGCGCACCCCGTTCGGATCCGCCGGTACGGTGTGCGTGCGGCGCAGCTTCTGCAACTGGAGGCGGTGCTCCACGGTGCGCAGGAACTGGTACGCCCGGTCCAGCGCCTCGCCGTCGGTCCGCCCCACGTACCCGCCCGCGACGAGCGAGCGCAGAGCCTCCAATGTGGAGGGTGAGCGGAGCGCCTCGTCGGCCCGCCCGTGTACCAGTTGCAGCAGCTGTACCGCGAACTCGATGTCGCGCAGCCCGCCCGGTCCCCGTTTGATTTCGCGATCCGCCTCCTGGCGCGGGATCGCGTCGATGATGCGCCGGCGCATGGCCCGGATGTCCTCGACCGCCTCCGGGCGCTGCGCGGCCTGCCAGACCAGCGGCTGCAGCGCGGCGAGCCACTCCTGCCCGAGCGTCAGGTCGCCCGCGGCCGGCCGCGCCTTGAGCAGGGCCTGGAACTCCCACGTGCGGGCCCACTTCCGGTAGTAGGCGACGTGACTGTCCATTGTGCGCACCAGCGGGCCGCGGCTGCCCTCGGGGCGCAGCGCGGCGTCGACCGGCCACGCGACCAACCCGCAGATCTCCATGAGCCGGATGGCTGTCCGGGTCGCCTCCGGCAGGTCCTCGTCGCGCTCGGCCACGAAGATGACGTCCACATCGGACACATAGTTCAGCTCGCGGCCGCCGCACTTGCCCATCGCGACGATCGCGAGGCCGAACTCCGGCCGCCCGCCGGCGAGCGTGTACGCGGCGGCGAGCGTGGCGTCGGCCAGCACCGACAGCGCGTCCATGGTCTGCTCGACGTCCAGCGCGCCGGTCAGGTCGCCGGCCGCGATGCGCAGCAGGCTGCGCCGGTACGCCATGCGCAGCCGGGGCACCGTATCGCCCTCGAAGCGCAGCGCGTACCCGTTGGGCGCCATCAGCGTGCGCCACTCCCCCCGGTTCGCCACGAGGTGGTCGCCGAGGGTGTCCGACGCGCCGAGCACGGCGAGCAGCCGGTCGCGCAGCCCGGCGTTGGCGCGCAGCTGGAACATCAGCGCCTCCGCCTCGTCCGAGGTGGCGAGCCGGTGCAGCTGGCGCAGGGCCAGATCCGGATCGGCCGCGCTCGCCAGCGCGCGCAGCACCGCCGGAGCGCCCGGGTCCGCGGGCTGCTGCGCGGCCTCATCCCACAACCCCAGCCCGTCCTGGCCGAGCAACGCGACCGCGCGGGTGGCATCCGCGAAGCCGTACCGCGCAAGCTGGCCGACCGCCACCCGTGGCTGCATGGCGGCTAGTGGCCGAGCAGGGGCAGGGGCCGGGTCGGGCCCTCCTCAGTGGCGAGCTCGCCGCGCGCCACCCTGGCGAAGCGCTCCGCGAACGGCCGCCACACCTCCTCCAGGTCCGGCATGACCGCGTCGCAGGAGGCGACGAGGTACTCGGCGTCGATACCGAGGGCGTCGAGGGTGGCAGCGCCGCTGGCGGCCCAGTCGGCGACCATGGCGGTATCGCACTCGATGTGGAACTGGGTGCCCCACGCGCACGGCCCGAGCCGGAACGCCTGGTGCGGGTAGCGGGGCGAGGCGGCCAGCAGCACCGCGCCCAGCGGCAGTTCGGTGATCTCGTCGACGTGCCACTGGAGCACGTCGGGCGCCATCGGTACCGGCGCGAAGAGCGGGTCGCGCGCGGCCAGGTCGCGCTTGCCGACCAGGGTCGCGCCGATCTCCGGCCCGGACTCGCCGCGCTCCACCGTGCCTCCGTGCGCGACCGCCAGCAACTGCGCGCCGAGGCAGATCGCGAGCGTCGGTACCCGGCCCCGTACGGCCTTGCGCAGCAGCCCTTCCAATGCCCGGAACCACGGCGCTCCCGCGGTACCGTCGGGCGCCGGGTACGCGTCCTGCTCGCCGCCGAGCACGACCAGCGCGGCAAACCCGTCGAGCGTCTCCGGCAGCGGGTCACCAGCGTGTGGCCGGCTGGTCACCAGCGACAGGCCCGCCTCCGCCAGCCAGTCGCCCAGCCGCCGCGCGTCATCGGACGGATCGTTCTCGATCACCAGCGTCCTGCTCACGTCTTGAGGCTATCGCCCTCTAGAGTCAAGGCGTGACCGAGCCTCTGCGGCCTCCCGCGCTACGCCCCGGCGACCTGGTGATGCTCGTCTCACCGTCCGGACCGGCCCGCCCCGAGCGGGTCGCCCGCGGGGTTGAACTGCTGTCGGACTGGGGCCTGCAGGTGTGCCTCGCGCCGGACGTCTACGCCCGGCACGGCTTCCTCGGCGGCACGGACGCCCAGCGCATCGCCGGGCTGCACGCGGGGCTGCGCGATCCGGGGGTGCGCGGCCTGATCTGCACCCGCGGCGGGTACGGCACCCAGCGCATCGTGGACAAGGTGGACTTCGCCGCGGTGCTCGCCGACTCCAAGGTGGTCGTGGGCTTCTCCGACATCACCGCCCTGCAGTTGGCGCTGTGGCGCGGGGCGCGGCTGGCGACGATACATGGGCCGGGCGCGGCGTGGCTGGACGAGCGGACGCCGGAGGCTTCGGCCGAGTCCCTGCGGGCCGCGATCATGGCGACCGAGCCGGCGATCCTCAAGGCCGACCCGGGCGAGGAGACTTTCGCGGTACGGGTACCAGGACGCGCGAGCGGTACCCTCCTCGGTGGCAACCTCTGCCTGCTCACCTCGTCGATCGGTACCCCCGACTTCCCGTCACTGCGCGGTGCCATCCTGCTTCTGGAGGAGGTGTCCGAGCCACCGTACAAAGTGGATCGGATGCTCACCCAGTTGCGCCGCTCGGGGCTGCTGCGCGGCCTGGCCGGGGTGGCGGTGGGCCAGTTCACCGAGTGCGCCGACGACTGGCCTATGTCCATTGTGGACGTACTCACCGAGCGCCTCTGCGACCTGGGGGTACCGGTACTCGGCGGGTTGCCCATCGGGCACGGCAAGGGCCAGCGCAGCACTCCGGTCGGCGTACCGGCGACCCTCGACACGGAGGCCGGTACCCTCATCGCTGAGCCGGCGGTCAGGCACTAGCGCTCGCGCCGGCGCCACTCGTCTTCGAGCATCGCGTAGACGAACTCGTCGCCCCACTCGCCCTTGAAGATCTCGTTCTGCACGAAATGCGCCTCGCGCCGCATACCCAGTCGCTCCATCACGCGCGCGGACGGGGTGTTGCGCGGGTCGCAGCGGCCGGCGATCCGGTGCAGGCCCAGGGCGTCGAAGCCGAGCCCCAGCATCGCGGTCGCGGCCTCCCCCGCGAAGCCCTTGCCCTGGAACTCCGGGTTGATGACGAAGCCGACCTCGCCCTGCCGGTGTTCGCGGTGCAGCCACATCAGGACGACCTCGCCCACCACGCGCCCCACCGCCGGCCACATCACCGCGAGGCACAGCCGGTCGCCCGGCTCGCGCAGCACGCCCTGAGCAGCCCGCGCCGCCAGCACCTCCCGTACCTCGGTCCGGTTACGCGGCTGCCAGTACAGGTACCGGGTCACGTCCGGGCGCGACTCGTACGCGTAGACGTCGTCGAGGTCTTCCGGTGCGAACGGGCGCAGCAGCAGGCGGGCGGTTCGGATCGGATACTCGGGCACCAGCATTGATCGAGCCTAGAGCGACCGGGCCATCCGATCGTCCACATGCGCCGAAGCCGATAGTGACGTCGCCGACTGTGTGGTGTCGTACCGCCTCACTATCGTGGCGACAGACAGACTCGGGGGCAGACGGAGGAGTAAGCATGGCGTTCGACATCGCCGAATATACGAGCACGGCTCGTCGGGTACCGGACGACGACGTCGACTACGAAGCGTTCCGCGACCGGCCACTGTCCACGGACGCGCTGCGCTGCCTGCGCTATATGTCCGATGTGGAGAGTCATACCATCTGCTACCTGCGTGACCTGCTGGTTACCCCGTCGCACAAGGACCCGGAGATCACCGCATTCCTGACGATGTGGGCGTACGAGGAGTTCTGGCACGGCGAAGCGCTCGACCGGGTGCTGCGGGCGCACGACATTCCGGCGACCTACGGGCACATCCGGCGGGTACGGCTCAAGCAGGGCGTGCTGGACACGATAACGCCGATACACCAGGCGCTCGCCGGCTACCTGATCGGCGAGGACTACATCGCGGTACACATGGCGTGGGGCGCGATCAACGAGTGGTCGGCACACTCGGCGTACGCGCGGCTGATGGAGCGCGAGGACCACCCCGAGCTCACCACGTTGCTCGGTCGCATCCAGGCCCAGGAGACCAGGCACCTGGCGTTCTACAACTCGCAGGCGCGGGAGCGACTGGAGCGCTCCGCCCGGTCCCGCAAGATCACCCGATTCGCGCTGCGCCGGTTCTGGACGCCGGTCGGTTCGGGCATCCAGCCGCGGCACGAGACGCGCTTCATCCTCAACTACCTCATGGGCGGAGTCGAGGGCGGCAAGCACATCGCGCGGCTCGACAAGAAGGTGGACACCCTGCCCGGCCAGGAGGGGCTGGCGCTGCTCGCCCGCGCGGTCGGCAAGTTCGGCGTCGGGCCGCTTGCCGTCAGGCGCTAGTCGGCACGCGCTCGGCGATGTCGGCGTACAGGTGCGCAAGGCCCTGGTCGAAGGTGGCCAGCCGGCCCTTGCGCACCCGCGCGAGGTGCGCGAGGTACGCGTCGGTCACCTGCCGGTGGCCCACCACCCCGGCCACCGGCACGTCGCGGTATGGAATGTCGTCCGGCCAGAACTCGTGCCGAGGGTGGCTGGAGATCGTCGCCAAGCCGTTCACGGCCGTTGAGGCGGTCTCGCCCTCCCGTACCAGCGCGCGGACCAGCCCTCCCTCGGTGATCGGGCACGTCGCGAATGACTCCCGCAGACCGCGGAACCACGACCTCGCCGCATCGTGATGCACATGTTCGGGGAAGGTCAGCGCGATGAGTACGTTCACGTCGAGGAGGACCGTCACTGGTCATCCTCGAGAGACCGCACGTCCTCCGTGGTGATCGGGTGGCCGACGTGGAACAGCGGCAGGTGAGTCTCTGGATCGTAGGAGATCCGGAAGGGCTCGCCGGTGCCCAGGCCGCGACGGATGATGTCGACCGTCGTTTCGCTGAAGCTCCGCGAGGTGTCGCGGGCGATCGACATCAGCTGGTGATGAAGTTCCTCCGGGATGTCCACCGTGGTGCGCATGCCGTCATCTTAGCATCAGCGCATCACGGTGCATCGTCATGCGAGGCCGAGGTAGCGCTGGCGCTCGTACGGGGTGACGACCCGGCGGTACTCCTCCCACTCGGTCCGCTTGTTGCGCAGGAAGAAGTCGAAGACGTGCTCGCCGAGCACCTCGGCGACGAGCTCCGACTCGGCCATCACGTCGATCGCCACGGCGAGGTTCTCCGGCAGCGACTCGTACCCCATCGCCTTGCGCTCGGCGTTGGACAGCGCCCAGACGTCGTCCTCCGCGCCGGGTGGCAGCTCGTACCCGGCCTCGATGCCGCGCAGCCCGGCGCCGAGCAGCACCGCGAACGCCAGGTACGGGTTGCAGGCCGTATCGATGGAGCGCACCTCGACGCGCGCGGAGTTGGGCTTGCCGTAGGCGGGTACCCGCACCAGGGCCGAGCGGTTGAGGTGGCCCCAGCACACGTACGCGGGCGACTCGGTGATGCGGTCCGGCAGGGCCTGCGGGAACAGCCGCTTGTAGGAGTTGACCCACTGGTTGGTGACCGCGGTGAACTCGCGGGCGTGGGTGAGGATACCGGCGATGAAGGCCCGGCCCACCTTCGACAGCTTCATCGGGTCGCTCGGGTCGTGGAACGCGTTGCGCTCCCCCTCGAACAGCGACAGGTGCGTGTGCATACCGCTGCCTGGCTGGTCGGTGAAGGGCTTGGGCATGAAGGTCGCCTGTACCCCCTGGGTCAGCGCCACCTCCTTGACCACGTGCCGGAAGGTCATGATGTTGTCGGCGGTGGCCAGCGCGTCGGCGTAGCGCAGGTCGATCTCCTGCTGCCCCGGCGCGACCTCGTGGTGGCTGAACTCGACCGAGATGCCGATGCGCTCCAGGGCGAGTACGGCCTGGCGCCGGAAATCGCGGGCGACCGCGTGCGTGGTGTGGTCGAAGTAGCCGCCAGCGTCGACGGGAACCGGCGGCGAGCCGTCGTCGGTCAGCGATTCGAGCAGGTAGAACTCGATCTCGGGGTGGGTGTAGAAGGTGAAGCCCTTCTCGGCGGCCCTGGACAGGGCGCGGCGCAACACGTGCCGCGGGTCGGCCCAGGACGGCGAACCGTCGGGCAGCAGGATGTCGCAGAACATCCGGGCGCTTTCCCCGCTGCCACCGCCCTCGAACGGGAAGACCTGGAACGTGGTCGGGTCGGGCATCGCCACCATGTCGGACTCGTATACCCGGGCGAAACCTTCAATGGCGGAGCCGTCGAAGCCGATACCCTCCTCGAACGCGGACTCCAGTTCGGCCGGCGCGACCGAGACGCTCTTCAGCGTGCCGAGCACGTCCGTGAACCACAGGCGAACAAAGCGGATGTCCCGCTCCTCGAGAGTGCGCAGTACGAACTCCTGTTGACGGTCCACGCCCTACCCCTCCGCGATCCAGCGTCCCTGGGCCAACGGCATAGTCTCCCCTGGCCCGGTTACCGAGACGTTACGCCACCAACCTGGGTGAGCTTGCCGACTGGTGGACCTTTCGGGCGGGCGCCCGAGGGAAAATAGCGGCATGCCAACCCTGCGTATCGCCCTCGCCCAGGTCAATTCCACCGTAGGTGACATACCCGGGAACCTGCAGGTCATCCGGGAGTGGACCCAGCGGGCCGCGGAGGCGGGCGCGCACCTCGTCGCGTTCCCGGAGATGATGCTCACCGGGTACCCCGTCGAAGATCTTGTCTTCCGGGAGTCCTTCGTGGCCGCCTCCAAGACCGGGCTGGCCGAGCTCGCCGCCCACCTGGCCGAGGACGGCCTGGGCGAGATCGCCGTGGTGGTCGGCTACGTCGACGCGGACGGCCCGGCCCGGCTACGCGCCGACACCCCGCCACAGCGCGGCCCCCGCGACGCGCTGGCGCTGCTGCACGGCGGCCGGGTCGCGGTCCGCTACGCCAAGCACCACCTGCCCAACTACGGCGTGTTCGACGAGGACCGCTACTTCATCCCCGGGCAGAGCCTGCGGGTGGCGCGGCTGGGCGGCGTGGATGTCGCGCTGACGGTGTGCGAGGACATCTGGCAGGCCGGCGGCCCGTTCGCGGTGGCCCGGCGGGCGGAGGTGGGACTCGTCGTCAACATCAACGCCTCGCCGTACGAGCTGAACAAGGACGACGTGCGGCTGCCGCTGGTCGCCCGGCGGGCCCGGGAGGCGGGTGCGGCCGTCGCCTACGTCAACACGGTGGGCGGCCAGGACGAGCTCGTCTTCGACGGCGACTCGATGATCGTGGACGCCGACGGCAACCTGCTGGCACGCGCGCGGCAGTTCGGCGAGGCGCTGCTCGTACACGACGTGGACCTGCCCGAGGCCCGGGCGGAGCTGGCCGATACGGCGGCGGTACCCGACCCGCGGGAGATCGAGGCGTTCGACGACGAGATCGACACCGATGTGCCGGAGCCGGTACGGGAGGGCATGCGCATCGAGCGGGTACTCGTCTCCGCGCAGGCGCCCCCGCCACCCACGCAGCGCCTCGACGGCGGCATCGCGCAGCGGGTCTCCGACGAGGCCGAGGTCTGGCAGGCGCTGGTACTCGGGCTGCGCGACTACGTCCGCAAGAACGGCTTCCCCTCGGTCGTCGTCGCGCTCTCCGGCGGTATCGACTCCAGCGTGGTCGCCGCGATCGCCTGCGACGCGGTCGGCGCCTCGCATGTCGTCGGCGTCTCGCTGCCGAGCGGGCACTCCTCCGAGCACTCCCGCGACGACGCGGCCGACCTGGCGAAGCGCACCGGTCTGGACTACCGGGTCACCCCGATCCAGCCGATGATCGACGCATTCCTCGCCAACATGAGCCTCTCCGGGCTGGCGGTGGAGAACCTGCAGGCGCGGGTACGCGGCGTGATCCTCATGGCACTGTCCAATCAGGAGGGTCACCTGGTGCTGACGACGGGCAACAAGAGCGAGCTGGCGGTCGGGTACTCGACGCTCTACGGCGACTCGGTGGGCGGCTTCAACCCGCTCAAGGACGTGCCCAAGACGATGGTGTGGAAGCTGGCGAACTGGCGCAACGCGGACGCCGCGAGCCGGGGTGAGCAGCCGCCGATACCGGAGAACTCGATCCGCAAGCCGCCCAGCGCCGAGCTGCGCCCGGGGCAGCTGGACACCGACTCGCTGCCCGAGTACCCGGTGCTCGACGCGATCCTCGCCGGGTACATCGACGGTGACCTGGGGCGCGAGGGGCTCGTCGCGGCCGGCCACGACCCGGCGCTCGTGGACAAGGTGCTGCGCATGGTCGACCTCGCGGAGTACAAGCGCCGCCAGTCCGCCCCCGGCACCAAGATCTCCTTCAAGGCGTTCGGCCGGGACCGCCGGCTGCCCATCACGAACCGCTTCCGAGAGGTCCCGGTATCGGTGGTTTCTTTGTGACTTTGACGACTCATTTCTGACACATTCACCACCCGGGGTGCGACCATCGCGAGAGAACCCGGGGACCGCGCGGTGCGGCCTCGAGGAGCGCGAGGAGACGACGATGTCCGAGGTACCCACCCTGTACGGCGCCGGACCCAGCCGCCGGGTACGCACCCGCGACCTGATGGCGGCCAAGCAGCGCGGTGAGAAGTGGGCGATGCTCACCAGCTACGACCAGTACACCGCGGGGATCTTCGACGCGGCGGGCATTCCGGTACTGCTGGTCGGCGATTCCGCCGCGAACAACGTGTTCGGGTACGAGACGACCGTCCCGGTCACCGTCGACGAGCTGCTGCCGCTGGTACGGGCGGTGGTCCGCGGTACCAGCCGGTCGCTGGTCGTCGGTGACCTGCCGTTCGGCTCCTACGAAGAGGGGCCGACGCAGGCCCTGCGCACCGCGGTGCGGTTCATGAAGGAGGGCGGCTGCCACGCCGTCAAGCTGGAGGGCGGGCGGCGGGTCGCGGCACAGGTCGCGGCGCTCACCAACGCCGGCATCCCGGTGATGGCGCACATCGGCTTCACCCCGCAGAGCGAGCACACGATCGGCGGGTACCGGGTGCAGGGGCGCGGCGACGACGCCGAGGAGGTCATCGCCGATGCGCAGGCGGTCGCCGAGGCGGGCGCATTCGCGGTGGTGCTGGAGATGGTGCCGGGCGACGTGGCCAAGCGGATCAGCCACGACCTGGAGATCCCGACGATCGGCATCGGCGCCGGCCCGCACACGGATGCCCAGGTGCTGGTCTGGCAGGACATGGCCGGCCTGCGCACCGGGCACATGCCGCGCTTCGTGAAGCAGTACGCCGACCTGGCGAGCGTGCTCGGCGAGGCGACCCGGCGCTACGCGGACGAGGTGCGCGAGGGCGTCTTCCCCGCCGCCTCACACACGTTCTGACCTACGTTCAGGTTGCGAGCTGGCGCTCCAGTACCTCGCGAGCCTCCACAAGGGACGGTCCGTACCAGGTGAGGTGGCGCCCGGAGACGAGCGCGTACGGTACCCCCGGGAACGCCTCGGGACCGTCCTCGGCGGTGAAGGCGTACGGCTCGTCCGGCAGCACGACGAGCTCCGGCTCGCGGGCCTGCAACTGCGCGAGGGGCGGGCGCGGGTAGCGCTCGGACGCGTCGGCGTACAGGTTGCGGATGCCCAGCCGGGCCAGCAGGTCACCGGCGAACGTGTCGCTGCCCAGCACGACCCAGGGGCGGCGCCAGACGGGTACCACGGCGGTGCGTACCCGCGCGGGGGCGGGCGCCGCCCACGCCTGTTCCGCCTGGCCCAGCCACGGCGGGACGGCGACCCCGAGCACCCGGAACAGTTCGCGTAGCGCCCCGAACGCCTGGTCGAGGGTGCGCGGGTAGGTGACGTGCACGCTCACCCCGGACTCGCGCAGCGCGACCACGTCCTGCTCCCGGTTCTCCTCCATGTTCGCGATGACCAGGTCGGGGTGGCACGCCAGCACCTTCTCCACGGCTGGGTACTTCGAGCCGCCGACCCGGGGCACGGACAGGCCGGGCGGGTGCGTGCAGTAGTCGGTCGCGCCCACGAGCAGGTCGGGTGCGGTGACCGCGATCGCCTCGGTCAGCGACGGTACGAGCGAGACGACCCGCGTTGCAGTCACAGACCGGTGACCCGGATACCGGCGTGCGTCTTGTACCGGCGGTTGACGGCGATGAGGTTCGCGGTCAGCGCCTCGACCTGGCCGGCGTTGCGCAGCCGCCCCGCGTACACGCCGCGCATCCCGCCGATCCGGCCGGCGAGCGCCTGTACCGTCGCGGCCGCCTCCCGGTCCTCGCTCAGCACGAGCACGTCCAGGTCGACATCGGCCACGTCGGGATCGACGAGCAGCACCGAGCTCACGTGGTGGAACGCGGCGCACACCCGGGACTCGGGCAGCAGCGCGGCGGCCTGCTGCGCGGCGCTGCCCTCCGGCACCGCCAGCGGGAACGGCCCCTGCTTGTCGAAGCCG
>JBPYFB010000057.1:0-2958 GCA_051986465.1 Rugosimonospora sp.
ACCAACGCGTCGCGCAGATCTGCTCGGGACGAGTAGTCGCTGACGAGTTGGGTTTTGATCTCATCGGCCAGGGTGACGGCGATGTGCAGCGGTACCGCAGACGCGATGACCCCGTCGTAGTCGAGCGGCTTGACCTGGTCGACCACGACTCCGAATGCGTAGTCCAGGTCGAGGATGTGGCCCCGGAAGACCCGCCGGAAATCCACGAACTTGCGGGTGGTGAGGTCGTCATAGTAGATCGACAATGGATACCAGCTACCGCCGACCAAGAAGTACGCCGCGTTGATGGCGCCGGACGACGCCGAGTAGACCGCGTCGAACGCGGCGGTGAATCCGAGGTCTTCGAGCGCGCAGAGCATGGCGGCGGAGACGACACCCCTGATACCGCCGCCTTCGACCGCGAGTCCGACCTTGAAATCGTCAGCGCGGGAGCCGGGGGTGTCGTTCTTTTCGCGCCTGTGTCGCAATACCTCCAGGACTGGATGGTCGGCGAGCCACGGGGCGGCGTCCACCTTGGCATTCCTCCCGGAAGTCATTGCAAACGGCGGTTAGCACCCCCCACAGACAGTTGGCACAAGGTTGTCATGCGGGCCGGCCGTGGTCAATGTACGGCATTGCCGCAAGGCCCGCGTACCCATCGAAGCTACTCGACTTGTTAGGCACCGTGGCCGCTGGTGGCTTGAGCCGCCACCAGCGGCCACGATTCACATCAGGCCTGAATGGTTCAGTTGGCGCTGCAGACGGTGCCGTTGAGGCTGAAGGCGATGGGTGCCACGTTCGGGCCGTTGTAGCCGCCGACGAACCCGATGTTCACCGCCGCGCCCGGGTTGATCGTGGCGTTGTAGTCCACATTGGTCACCTGCACCGCCGCACCACTCTCCGACCAGTTGCCGTTCCATCCGCCGTCCTCCCGTTGCCAGGCGGTCGGCCAGCTGAAGGTGAACGTCCAGCCGTTGACGGTCTGCGTACCGGTGTTGGTGATGTCGATACTGCCGATGTATCCGCTGCCCCAGTCATTGGTATCCGCGAAATGCACCGCGCAGGTGCTCGTCGCGGGTGCCCCGGTGGTCAGCGTCAGCGGTGGCGACGCCCAGGAAGCCCGGCCCGCCGCGTCCGTGGCCACCACGTTCACCGTGTACCGGGTGCCCGGCGCCAGGTTGTGCACGGTGAGGGAGGTGCCGCTCGTCGTGCCCAACTTCACGCTGTCCGCGCCGACCCGCTGGTCCACCTCATAGCTGGTGGCGTGTGGCGCCGCCGGCCAGGTGATGGTGGCGTCCTGGTCGGTGACACCGCTGGCCACCGGCTGCCCGGGCGCGCTGTCCGGCGTACCGGCGCTCGTCTCCGGCTCCGCCGGATGCAGGGTGAGCAGGGTCAGCGAGTACGGCGGCAGCGTCTGGCTGGTCGCCGTACCGGTCCGTGCCGTGGTCACCTGGGCGCCGCCGTTGACGTACGACTGCACTGTCGGTGCGTTCCCCGCTGGCGTGTATCCGGCGTAGCCGATCGTCACCGGGTGCGCGTTGGCCGGATCCTTGTTCACCAGCAGCACGGCCAGGTCGCCGTTGGCCTTCCGGGACGCGTGCGCGCTCACCATCGGATCGCTCGTCCCGGCGCGCAGCAGGTGGTCGCCCGGGTGCGCGAAGGAGCTCATCATCTTCAGCGCGTAGTACGGCGCGAACGGCGTGTTCAGCGCCGGCTCGCAGGTCACACCGTCGGAGAGGCAGCCACCGCTGGAGAGCATGCCGCCGTCACCGTAGTCGGTCTGTCCGGCCACTGTGGACACATTGCCGATGCCGTTGTGTAGGTTCCACCAGTCCACAGTGAACACACCGTTCTCCAGCAGTCCACTGTAGATGTCGGCCAGGAAGAGCGCTCCGGGCTGGGTGTCCTGTCCAGTACCGACGTTGGTCTCGGTGAGGCTGATGCCGATGCGGCCGGAGTTCGGGCCGGCGTACCTGGCGATCTCCTGGCGTACCAGGTACACCGCGTCGTCGATCTGGGTCGCCTTGGTCAGCGACTCGGCGGCCGACGAGCCACCGGGGTACCAGTGCAGGTCCACATAGTCGATGTGCGGCCCGGCGATCGACAGCACGGTCTGGTTCCAGGTGCCCGGGTCGGCCCCGGCGACGAGTCCGTCCGGCCAGTTCGCCGGCATGGTGAGCACCGCGCCCACCTTGATGCTCGGGTCGACCGCCTTCATCGCGTCGGCGAAGGCGACCACGCCGGCCGCGTAGGCGCTGGCGCTCTTGTCGGCGTGGTTGTCCGCCTCCCAGTTGGCGCCGTAGAACCCGTTGCCGTAGTTCTCGTTGCCGATCGTCCAGTAGGTCGCGTGGTAACCCTTGGTGACGTTGGCGTACCGCACCCAGCCGGCGGCCTCCTCGGGCGTACCGGTGCCGTAGTTGGCGATGATCATCGGCTGGGCGCCGATCCGTTGCAGCGACGCCATGAAGGTGTCGAAGTCGGTGTTGGGTGCGACGTACCCGCCGGGCGCGGTGTGGGTCTGCCAGTGGTAGATGTCGCCGTACGAGCCGCCCGGGTAGCGGACCATCTTGACCCCGGCCGCGCCGAGCAGGTTGGAAACCGCGGTCGTGCCCAGCTGCGAGTCCCAGATGGCGTCGTTGATGCCGAGTGCGGTCTGCGGGACGGTCGCCATGCCGGCGCGGGCGTTGACGGTGACGGTGGTGGTCGTCTGCTCGGCGTAGGCGCCCTCTGGCGCCACACTCGCCAGCGTCCCGGCCGCGACCAACAGCACTGCGGCTGTCGCGGCGCGTCTGAAGGCTTGTCGAGGCGTGCGATGCGATGGGGTGTGCATACGTTGCCCGTCCAATCGAGAGCATGGATGGAAGCGCTCCCATCCTCGGCCGGGCCGCCCTCCATGTCCAGATCAAACGTTGCGGTCCGATGTGTACGCGGCCTGTCGGCGGTATCGCGGGCGCGGACTGCTCCGAGCCGCCCGCGCCC
>JBPYFB010000058.1:0-27863 GCA_051986465.1 Rugosimonospora sp.
CAGCAAACATCCCATCCAACACACCCGGCAAAAACAACTCCTCCACCGCATCCCAATTCACAAACAACCCACCACCCCGCTCCGTCACCTGACAGTCCAACCACACCTGCGGAGTGGTGGACATCGAGTAGCCGGGGTCGCCGATACCGCGGCGCAGCTCCGTCGGGAACAACTCGCCGAGGTTGATCGCGGTGGTGAACACGACGGGCGCTACGGCCGGGGCGTCCGGGCGGGTACGCACGAGGTCGCGCAGCACCTCGACGCCGGTGTAGGAGCCGTGCGCGAGGTCGCTGTGGAAGCGCGCGGACAGCCGCCGGACCCGCTCCACGAACGGCACGTCGTCGGTCAGGTCCACGGCCACCAGGGCCAGGTTGGTGAAGTCGCCGACGATGTCGTGCACGTCGGGGTGCAGTTCGTCGCGGTCGTAGTAGGGCATGTTGAGCAGGAAGGTGGGGTTCGCGCTCCAGGCTCCGAGGACTTCGGCGTAGGCCGCGGCAAACACCATGGACAGCAGGACCGAGTGGCGCCGCGCGTGCTCCGCGAGCCGCTGCCAGTCGCCGGCGGAGATGGTGTGGCAGCGCCGGGTGTGGGTACGCGTCGTCACCTGGTCCGGCGCAAGCGCCAGCGGCAGTTCCGGGGCACCGGGCAGTTCGGGCAGCCGGGACTGCCACCACTGCCGGTCGCGTTCCCAGGAACCGTCACGCCGGCCCCGGCGATCGGCGAGGTAGCGCGGGAAACTGTACTCCACCGCGGGCAACGGCAGATCCGGCTCGGCGTAGGCGGTACCGAGGTCGGTCAGCAGCAGCCGGAAGCTCTGCCCGTCGCACACCAGCATCTCCACGGCGAGGTGGACCCGGGTGAACCCGTCCGGCAACAAGGAGAGCTGGAGGTCGAACACCTCACCGCGGGCCGCGTCCATCCGGCGCTGCGACAGCGTGGCGCGCAGCCGCTCGGCGTACTCCAGCGCCTGCGGCTCGGGCAGCGCGCGCAGGTCGTGGATGGTCACGCCGGGCCAGGGGCTCTCGTCGAGAATCTCCTGCCGCCCGTCGTCGAGGAAGCGCGCGCGCAGCATGCCGTGGCGCGCCACGACCGCCCGTACGGCCCGCTCCAGCCGTACCGGGTCCACGTCGGAACCGTCGAACTCGCAGTAGAACTGGGCGCCCACCCCGCCGAGTATCTGCGCCTCGTCCCGGCCGACCCAGTATGCGTACTGCATCGTGGCCAACGGGAACGGTCGGGCCTCGTCCCCGACCGAGCCGGGCACGACCTCCGCCGGTACCGGCGGGGCGAGGCGGTCGGCGACCAGATCCCACCACTGTCCGAGGGTGCGGTACTCCATCAGCTCGGCATAGGTCACGTCGGCACCGCACCGGCGCCACTGGCTCGCCAGGCGCATCACTTGAATCGAGTCCATGCCCAGCCCGAGCAGATCGTCGTCGTCACCGACCGCGGCGGCCGGCCGGCCGAGCAGTTCGGCCACCCCCGCCCGCATGCTCGGCAGATCCAGACTCGGCTCGGCGCGCGGGATGGTGCTCAGGCCGGCGGTGTCGATGCGGTCCAGGCTCACGGCGGCTCCTCACGCGCGGTACGGCAGCAGCCCGAGATCGCCAAGGCCGGTGCGTACGCGCTCGGTCAGCAGACCGATGCCGCGCAACGCCGACACAACCTTCGTGAAAATGGTCTGCCGGTACTTGGTCATCAACTGATCCGTCGCCGCGTACGCCACGCCATCGGCGCGCGGCACGTCCAGCCGCTCCCAGACGTCCTCCAGCAGGAAGCGGCGCCGGGTCAGGTAGGCGGCCTCCAGCACCAGATCCTCCCGGTCGGCGAGTTCGGCGCGGGTCATGTCGCGGTAGATGCCACCGAGCGACAGGACGCCGAACGAGATGTGCCGCGCCTCGTCCCGGGCCACGAGTCGGGTGATGCTTTTGATGAGGTCGTCGTGGAACGTGGTGTCGGCCAGGCGGAAGGCCGCCATCGCCAGCGCCTCCACCATAATCTGCATGCCGAGCGCGGTCACGTCCCAGCGCCGGTCGGCGAGGATGTGCGCGATGAGTGTCTCAAGTGGACCGCTGACCGGGTACCCCGCGGGCACCTTGTCGCGCACGTACCGGGCGAACGCCTCCACGTGCCGGGCCTCGTCGGCGGCCTGGCTCGCGGCGTAGAACTTACTGTCCACATCGGGCACCACCTCGACGAGCCGCCCGGCGACCACCAGCGCGCCCTGCTCGCCGTGCAAGAACTGGCTCACCATCCAGGCCTGCAGCTCCCACCGGAACGCGTCCCACATGTGGCGGCCGCGCGCGGCCAGCGGTGAGGCTTCGAAGGCGGCCATCGCGTATCGCGAGTCGTCGGGCAGCGCCGCGCCGAACGGTACGTCGATCGCCCAGTCGATGTCGGTGCTGGCGTTCCACTGCGCCTGCTTGGCCCGTTCGTACAGGGACATCACGCGCGGGGCCGCGGAGTCGTACCGCCACGTCAGTGTGGCCTCCACCGGTGCGCGGATGGTCACCTGCGACATTGCCTCAAGGTACCGGCGGCCGTGCGGCGGGACGAGGTGTGCAATCAGCCCGCGAACTCCATCGGCAGCGCCTTGATGCCGTTCATGAACGTGGACTCCAGGCGGACCACCGAGCCGGCCAGGCGCAGCCGGAACAGGTGTGGCCGCAGCGTGTCCAGCAGCACCTGCGCCTCCAGATGCGCCAGGTGCGAGCCGAGGCAGAAGTGGGGTCCGACGCCGAAGGCGAGGTGCGGGTTGGGCCGGCGGGACAGGTCGAGCCGGTCCGGTACGGCGAACACCCGCTCGTCGCGGTTTGCCGACGCGTAGTACAGCACCACCTTGTCGCCGGCCCGGATCGGCTGGCCGTCGAGCTCGGTGTCCACTGTGGACGTACGGCGGAACTGTATGATCGGAGTGATCCACCGCAGCAGCTCGTCGACCGCGCGCCGGGTCAGCGAAGGATCCGCGACGAGCGCGGCGCACTGGTCGGGGAACTCGACGAGCGCGAGCAGCGAGCCGGACAGCAGGTGCCGGGTGGTCTCGTTGCCGGCGATGACGAGCAGCAGCCACAACTGGCAGAACTCCGCGTCGGTCAGGCGCCGCCCGTCGACCTCGCTGGCGACCAGCCGGCTGACCAGATCCTCGCCCGGCTGCCGGCGCCGCGCCGCCGCCATGTCCCGCGCGTACCCGAAGGCCTCCCGGAAGGTGCGCCGGTAGGCGTCCACGCTGCCGCCGCCGTACTCCGGGTCGTCGAAGCCCACCAGGTTGTTGCTCCAGCCGAACAGCAGCCCGCGATCGGCGCGCGGCACGCCCAACAGGTCGGCCAGCACGAGGAGCGGAAGCTCGGCGGCGAGCGCGGTCACCGCGTCGAATGCGCCGTCCGCCACCGCCTTCCCAACCAGGTCTTCGGCGTGGGTACGGATCCCGCCGGTGAGCGCGGCCACCTCGCGAGGGGTGAACGCGGCGGTGACGTGACGCCGGATCCGGGTGTGCTCCGGCGCGTCCATGTTCGCCAGCAGTTGCCGGGCCCGCTCCAGGTCGGCCGGAGTCTTGGGATCGGCGAGAAACGCACCCTTGGCGGCCGACGAGAACCGGGTCGGGTCCCGCTCGGCGGCGACCACGCTGGCATGCCGCGTCACCGCCCAGTACCCGCTGCCCCGGCGCACCTGGAGGCCGTCGCGTTCGCTGTGGTAGCGCAGTTCCGGCTCGGCCACCCAGGCGACGGGCGCCTCCCGGCGCCGGCGCGCGAACTCCTCGTGCGGTACGCCGGTCCGGTACGTCACTGGGTCGGCGAGCATGCCGCCTCCTGCCAGTACGGCTCGCGCAGCGTCCGGCGGCTCAGCTTGCCGGACGGTTCCCGGGGCAACTCGTCCACCACCCGGTACGCGCGCGGCCGCTTGTAGCCGGCCAACTGCCGCCGGCAGTGCGCATCCAGCACGTCGGGTACGTCCTCGACGCCGACCCCGGCCGCCGGTGCCAGTTCCACCACGGCCATCACGCGCTCACCGAACTCGTCGTCGGGGATGCCGAAGACCGCCGCGTCGCGTACCGCGGGATGGCTCACCAGCACGGCCTCCACCTCCGCCGGGTAGATGTTCACCGCGCCGGAGATGATGGTGTCGAGGGTGCGCCCGGTCAGGTACAGGTACCCGTCCGCGTCTAACCGGCCGAGGTCGCCAACGGTGAAGGTGCCCGCTCCCCGGTACGCCGCGGCGGTCTTGCCCGGGGCGTTGTGGTACCGGAAGTCCAGCCGGGACGGGCGCCGGACGTACACCCGGCCGATCTCGCCGACCGGTAGCGCATTGCCGTCGTCGTCCATGATGGCGACCTCGGTCGGTGGCGTCGGGCGCCCGACGCTGCCCGGCCGTTCGAGCCACTGCGCCGAGTCGATGGTGGTGACGATGCCCGCCTCGGTGGCCGCGTAGTACTCGGTGAGCACCGGCCCCCACCATTCGATCATCCGTTGCTTCACGCCGACCGGGCAGGCCGCGCCGCCGTGCCACACGCGTTCCAGGGCACCGCCGCGGAACTGCGCGCGGGTCGACTCGTCGAGGCCGAGCAGCCGGATGAACTGAGCGGGTACCAGGTGGCAGATCGTCACCTGGTCACGTGCCAGGGTGGCGAGGGTCTCGGCGGCGTCGAAGCGCTGCCGGAGTATGAGATGGCAGCCGCGCAGCAACGGGAAGAGTGAGAAGAACACCTGGGCCGCGTGGTACCAGGGCCCGGTCAGCAGGGTGCGCCCGCGCGACGGGATGCCGAGCCCGGCGCCGAGGCCCGCGACCGTACGGGCCGCCTCGGGCAGTCCGGCGCCGACCGTGAACAGCTTGGTGAGTACGCCCTTGGGTTGCCCGGTCGTGGCCGAGGTGTAGAGCATGACCGAGCCGCACTGCTGGCCGGCCGGCTCGGCTCCATCCACAGTGGACAGCAGCTCCTCGGCGGCGCGCAGCGGGCCGACCGGTGCGGCGTCCATGGCGGCGGCGAGCAGCGGAGTGGTGCCGGCCACTTCGATCGCCTGGGCCACCCGGCCGGCATAGGCGGGATCGGCCAGTACCGCCCGGCTGCCGGAGTCGCCGAGCAGGTAAGCGATTTCCGGCGCGGTCAGCCGCCAGCTGATCGGCACCGCGACCAGGCCGGCGTGCAGGCAGGCGAGCAGCGCCTCGAAGGTGGTCCGCCGGTTGCCCGTCACGAACGCCACCCGGTCGCCCGTAACGAGACCGTGCCCACGCAACAACGCCACCCATCGATTCACCCGGTCGTCCAACTGCGACCAGGTGAGCGCCGCCTGCTCGTCGGCGACGGCCGGCGCGCCGGCCGCACTCTCCAGCATCGGAACCAGCAGCCCTGCCATGTGCTCTCTCCGTTCCGGCCGGCCTACTCGAGCAGGTCCGGCTGCTGTTCGAGGATGGCCCGGTACATGGTGCGGAAGTTGAACCGGCCGATGCTCGGCGTGCCGATCTGCTCCCGCGTGGTACGCGCGCTGCCGGCGGCGATCAGCGCCGGCTGGCCGGCCGCCTCAGCCAGCAGTTGCACCTCGCAGCAGCGGTCCATCGCGATGAACCACCAGCCGGCCTCCGCGACCGAGCCGCCCACCGTCAACAGCCCGTGGTTGGCCAGAATCACCGCCTTGTATCCGGCCAGCGACTGCGCGATCCGCTTGCCCTCGGCCTCGTCGAGGACCACACCGGTGTAGTCACTGTGCAGCGCGTGGTCCTCGAAGAAGGCGCAGGCGTCCTGCGTGATCGGATCCAGCAGGCACTTCAGGGTCGACCACGCCCGGCCCGCCACCGAGTGGGTGTGCGCCGCCGCGACCACGTCCGGCCGGGCCGCGTGGACCTGCGAGTGGATGGCGTATCCGGCCGGGTTGACCCGCCCCGTCCCTGCGACCACGACCCCGGCCTGGTCGACCAGCAGCAGGTCGCTGACGCGTACCCGGGCGAACGGGTGACCGAACGGGTTGACCCAGAACCGGTCCGGGTGCTCGGGGTCGCGCGCGGTCACGTGCCCGCCGGCCCCCTCGTCGTAGCCGCGCACCGCGAACATCCGCAGGGTCGCGGCGAGTTGCCGCTTGCGGTACAGGCGCTCCTCGTCGATACTGCGGCGCTCGCCCATCATCGCTCCCCTCGCCGGTCAGCCACAGCCACCGGCGGTGTCCCGGTCGTAGCCGCCGGCGGGTACCGTCGCCACCGGCAGGCCGTGCAGCGGATCGGCCTGCGCGCCGGTCGCGTCGCGGTACGCCTCGAGGAACAGTTCGAGCCGGTCGAAACCCCAGAACCGTTGCCGGCCCAGGCGCAGGTACGGCACGCCGAAGATGTCGTCCTCGTACGCGGCGTAAAGGCAACGCACCCCTTCCGCCCGTACCTGCGCGTCGTCGACCGCCGCGTCGAGCAGATCCGCCGGCAGGCCCGCCTCGGCGGTCACCCGGCGCAGCACCGCGCGTTCGCAGATGTTCTCCCCGCGCTGCCACCGCGCGGCCACCAGGGCGTCGTAGCACTGCACCGCGACGCCCAGGCGCCGAGCGGCGAGCCAGGCCAGATGCGGCACCTCCCACCAGGGGTCGATGTCGATCGGCCAGGCCATCGCGAGGCCGAGCCGGGTGGCCAGCCGCTTGGTGTCGCCCAGCACGTACAGGTGCTTCGCCTTGCTCATCGCCTGGTAGGGCAGGCGCGCGCCGAGTTCGAGCAGCGCGCCTTCGGTGTCCGGGTCCGGATCCCAGTACGGATAGCAGTCGACGACCTCGAACAGGTCCGGGACCGTCCGGCGCAACCGGTGCACCGCCATCCAGCTGTACGGGCTGCGGAAGGAGAAGTACAGGCGGGGCGGGCGTTTCACCGGTGGCTCCGGGTCAGCGCGGCTACCACCTGTCTGTCCAGAGTGGCCAGTCCGCCCGCGCCGGCACCGGAGGCGACCGCGTACGCGTGCAGGATCCGTCCCGTGGCGGTGTGCACCATCGCGGTGCCGCGCCGCACGTAGCAGTCCATCCGCGCGTCGAAGGCGACATCCTTCACCACGTCGGTAATGGTGAGGATGGTATGGACGGTCTCCTCCATGGTCACATCCGCGAGCACGCCGATGCGGGCGCGGGACACGACCGGTATCCACCCGCGCTTGCGCAGCATCGTCCGGATGGACAGGCCGCGGTCGGCGAGGAACAGGTCCACCACCTTCTCCAGCGCCCGCACATAGCCTGCGTACTGCAGGTGCTCGGAGAACTGGCAGTCGTAGTACGGCACCCGCCAGGACCAGCGGAACCCGGCCGAGTCGGGCGGCACCAGGTGGGCGGCCGGGTCGGTGCTGTGCGCGACCGGGCGGTCCTGCCGTCCGGGTACGCCGGCCGCACCGACGTCGCTGACCACGAGCGGTACCAGCGCGGCGGGCGGCTCGGCCGTGCCGGGGGCGCCCGGCTCGCGCACCAGGGCGACGCTGACCTGACCGCGCAGCACGGTCGGCGCACCGGGGCGGCGGGCCCGCAGCCGGACGGTGAACTCGCCCGGCCCGCCGGTCACCGTGGCATCCACCTCGTCGTCCAACTCGATGACCGCGGGCAGCTGGACCGAACAGTCCACAATAGACAAGCCGAGCCCGTGGTTGAGGTACAGGCTGGCGGCGCCGATGTTGTTGCGGCGGTACCACTCCAGCACGGCTTCCTCGGCCATCAGCATGAACTGCCGGAAGCCGATCCAGGTGCGGATGTTGGCGCCTTCCCGGCGGGGCCGCAACGCGATTGTGGTGCCCTGGTCGGCCTGTGTCACCGTCACCCTGACTCCCGCGTGCCGTAGGAATGTCACACCTCGAGTCCACCGACACCATCACAGAGGCACCGGCGCAGCGTCAACGGTGCTCCAGCGCGCTTTCCGGGCGCTCCCCCGGGCCGCGCGGGCGGCAGTATCGTCCGGGCATGGATCTGCGGGATTCCCCGGAACAGGCCCGGTTCCGGGCACAGGTGCGCGATTGGCTGGCGCAGGCGCTGTCCGGCCGCGACCCGCGACCGGGTGGCTTCGACCCGGCGGTCGCTCGCGAGTGGACAGTCGCACTGCACGCTGCCGGGTACGCCGGGCTCACCTGGCCCCGGGAGTACGGCGGGCAGGGCATGTCGCTGGATTTCCAGGCCATCTTCCTCGAGGAGAGCGCCGACGCGGACGCGCCCGAACACATCGGGGTCATCGGGCTCGGCGTCGTCGGGCCGACCATCCTCGCGCACGGTACGGCCGACCAACGCGGGTACCACGTGCCCCGCATCCTGTCCGGCGAATCCGTGTTCTGTCAGGGCTTCTCGGAACCCGACGCCGGCTCGGACCTGGCCGCGGTACGCACCCGGGCGGTACCCGACGGGGACCACTTCGTGGTGACCGGGCACAAGGTCTGGTCGTCCTACGCCCACCTCGCCGACACCTGCCTGTTGCTGGTCCGCACCGGACCCGCCGATGCCCGCCACCACGGGCTGACCTGTCTGCTCCTCGATATGCGGGCACCGGGCGTGGCGGTACGGCCGCAGCGCCAACTGACCGGCGAGGCCGGCTTCAACGAGATCGTGCTGGACGGGGTACGCGTGCCGGCCACCCAGGTGCTCGGCGTGGTCGACGACGGCTGGCGGGTGGCGATGACCGGCCTGGCGAACGAGCGCGGCACCCTCGGCTTCACGCTCGTGGCCCGCTTCGCGGTCGCGCTGCGCCGGCTCATCGCCACCGCGCGCGCCACCGGCCTGGACGCCGATCCCGTGGTACGCGACCGGATCGCGGGTCTCGCCGTGGACCTGGCGGGGCTGCGCTGGACCAGTTACCGCGCCCTGTCCGCGATCCGGGCCGGCGGTACCCCGGGACCCGAGTCCTCCTACCTCAAGCTCTACTGGTCCGGCAGCCACCAGCGGTTGACGGCGCTGGCGCTGGACCTGCTCGGCCCGGAGGCGATCCTGGACGGCACGGACGGCTTCTGGAACGGGTACTGGCAGTACCAGCAACTGCGCAGCCTCGGCAACTCCATCGAGGGCGGCACCTCGCAGGTCCAACGCAACATCGTCGCCGAGCGGATCCTCGGCCTGCCCCGTTCGCGCTGACTCCGGAGGCACCTGTGGACTTCACTCTCACCGACGAGCAGCAGGCGCTGCGATCGACCGCGGCCAAGTGGCTGGCGCGCCAGCCGGCGGGCGGCGGCGCCGAGCGCTGGCAGGCCATCCGCGAGCTCGGCTGGCTGGATGGAGACCTCGACACGGTGGACCTCGCCGTGCTCGCCGAGGAGACGGGTACCGCCCTGTTCCCGCTGCCCTGGTTCGCCACCGTCGGGCTCGCCGGCCCGGCATTGCGCGCCGCCGGGCGGGTGCCGTCCCGGCCGGCCACCCTCGCCTGGGCCGAACCTTCCGGGGAGCGCAACCGGGGCCGAATCACCCTCGGTGCCTACTCGGGCCTGCGCTGCCGGGCGGAGCGCGGCGGGCGGCTGGCCGGCGCCAAGCACCTGGTGCCGGACCCGATCGACGACGCGGTCGTGCTGGCCGAAGACCCGGACGGTCCCGCGCTGTACCTGGTCGACCTGTCCGGCTCGCCGGCGGCGGTACGGCCCCAGTCCACAATGGACTTCAATCGTCCGGTAGCGGTGCTGCTGCTGGACGGGGTCACCGCCGAGGAACTGGTACCGGCGGCCGAGACCGCGGCGACACTGCGGCACACCCGGCGCACCGCGCTGACCCTGCTCGCCGCCGAGGCGGTCGGGATCGCGTCCCGTGCGCTGAAGACCGCCGTCGAGTACGCGCGCCAGCGCACCCAGTTCGGCCGGCCGATCGGCGCCTTCCAAGGGGTTTCGCACCCGCTCGCGGACTGCGCCGCCGCCACCGAGCTGGCGCGCAGCCTGGTCTACCGGGCCGCGTGGTGCACAGATGCCGCTACCGACGTGGATGCCGGTACCGGTGCCGACGTCGACGAGGCCGTCCTCAGCGCCACCATCGCCGCCCGGGAGGCCGCGCTCGCCGCGTGCCAGACCGCGGTGCAGACCCTCGGCGGTACCGGCTTCACCTGGGAGCACCCGCTGCACCGGTGGTACCGCCGGGCCCGCGCGATAGCCAGCTTCGACGGTGCCACGGCCGGCTACCGGGCGGAGCTCGCGGCCATGCTGCTGGACTCCCCGGCCGGGTGAAGCACCGCCACCGGCCGGCGTACCGCGATGAACGAGCCCATGGTGGCGATCCGGCGGTCGCCGACCCAGCTCGTACCGGTGGCGAAGCCGGTGTCCGCGACCGAGTTCTCCAGCGTCACCTCGTGGCACAGCACGTCGCCCGGGTAGGCGCGGCCCTCGAAGACGCAGTCCCGGGCCGCGGCGAACATCAGTACGTGCTCGTCGTCCACGAGGCGGCCGGTGGTGTGGTGCCACAGTACGGCCGCCGCCTGGCCGAAGGACTCCAGCATCAGCGACCACGGGTACGCGTACCGCGCCGGGGGCAGGCCGGCCGGCAGGTGCACGTAGCACGGCTCGCAGCCGCTGATCGCCTTGACGGCGCGCAGCGTACCGTCGCGTATCCACTCCACCCGGTCCAGCAGTACGGCCGGCGGGCCCTGCGGCAGGATCGCCCGGATCTCCCGGTACTCAAGCATCGGTGTCCTCCCGGTACCGGAACTCCAGGGCGAGCCGGGCCACTTCGACGCCGTCCGCACGGCAGCAGCGGGCCCGTACCGCCATCGTGCCCGCCGCGTCCGGCGCGCGGACCGCGGCCCTGACAGTGAGGCGCTGCCCGGGCCGCAGGGCCATGAGGAAGCGCGCCGAGCGGACCGCGCAGACCTCGGGGCGCGCACCGTCGCGCTCCCCCAACGCGGCCGCCACCGCCTGCCGTACGGTCTCCAGCACGAACACGCCGGGATAGACCGCCTGGCCGGGGAAGTGCGCGGGCAGGTACGGGTCCGTCCCGGTGATGTCCTTGTGGCACAACACCTCCAGCCCGCCGTCGACGGCGACGGCGTGCACCTCGTCGGTGGCGGCGAGCGGTGCGGCGTACAGCGGCGGGTTCACAGCACAATTCCTCCGTCGACCTGGATCACCTGGCCGGTGATGTAGCCGGCCCGCTCGCCCGCGAGGAACGCGACCAGCTCCGCGACATCCTCGGGCTCGCCGAAGCGGCGCAACGGGATCTGGCCCAGGGCCTGCTTGCGCAGCCGCTCCGGCAGCCCGCTGGTCATGTCCGTGGTGATGAACCCGGGGGCCACCACGTTGACCCGGATCCCGAAGCGGGCCAGCTCCTTGGCGAGCGACCGGCTCAGCCCGATGATGCCGGCCTTGCTCGCCGCGTAGTTCGCCTGACTCGCGTTCCCGTACACGCCGGCTACCGAAGAGACATTGACGATGGCCCCGCCGCCGCGCTTCATCATCCGGTACGCCACCGTGCGGCACAGGTTGAAGGTGCCGGTGAGGTTGGTGTCCAACACCTGCCGCCAGTCCTCGTGGGGCATCAGCACGATCGGGCTGTCCCGGGTGATCCCGGCATTGTTCACCAGCACCTCGATCGGCCCGAGCTCCGTCTCGGCGGCGCCGACGAACTCGTCCACCGCCGCCGGATCCGCCACGTCGCAGGGCCCGAGAAGGACCGGTACGCCGCACGCCTCCAGCTGGGTGCGTACCTTCTCGGCCGCCGGGCCGGGCCGGCTGAAGCAGCCGGCGACGGCGTACCCGGCGCGGGCCAGCCGCAGCGCGACCGCCTCGCCGATGCCTCGCGAGGCGCCGGTCACCAGCGCGACCGGCGCGCTCACACCCGCTCCAACAGGGACGCGGTGCCCAGCGAACCGCCGCAGCACATGGTGACCAACGCCATCCCGGTATCGCTGCGCTCCAGTTCGGCCAGGGCACTGACCAGCAGGCGGGTACCGGTCGCACCCAGTGGGTGGCCCAGCGAGATGGCGCCACCGTTGACGTTCAGCCGCTCCGGATCGGCGCCGTACGCGCGCATCCACGCCAGCACCACGGCCGCGAACGCCTCATTCACCTCGTACCTGTCTACTGTGGACAGGCTGAGCCCGGCCCGGTCGAGCAGCTTGCGGGTGGCCACGATCGGCCCGTCCAGCAGGTAGTACGGATCGGCGCCGGTGAGCACCTGGTGGCGCAGCCGGGCCCGGACCGGACAACCCAGCGCCCGGGCCACGGGTTCGTCCATCCAGAGGATCGCGGCCGCGCCATCCGATACCTGGGAAATGGTGCCCGCGGTGTGGATGCCGTCGGGCAGCACCGGGGTGAGCGCGGCCAACCCGTCGAGGGTGGTCTTGCGCAACCCCTCGTCCCGCTCGACGAGTACCGGGCCGTCCGGGGACGGCGCCTCGATCGCCGCCACCTCGTCCTTGAACCGCCCGTCGTCCCACGCCTGCGCGGCCCGCCGCTGCGAACCCAGGCCGTAGGCGTCGGCGTCGGCCCGGGTCAACCCCTCCCGCCGGGCGATGCGCTCCGCGCCACCGAACTGCGCCTTCGGCGGATCGTCGTACGGGTAGTCGCGGGTCTTGTAGTGCCCCGGCCCGGCGGTCAGGTTGCTGCCGATCGGCACCCGGCTCATCGACTCCACACCGCAACCGATGCCGATCGAGATGACGTCGGCCGCGATCAGTGCGGCCACCATGTGGTTGGCCTGCTGCGAGGAGCCACACGAAGCGTCCACAGTGGACGCAGCCACCTGGTACCCGGCCCGCGTGTTCAGCCAGGCGTTGCGGGTGACGTTGAGACTCTGCTCGCCGATCTGCGTGACACAGCCGCCGACGATCTGCTCCACCTGCTCCGGCTCGATCCCGGCCCGCCGGATCACCTCCAGCAGGACGTGGCGCAGCAACTGCACCGCCTTCAGGCCGGCAAGCGCGCCATCGCGCCGGCCGATCGGGGTGCGTGCCGTCGACACCACCACCGGTACACCCATGCGCGGCCCCTATCCGTTCGCGGATGCGCTCAGACCGGCGAGCAGTGCCCGCTTGTCCACCTTGCCCACCGCCGTCAGCGGAAAGGCGTCCACCAGGTACAGCCGGTCGGGCAGCTTGAACCCGGCCAGCCCGCGCTCGACCAGGAACGCCTGCAGCTGCGCCAGGGTGGGTACGGTGCCGGCGGCGATGACGAACGCGGCGCTGCGCTCGCCCAGCGTCGCGTCGGGTACCCCCACGATCGCCGCGTCCTTCACCGACGGGTGGGCGCGCAGGTGCTCCTCGACCTCGCCGGCCGGCACCTTCTCGCCGCCCCGGTTGACCACGTCGCTGATCCGCCCCTCCACCACCATCGCGCCCTCGGCCGTGCGCCGGACCAGGTCCCCGGTGCGCAGGAAGCCGTCGGCGGTGAAGACCCGGGCGTTGTACTCCGGCGCGCGGTAGTACCCGCGCAGCGTGTACGGCCCGCGGGTGAGCAGTTCGCCGACCGCGCCGGCCGGCACGTCCTCGCCGCGCTCGTCCACCACGCGTATCTCGTCAGCCGGCGACAGCGGCCGGCCCTCGGTGTGCCACCGCAGCTCGGCCGGATCGTCGGGGCGGGTGAAGGACAGCAGCCCCTCGCCCATCCCGAACCAGCGGGTGATCCGCGCCCGCAAAGCCTCTTCGGCGGCGCGGGCGGTATCCGGGCTGAGCATCGCCCCACCCACCTCGATCACCAACCGGGACAGGTCGACGCCGAAGTCGTCGACCGTGGCCGACCACAGCGGCAGGTACACCGGCATCAGGGTGGTCAGGGTGACACCCTCCCGAGCGATGAGCGGGAAGACCTCGTCCGGTGCGGCGCTGCCGGCGAGGACCGCCTTGGCGCCGACACTGAGCGCGCCGAGCACGCCGGGGCAGCCCAGTGCCGCGTTGTGGCTCATCGGCAGCGCCGCCAGGTACGCGCCGTCGGCGTCCAGCCGCATTTCCCGTGCGGTGCCGCGGATCTGGTACAGGTAGTCGTTGTGGGTGCGGGGGATCAGCTTGGGCAGCCCGGTCGTACCTCCGGAAAGGAGGCACAGCGCCACGTCCGACGGGTCCGGCGGCGGCAGGTCGACCGGGTCCGCGTCCACCGAAGCCAGGTCGGTGAACTCGGCCGGCTCGCCCGCCACGAGGACGTGGCGCAGCCCCGGTACCCCGGCGCGTATCTCCCTGGCGAGTTCCCGGTAGTCGAAGCCCTGCCGCACGTCTGGAATCACGAGAGCGACCGCCTCGGCGTGCTCGCACAGGTACCCGATCTCCGCCCGGCGGTGCGCCGGCAGCGCGAAAATCGGCACGGCGCCCAGCCGGAACAGCGCGAGGCAGGTCGCGACGAGCTCGACGCTGTTGGGCAACTGGAGCACCACCCGGTCGCCGGCCAGTACGCCCAGCGCGCGCAGCCCGGCCGCCAGCCGGTCCGCCCGCTGGTCCAGAGTCGCGTAGCTGACCCGCTGGGTACGCGTGACCAGTGCGGTACGCCGTCCGTCCACTATGGAAATGTCGGGCAGCAGCCCGGCGAAGGTCTGCCCCGACCAGTACCCCGCCTCGCGGTACCGCCGGGCCTGCTCCACCGGCCACGGTACTGCGCCACTCAGCATGTCCGGGCCTCCTCCCGCTCGCCACCGGTCGCACCGTTGCCCGGCGCCAGGCACGCCCGCAGGCTCGCACCCTGGCTCCGCCACCACGCCGCGAAGACCTCGTCGACACAGCCGAGTTCGGTCTCCAGCACGCTGATCCCCGCCACCGGCAGCCGCGCACCCAGCTCCTGCAGTACCGGGCGCAGGCAGGTGTCCACACTGGACCGATGTGCCGGGATGCCCGCGGTCATCAGCGGGACCACGACCGTACCCGCCAGGCCGTACCGGGGTAGCAGGTCGAGGAAGAACTTGAGCAGCCCGCTGTACGAGCCGCGAAAGGTCGGGCTGACCATCAGGAGCAGCGGCGCCTGCCCGACGATGTGCAACGCGTCGGCACTGCCGTTGCCGCCGATGTCCAGCAGGCGCGGCGCCAGCTCGGCGAGGTCGACGATGCCGGCCGCGGGTACCGTCCGGCCCGGTACGGCAAGGGCCGCACCCAACAACTCCGCCACCCGGATGGCCACCACATGCGTCCGCGAGCCGGCCCGCGGATGCCCCACCACAACGACAAGCCCTGCCTCGCCGCCGGCCATCAGTCCTCCCCTCCCCGGCCCGTCCCCGAACCGGCTCCGCCGGCGAGCAGGCCGCGGGCGCGCAGCAACGGCATCACGCCCTCGCCGAACCAGTACGCCTCCTCCAGATGCGGCTGCCCGGAAAGGATCAGGTGCCGTACCCCGAGCGCGTAGTACTCCGCAATGCGTTCGGCCACCTCGTGGTGGTCGCCGACGAGTGCCGCGCCGGGGCCGGGGCGCAGCAGCGAGTATCCGGTCCACACGTTGGGGTAGACCTCCAGATGGTCCAGCCGCCCGCGGTGCAGTTCGACCATCCGGCGCTGGCCCACCGAGTCGGCCCGGCCGCTGCGCTGCGCGGCCGCCGCCACCATCGCCGGGTCGAGGTCGGCGACCATCCGGTCGGCGACCGCCCAGGCCCGCGTCGCCGTGTCGCGGGTGATGACGTGGAAGCGGGTGCCGAGCGACAGCGCCCGCCCGTGCTCGGCCGCGGCCGCCAAGGCGTTGTGGAACAAGGCCCGCAGCTGATCCGGCGGCTCACCCCACGCCAGGTACACATCGCCGAACTCGCCGGCGACCTGATGCGCGGCGGGCGAGGATCCGCCGACGAAGATGGGCGCCGGCACCAGCGGTGGCCGGGTCAGCAGTGCACCCTTGACACGGAAGTGCTGTCCGTGGAAGTCGACCGGCCGCCCGGACCACAGCTCGCGCATGATGGCAAGGAATTCACCGGTCTGCGCGTACCGCTCGTCATGCTCCAGCCAGTCGCCGTAGCGCGCCTGCTCCTGCGGGTCGCCTCCGGTGACGACGTTGAGCTGCAACCGGTCGCCGGTCAGCCGCTGCCCGGTCGCGACCATCTGCGCGGCCAGCACCGGCGAGAGCAGGCTCGGCCGCACGGCGAGCATGAACATGCCCCGCCCGGTGCGTTGCGCCAGCGCGGCGGCGAGCAGCCAGGGGTCTTCGCAGAACAGGCCCGCGGGTACCAGCATCCCGGCGAAACCGAGGGATTCCACGGCACCGGCGACCTGAGTCAAGTAGGCCAGGTCCGGTTGGCGTTGTGCGGCATGCACTCCGGTGCGGCCACCGGCGTCGGCCCGGCGGCTCAACGCCCTGCCGTCGCCATGCGAGGGAAGGAACCAGTAGACGTTCAGGTCCCGGAGCGGCTGATCGGGCACGAGCCTCAGCATGCCGGTGGGCCAATGCCCGCACAAGCGACGGTAGGCACACGCACCGTGGCGCACACCCCCCATCGCCGGGCGATGATAAGCCCGTGATTTCCCTTGGCCTGAACGGATTCTCGGGCGCCGACCACGATGCCGGCGCAGCGCTCGTCGTGGATGGGCGGGTGGTCGCGGCGGTGGAAGAGGAGCGCCTCAACCGCAAGCGGCACGCACCGGGCGCCCAACCAACGCTGGCGGTACCGGAGGTACTGAGCATCGCCGGGATCGCGCCGGGCGACATCGATGTCGTATGCCACGGCTGGCGCCCGGAGGCGCTCGGACTCGGCCGCACCGAGCCCGCCGAGGCGGAGCGGATACGCGGGTTCCTCGCCGGCATCGGAGTCTCCTTGCGCCCCGATACGCCCGTCGTATTCATGGACCACCACCTGGCGCATTTCTGGAGCGGGGTGGCCTTCCTGCCGCCCGGTGTCGACCGCCGTGCCGTCGATGGCCTCATCGTCGACGGCGCCGGGGAATCCACCGCCGGCGCGCTGTTCCGGCTGCGCGACGGTGTCGTGGAGAAGGTCTGGAACCTCGGCGTGGCCGGCTCGCTCGGCCTGCTCTACGAGGCGGCCACCGCGGCGATCGGGATGCGCCGTGGCGACGAGGGCAAGACGATGGGCCTCGCCTCGTACGGGCGCTGGCAGACCATGGACAAGGTCCCGATCCCCGTCGACGACCGCTTCCCCGGCCCGATTCCCAGCCTCGGCCAGCGCGACGAGATCGCCCGGCAGCACCGGGCGCTGCTGCGCCAGATGCGTTCGCTGGTACCGGCGAACGCCTCCTTCAACCGGCGCGCCGATCTGGCGCTGGGCGTGCAGAGCTCGGTGGAGTCCCAGATCATGTCGTACCTCGCGGAGCTGACCGAGCCGGCGTCGGCACTCGTGATGGCGGGCGGCGTCGCGCTCAACTGCACCATCAACGCCACCGTCGCGGAGTGGTGCGGCCAGCGCGAGATGGCGCTGACCATCCCGCCACCGGCGAATGACGGCGGGATCGCGATCGGCGCGGCGGTCGGCGTTGCACCGGACCCCGCCGCCTGTACCGCCGCCGACGCCTTCCTGGGTCGCGGGTACCGGCCGGCCGAGATCGTCGACCGGTTGACCGCCCTCGGCGTACCGGTGACCGAGGTGTCCCCGGCCGAACTCGTGCAGGGGCTACTGGAGCGGGACGAGTTGTGCGGGTGGTTCGAGGGGCGCGCCGAGATCGGTCCCCGGGCACTGGGTAAGCGGGCCATCGTCTCCCGCCCCGACTCGGCGCGGTTGCGCGACCGGCTCAATGTGGTGAAGGGCCGGGAGAACTGGCGACCGCTGGCGCCGTCGGTGCTGCCCGACCAGTTCGAGGTGTCGTTCCGCGGCGCACCATCGCCGTACATGCTCATCACCTGCGAGGCGGCGCCGACCGCGCTGCGGCCGCTGGCGGGTGTGGTGCATGTGGACAACACGGCCCGGCCGCAGGTTGTCGACGGCGACATGGCCGGCGGCCCGTACGCCGCGCTGCTGGAGGAGATGCGCCGCGCCACTGGCCACGCCGTCATCACGTGTACCTCGTTCAACCCGGCCGGCAGCCCGATCGTGTACACGCCCGAGGACGCGTACCGGGCCGCCGCCGAGATCGGGCTGGACCTGCTGGCCGGCGACGGCTGGGCGGTCCGGCTGCGCCAGCGTTGAGCGCCGGGGTGGCCGGCCGGGTCAGCCCGGCGCTGCGGCGGGCGGCGGCGGACGGTGGTGCCGAAGCGGTACTGGGCCTGGTACGCGCCAGCCGCGGCCCGATCGTCGAGCCGGGTACCGCGCCGGGCAGCTACGAGGTCACCTTCGTCTACGCCGACCGGCGCCGGACGGCCGCCCGGGTCGGCCTGTTCTGTCCGGCGATTCCGGGCTCCTTCGCACTCCTTGCGCCAATCGCCGACGGGGTACTCGCCGCCACGTTCACCCTTCCGCGGGCGGCCCGCATCAAGTACCACTTCTGCCCCGACCTGCCGGACGATCTCGACCCGGTGGCGCTGGCCGCGCTGTCCCGCTCGCCGACGGCGCGCCGGATGGACACCCTCAATCCCAGCTACGACCAGGTGCACATCCGCGGGTTGCGGATGCGGATGGTGGAGTCGCTGCTGACCCTGCCCGGCGCGCTGGCCGGGCCGCCGGTCACCGCCGGCCCGGGGGTGCCCGCCGGCACGCTGACCCCGCTGTCCTTGCACAGCAAGGCGTTGGGGCGGCGCAAGGAGGCGATGGTGTACCGGCCGGCCGGCTATCCGGACGGCTGCGAGCGTTACCCGCTGGTGCTCCTCCTGCAGGGCAACGACGAGTGGCGGGAGGCCGGCCTCCTCGACAACATCGTCGCCGCGGGCCGGGTACCGCCGTTCGCCGCGGTGCTGTTCGTCGAGCACAGCCTCACCGCGCGCCTGTGGGACTTCACCAGCGGCGCCGCGTACACCCAGTTCGTCCGCGACGAACTGCTGCCGGCCCTTGAGGAGCAGCACGGTTTGTCCACAGTAGACACCGTCGTGGTGGGATACAGCGCCGGTGCGGTGGCGGCGGCCACGCTCTGCCTGGACGAGCCGGCGCGCTTCCCGCGGCTGGCCACCATCTCCGGCGCGCTCTACCTCGCCCCGGGTACCCGGCTCGGCCAGGACGCAGCCTCGGCGTACCTGCTGGACCGCTACCGGGCCGCCGGCACGGTACCGCACCGGGCGTACCTGTCCGCCGGCATCTTCGAGGACCTGTGGCAGCAGGACGTGTACAGCTACACCGAGTCGCTCGCCGGGATCCTGGGCCGGCACGGCACGCGGGTACGGTTCGACGCCGGCCCGACCGGTCACGACACGGTCTCCGCGCGCGCCTACCTCGCCGAGGCGCTGGCGTTCCTGCTCGGCTCCTGATCCTCGCCAGCCACCTCCGGGACATCGCCCGGGACATCGCCCGGGATAGCCGTCACCGCCGCGTGTGCCGCCAGAATCCCGGGCTCCTGCTCGGAAACGAGCTGCGGCCGGCCGAGTTGCCCGGTGATGTCGGCGAAGAGCCGGCTGACCGCGAGCTGGTACTGCCCCTCGGCCAGCCCGTCGTCTCCGGTGAGGATCGCGCGCCGCATGGCCAGTACCGCCCGCGCCACCGCGTCCGGCCATTCCTCGCCGATCACCGCGCGACCGCTGGGCGCCGCCGGCGCAAGGCAGGCCGCGGTGGGCAGGTCGAGTTCCGGCGCTACCGAGGCGTCGATCGTGACCGCCTGCGGATAGTCCGCCGGCATGTGCATGCGGGGACTCCACAGCACGGGCCCGTGCGGGTTGGCGAGCAACAGGTTGCCCCCCTCGGTTGCCAGCGTGACCCGGTGCAGCACGTGCGCGCCGTTGTCCTTCATGCCGCCCGGCAACTGGTTCTGGATCCGCAGCGTGGCCGGGATGCCGGCCAGGGCGCCGTCCACCGTACGCAGCACCTCGGTACCGGTCGCCGGATAGCCGGTCAGCGACCACGGCCGCAGCCCGCCCAGGGCCCGGCCGAGGATGTCCAGCAGCGGGTACAACACCTGGAATCCGGCGACGGCGTCGATGAAGACCGGGCGCTGCACGGCGAGCAGCGCCACGGCCGCGTCGACGAACCGGGCGACCGCCCGGACGTGCGGGTAGTGCGTGTTGAGCCGGTACACCACCGTGCTGCGGCGCGCCTGGCGCAGGCAGTCGGCCAGCTCCGTGTGGTGCAACGGGTGCTCCTGCAGGACGTGCACGCCACGCCGCATCAGCTCGCCGGCCAACTGCGCGCCACGCCCGCCGTTGAGGCCGGAGTTCACCACGACACACGCAATGTCCACATTGGACGGTAGCTGGTCCGGCCCGGTGTACAGCGGCACGTCGTAGTGGCGGGCGCAGGCGTGCGAGCGCTGGCTGCCGCGGGCGAGGATGCCGACCAGCTCGGCGGGGAGCCCGGGCCGGCGCAGGCCGGCGAGGTAGGTGCGGCCGAACCCGGTACCGCACACCACGACACGTGGCCGCCAGGACTCCTCGCTCATACGAACCCCTGCTCCGCGTCACCCTCGTCGGGCAGCGGCCCGTCGAGCACCTGCAGCCCCAGGATGCCCGGGCGCCCGGGTAGCCGCGCCACCACCGCCGGATCCAGCGCGTCCGCCGCGAAGCGCACCCCGGGCGGTACCGAGCCGGCCAGCACCTCGGTCACCGCGAGCGCGCTGACCGTGCCGGTCACCTCGTAGGTACCGCCGCCGGACAGGATCGCGACCCGGCTGGCGGCGTACCCGCCGGCCCGGCCGTCGAGCTGGCAGACCAGCCGGGTGGCCGCGCCCCGGCCGAACAGCTCCAGGTCGGCGGCGCGGGCGAGTTCCGCGGTACGGGCCGCGACGCCGCGCCCGCCGGCCTCCTGGCGCAGCCGCCCCAGCGCCGGCAGCACCTGCCCGTCCGCGGCGAAGACGTGGTACCAGCGCAGCCCCGCCAGCGGCAGCGACCGGGCCAGCCGTACCGCCTCGGCGCTCAGGTACGGGTAGACGGTCACCTCGCCGTCGAAGAACGGCAGCCGTACCCGGTGGCGCGGCTCAACCTCGCCGTGCACCTGCCGGCCGGAGCGCCAGGACGCGTGCCCCGACCCGTCGCCGTCCACGACACTGGCGAGGAACTCCGCCGCCGAGTTGGCCGTCATCCGGTCGAGCATGGACACGTACCCGGTCAGCGCGAGTGGCGGCGCGAGCCCCTGTCCGGCCAGCCACCGCGGGATCAACCCGGACAGGCCCGGCAGCATCCCGGCGCCGATCACGACCGGGTACCGCGCCGCCTCCGGCCGCCCGGCCAACTGGTCGCAGAGCGCCGCGTCACCGCCCGCGTCCACGTACGCCGCGCCGGCCCGCAGTGCGGCGTCCGCGACCGCCGAGCGCTGCGCGAGATACCCGACGCAGTTCACCACGACGTCGCACCCGGCGCAGAACGCGGAAAGCGTCGCCGGTTGCGCGACATCCACCGCGACGGCGCTCGCGCCGGGCCCGCCCGAAGCGGCCAGGGCGCGCAGCGCGTCCGGCCGCCGGCCGCCCAACCGCAGGCACAGGCCGCCGCCCGTGGCCGCCAGCGCGCGGACCACCGCGGCACCCACCGCACCGGTCGCGCCGGCGATACCGACGAGTGGCGGCCGGTTCATCCGGCCTGGCCCACCGGGTTCACCCGCACCTGGCCGGCGACGACCGGCGCGGCGGCCGCCAGGCAATCGAGATGGTCGCCGTCCACGTCGACGACGTCGAGCTCGCCGAGGCACGCGTCGCCCCAGTACGCGGCCACCTGATCGGGCGGCGCCGGCCAGCACCCGCCGTCGCGCGGCCGGACCAGGGTGATGTCGCCGACGTACGGCAGCAACTCCGCCGCATCCGTCGCGGCGAGGCTGTGCGCGAAGAGGCGGCCTGCGGACTCGTCACCGGTACCCGGTGCTGGCGGCCCGGCGGCGACCACGACCAGCCGCTCCACCCGTACCCCCAACTCGGTGAGCTGCCGCGCCACCTCCGCGGCGAGTACGCCGCCCGCGTGCCAGCCGACCAGGCTCAGCCGGTCGTACCCGGCGTCGAGCACGGCGCGCGCGTACCGCGCGGCGACCCGGTCCAGCAGCGACGCCGCCGGTATCGCGAGGTACTCCTCGGCCTCGGTGACCACGAGCCCCGCCACCGGCCGGCCGGCGAGGGCGGGGTACAGCGGGGCGTAACCGTCCACTGTGCCCGTACCGTCGTGCACGAAGACCGTGGCCGGCCCGTCCCCCTCGGCCAGCGTCACCAGCGGGGAACCCTCCTGCGGCGCCGCCGCCGGTTCGGGGCGGCCCCGCTCCGAGCGCAGCGCCCCGGCGAGCGAGGCCACCGTGGGGTACTCCAGCAGCAGCCGCAGCAGCTCGTCGTAGCCGACCTCGGCCGCCTCCGGCACCGCCTGCCGCAGCTGGGCCGTGACCTGGGCGGCCAGCAGCGAGTCGCCGCCGAGCTGGAAGAAGTTGCGGTGCCGGCCGACGGGCCGGCCGAGCAACTCGCGCCACACCTCGGCCACGTGCTGCTCGATCGCGCCGACCGGCTGCTCGTCCTCGCCCCCGGCCGGCTCGCCGGCCGCGGCGGGCAGCCAGCCGCGCAGGGTCCTGCGGTCCACCTTCCCGTTGTCCGTCAACGGAAGCCGGTCGACCACCTGCAGGTGGGTCGGCAGCATGTGGTCGGGCAACTGCTCGATCAGGTGCCGCTCCAGGTCCGCGCGGCTGATCCGGGCCCGGTCGGACTTGTACCGGGCGGCGAAGACGTGCATGCCCATCTCGTCGGTCATCGCGTCGCGCTCCGGCAGGCAGGCGATGCTGTCCGCGCCCGAGGCGTGCAACACGTCCAGCCACTGCGGCCGGGTCAGGAAGGTCTGCTCCTCGTGGCGGCGTACGTCAGTGAACTCGCCGGAGCCCTCGTCGAAGAGGAACTCCATCGACGTCATGATCTGGTGGCTGTCCCGGGTCGCCTCGATGAACAGGATCCAGCCGCCGGGGCGCAGCAGCTCGCGCAGGCGGGCCAGTGTCCCGTCGGCGTCCTTCGCGTAGTGCAGCACGTTGGCGCAGACGATCAGCTCGTACCGGTTCGGCACGAGACCCTGCGCGCGGAAGTCGGCGTTCATGTCGTAGCGCCGGTACTCCATCCACGGGTACTCGGCGAACCGCTTGCGGGCGTTGTTGAGGAAGAACTCCGAGACGTCGCTGAAGACGTACTCGACGTTGTATCCGGCGAGGGCGGGGATCAGTTCCACACTGGTACCGCCGACCCCGGAGCCGACCTCCAGCACCCGGTACGGCTCGGGGTCCTCCCGGTTGCGCGCCAGGTGACACGCTGCCGAGGTGAGCAGCTTGTTGACGTACTGGCTGAGGAACATCGCCGTGTACGCCACCTCATGGATCTCGGTGCGGCCCTCGGGGAACAGCAGGGTCAGCGGATCCAGCTCGCCGCGCAGCAGGGCCGGCAGGTTGTCGGCCGTGGTGCGGAAGTAGGTGATGAGTTCGGTGCGCCGCTCCGCCTCCGGTACCAGCTCGATGACGCGCTGCCAGCCGGCCGCCACGTCGGCGGCGGTCAGCGACGGCGCACCGGTGTAGGTGTCGTGCTGCGGGTCGTGCCGCAGCAGCCCGTACGCGGCCAGCGCCCGCAGCCACCGCCGCACCAGCCGCTGGTGGCGCGGTGCCACCCCGGCGCGCTGCTGGACCTCGGCCGCGGTGTGCGCATGCTGCGGCGTCGCGAACAGGCCGCACTCGCGCAGCGCCACAAGCATCTGCGCGAGGCCGGTGTCGTCGAGCTGCCGGGCGAACGCGAGCATCGGCGCATCCGGTACCGTCGCGCGCAGTTCGGCCGCTTCGGCCACCGCGACCTCCGCCAGTTCGGCCGCGTCCACGCGGTCCGGGTCGGCTTCGGCCGCACCGGGTTCGACGAAGGCCGCCACCCGTACCGGATCCGGACGCTCGCCGGTGGCGATGGCCGCCGCGGCGCTGACCGTCGGGTACCCGGCCAGCGCCGCCTCCACCTCGGCCAGTTCGACCCGGTGCCCGCGGATCTTGACCTGCGAGTCCTGCCGGCCCAGGAACTCGATGCTGCCGTCCGGCAGGTACCGGCCAAAGTCCCCGGTGCGGTACAGGCGCCGCCCGGTCTCGGGATGCGTGACGTAGCGCTCCGCGGTGCGCTCCGGATCGTTGAAGTACCCGGTGGACAGCCCGTTCCCGCCGATATACAGCTCGCCCGCGACGAGGTCCGGTACCGGCTGCAGCGAGGCGTCGAGCACCTCGACCGTCTGCCCGGACAGTGCCCGCCCGTACGGGATGCTGGGCGCCGCCTCGTCGACCGTGTCGATCGGGTGCGCGATCGACCAGATCGACGCCTCGGTGGCGCCGCCGAGACTGACCAGTCGCAGGTCCGGCAGCTGGCGCCAGGTGGCACCGGGCAGCGACACCGGGATCCAGTCGCCGCTGACCAGCGCCAGCCGCAGCGTCGACAGCGTGCGCGCCGGATCGGACTGCAGGTACGCGACGAGCATCTCCAGCTGTGCCGGCACCGAGTTCCAGACCGTCACCTGATGGGCCTCGATCAGCTCCGCCCACAGCGCCGGATCGGCCCGGCCGCCCGCGTCCGGAATCACCACCGCACCACCGACCGCGAGCGGCCCGAAGATGTCGTACACGGACAGGTCGAAGCCGAGCGCGGCCAGGCCGAAGACGCGGTCCTGCGGGCCGATCGCGAACCGGCCGTTGATGTCGACGATCGTGTTGGCCGCCGCCTGGTGAGTGATCATCACACCCTTCGGCGCGCCGGTCGAGCCGGACGTGTAGATGACGTAGGCGAGATCGGCCGGACTGCCGCCGGGCCGCTCCTTCGGCTCCACAATGGACAGTAGGTCGACCGCGACCGTGGGCAGGCCCCGGCGGCCGACATCGGTAGCGAGCCGGGACTGGGTCAGGATGCCGCACGCGCCGACGTCGGCGAGGATCCGGTCCCGGCGGGCCATTGGTTGTCCCGCGTCGACCGGCACGTACGCGAAGCCCTTGTGCAGCACGCCAATCGCCGCGGCGAGCTGCTCCCAGCCCTTCTCCATCTCGATCGCCACGATCGAGCCGGGTGCGCAGTCCCACGTGTCGAGCTGCGCGGCGACCGCCTCGGCCAGGCCGGCGAGCTCGCCGTACGAAAGGCTCCGGGTGGGTGCCACCACGGCGGCGCGCTGCGGCGTGGCCCGCGCCTGCGCCAGTACCGGCTCGTGCAGCCGGTGTGCGGGTGGCGGCAGCGGCGCATCCGCCGGCCGCCGGGCGAGCTGGTCCGCCGGTACCGGTACGGGGTTGCGCGCCGCCCAGGTACCGTCCTCGCCGGCCAGCCGGTGAAGCAGCGACTGGAACTGCGCGAACATCGCCTCCACCACCCCGGGCGGGAACACGCCCTCGCGGTAGTCCCAGTTGAACGCGAGCCCGTCGCCGTGCTCCATCACCTGGCAGTCGAGCCACACCTGCGGGGTCTGGCTTATCCCGTGTACCAGGCGGGCCAGGCCGCCCGGTCCCGGTACCTGCTCGCGCCCGAGCCCGACGCTGCTGGTGAAGACGACCGGGAACAGGGTGCGCCCGTCGGAGCGGCGGCGGCGCAGTTCACGCATCACCTCGATGCCGGAAAACTGGCCGTGGTCGAGGTCCTCCCACAGCCGTGCCTGTACCGCGCGCGCCCGCGCCTCGAACGGCTCGTCCGGCTGTGCGGGTACGGCGAGCAGTTCGACGGAGGTGAAATCGCCGACGATCTGCCGTACCCGCGGGTGTACCGCCGGCCGGTTGAGCACGGTCACGTTGAGGGTGAAGTCCGGCTGGCGGCTCCACCGCCGCAGCACCTCGGCGTATGCGGCGAGCACCACGCAGGTCGGCGTGATACCGGCGTCCCGGGCCCGCTGCCGCAGTCCGGCCCATTGCGGACTGGACAAGGCGCCGTCCTCGCGATGGAAGCGCGGCGGTGGGCGCTCCACCGGCAGCACCGGAAGCTCGGGCGGGTCCGGCAACGCGTCCACCCGGTCGAGCCAGTACGCCTCGTCGCGCCGCGCGGCCGGTCCGGCGGGGGCGGCGCGCAGTGCCAGCAGCACGTCCCGGTACGTGACGTCCAGGTCCGCCGGTACCGCCGCCGGATCGCGGTACGCCTCCTCGAACTCCTGGAGGAGAAGCTGGATGCTGACGAAGTCGGCGATCAGGAAGTCGATCGAGAAGTGCAGTACCGCTTCGTCGCCGGCCTTGGTCAGCCGCAGGTCGAACAGCGGCCACTCGCCGGGCGGGTAGACCCGGTGATCGAGCTCGGCCCGGGTCTGCTCGACGCTGGCCCGGAACTCCGCCGGCGCCACCTCGCGCACCGCGATGTGGTACGCGGGCGGGGCGTCGAGCACCTGCTGGGAACCGTCCGCGGAGACGACCGCGCGGAGCATGTCGTGGCGGGCGATCAGGGCCTGCCAGGCCGCGTCGAGCCGGCCCGGGTCCACGCCGGGGAAGGCCAGCTCCCCGTACCCGTGGCAGCCCACCCCGCCGTACCGGTAGCTGCCGGTACGGCCGAGGAGGTAGGCGGTCTGCACATCGGTGAGCGGGAACGGCTGGTACCGGCCGGCCTCGTCGTGCTCGACCGTCACCTGGGCCTGCGCCGCCCGCAACTGCGCGATCAGCGCGTCCCGGTGCTCGCGCACCTGCGCCAGGCGCTCGTCGGTCATCACGCCCTTCGGAGCGCGATAGCGCAGCCGTCCGTCCTCCACCCACAGGTGCACGCCGAGCCCTTCGAGGCCGGCCAGTACCTGTTCGTCAATACCTGCCACCACTCGTTCACCTCGGGATCGACGCGGGGTCAACTCGGAACGGGTCGGTCCAGCCGGATCCGACCGATGTACTCCGCCGCCTGTAGCGCGGAGAACGGCTGCATGAACGGTCCGGCGCGGACGTCGCGGTACAGCCGGGACAGCGGGTTCGAGCTGAGGTACCCGCTGCCGCCGGACGCGGTCAGGGCCCGGTCCACCACGGCGATGGCGCCGCGCTTGACGGCCATGCTCGCGCACTGCACCTCGGCCATCAGTGCGGTCAACCCCTCCTCGGTGGGGCGGCCGGCCGGGGGCAGCGCGGTGTCGAGAAGCGCGGCGGTACGGGCCAGCACCGCGCGGCCGACCGAAAGATCGATCTCACTGTCCCCGATGAGCGTCCGTACCGCGGAGCCGGTGGCGTGCCGGCGGGCCAGCGCGGCGCTGACCAGATGCTGGGCCTGCTCGGCGATGCCGAGGAAGGCACCGCTCAACGCCGTCACGGCGACCATCACCAACGGCAGCACGCCGGCCGGCAGCTCACCGACCTCGCCGCCGGCGACGACCAGGTCGGCCGGCAGCCGGCACCCGTCGAAGACCACCTCGCCGCTGCCGGAGCCGCGCATGCCCAGCGCATCCCAACTGTCCACAACGGACAGACCGGCGGTTTCCCGGGGTACGACCGCGAACCCGAGCCGCTGCGGCCCGTCCTGGCCGGCCAGGCGCACCAGGCCGAGGAAGAGGGTCGCCACCGGCGAGTTGGTGCAGAACGCCTTGCGGCCACTGATCTGGTACCCGCCCTGGACCGGTTCGGCGAGCGTGTTCGGCCGGCCGAGCGGGGTGTTGGTTTCGGAGATGGCCACGCAGCAGACCACGTGCCCGCGCGCACACCGGCGCAGCAGTAGGCGCAGCCGCGCGAGGAACTCCGGACCCGCGCTCGGGGGCGCCGCGAACAGCTGGGCGAGGTACCAGAAGGAGGTCAGGTGCATGGCGGTGCCGATCGCGATCGAGCCGTCGCCGCGCGCCAACCGGTTGACGGTCACAACAATGTCGTGGACGGCGGTGACGCCCAGCCCGCCCAGCTCCTCCGGTACCGGCGCGGCGAGCAGGCCCGAGCGTTGCATCTCGCTCCAGTGCTCGTACGGAAAGCGGTTGTCCCGGTCGTGCTGCTCGGCGGTCGCGGCGAACTCGGCCGCGTGCTTCTCGGCGAGTTCGGCGCAGCGCACCCCGGCGGGCGACGCGCTCTCCAGCTCGAAGCCCATCTGCGCCTCCCACTCCGCCGACCCGGGTGTTCAACCGCGGATAGTCCGCACTTAGCGGGTGCGGCCGCTGGCGTGTGTTGCACGGTCTCACC
>JBPYFB010000059.1:0-5065 GCA_051986465.1 Rugosimonospora sp.
GCCACCGCGAGCGTCCACGTCTCGCCGGGCTCGAACTCCGCCAGCGGGACGTCGATCAGGCCGACCGCGACCGGCAGCCGCGCGCTGATCCCCTGCGCGGTGGCGACGACGTCCGTGGCCTTGCCACCCGCGTCAGGCAGGCCGGTGATGAGCAGCGTCCCGTTCGCCTGCAGGTCCACCGACACCACGGCCTTGTCGTAGTCGAGCGTCACGTCGCGGGGTGCGACCGGGGCGTCGAAGCCGTCCGCGTCGTACCCGGTGAGCCCGACGCTGGCGGCCCCGCCCGGATCCATCGTGATCGAGCGATCGGTGAATGCCAGCCGGTGCAGCTCGCCGAGTACCCGCACCTCGAACTCGCCGTCGGCCGTCCCGCTGTGCACGCGTACCTTGCCGGCACCGGGCTTCTTCGCGGTGAACACCCCGTCGCTGAACTTGCCCAACGAGCCCGGATCGGCGGTCCAGATGACCTGCGGCTGTCCCGTCGACGCCGGCCCGTAGGTCTCGTCGTAGGCCACCGCCGCGACGTCGAGGGTGAGCCCGGGCACCACCCGGTCGGCGGGCAGGCGCACGTCCAGCCCGCGCACCTTGCCCGAGCCCGGCTTGCTGAACAGGCCGACGGCGTCCGGGATGAGCCGCTCGTTGCCGTCCGACGGGGTGTTGACGACGGTGACCGCGGGGTCGCCCGGGCGGCGCGCGACCAGTTCGCTGGAGCCGCCGCCGTCGAGCATGAGCGCCTCGTACACCCCCAGGCGCACCAGGAGCTTGGCCATCTCGTCGAAGCTGAGGCCGGCGGAGAAGTTGGCCGAACCGTCGACGGTGACCAGCAGCAGCCGCTGGCCGCCGGCCGGCCAGCCGATCGCGGTGCGTGGCTTGGCCGCGTCGTCGCCGGCGTCCGGCGGGAAGTCGATCGCCTGGCCGCCCTGGACGAGCACGGCGCCGCTGCCCAGCGCCATGTGCAGCGCGACCGGCGCGTCACTGCTCGGTTGGAACCCGATGCTGACCGGGTCGCCCGGCCGGACCGAGGCGAGCTGGGTGGCGGCGGCGCCACGGCCCAGCAGGATCAGCCCGTCGTCCGGTACCGGAGCGGTGGTTATCTGGGGACTGACCGCGGTCACGACGCCCCCGGCGACGACCAGCTCCGTGTAGGGCCCGGCGTCCTGGATCAGCGTGCGCGACCCGGAACCCCACAGCGGGGTGTACGCGGCGACGCTGTTCGCAGGTACCGACGGTGAGTTGAGCGCGGCGAGCGGGCGTTGGGTGCCGGCGATGCTCACGGTGCCGGCCAGCACGATGTCGGCGAGCCGGGCGATGCGGTCGACGCCGACCGCGGCAACCGTCGAGGTGCGGCTCGTGCCCTTGCGCAGCACGCCGTTCTGGATTTCCGGGCCCTCGGCCGCGTAGGTCTCGGTGATGTCGAAGTAGTCGCCGTTTACCGCGGCCACGGCGTGCCCCGCGTCGGCCGCCTGGGCAACCGTCCGGGTCTCGCTGACCTTGTCGGCCAGCAGATCCGCGCTGACGTACCCGTTGGTCAGGTCTGCGTTGAGCACGTGCACCCGGGTCCAGCCGGTGCGGCCGAACGTATCGAAGCTTGTCAGCACGATGCCGGGCGCTACCGGGCGGTCGACCCGGTCGACCTCGACCGACTCGCCGGGCACCGTGGTCTGGTAATCCGGCACGACGTACCGGAACGGATCGGTGCCGGAGGCCGCAGGGGCGGCGCCCGGCGTCGGGGTGCCCGCGGTCGGGTCGGTGCCCGCCGCCGGGGTCGCCGCGCCGTCCTGAGCAAACGCCGGCCCCGCGGTCGCGGCCAGGCCGGCAGCGACGACTGCGCCGGCGATGAGGCCGCGGCGCGTGATCTCTGTGGAAAGTTGTGGGATTGTGCTCACGATCATGCACAATATTGGGCCCGATCGACGGCGGCGTTAACGATTGGATGAACATTCCCGCCGGATCGGTACGACTACGGCGCGATCGCGCTCGCCTCGGGGTGCGGCATGAGTTGGACCCAGACGCGTTTTCCACCGGGGCGACCGTCCACGCCCCAGTCCTCGGAGAGCTCGTCGATGATCCGGAGTCCGAGCTTCCCGATTTCACCGCCGCTGTGCGGATGCGGGTTCACGGTCGAGGCGTCGATCGCCGCGATGGTGACCCGACCGTGGGCGACACGAAGCTCGACCGACAGGCAGCCGCCGGCATGCAGCACGGCGTTGGTCACCAGCTCGCTGACGATCAGCTGTGTCTGCCGCATCCACGCAGGGTCACGAAGTCCCCACGCATAGAGCACAGACGCGATGGCACGCCGGGCGGCCGCGGGAGCCAGCGGCCCGGAGGGGAGGCCGAAACGGCCTGCCAGATCGTTCATGTCCATGCCTAACCCCGATGAAGTTGTACCACCGGACGCAATCGTTGATCAACCTCGTTGCAACGATCGGCCTCGGCCATCGGTCACCGTCGCCCACCGGCGACGTTAGTCACACACATGAAGATATTTGAACTGTCTAATCAGCTTGAGAACGGGTAGGTACAGCCTTCCGCCACGCGAGCGGGTCGCCGCAGGACGGAGGGTCGGCTTGTCCGCGCTGACGAACAGCGGGGCACGGCGCCACAGTGCCGGGCGGTGTGCCGTGTACGAGCGACTACTCGCCGACCCCGCGGCGTGCTGGACGGTCCGGGGCATGGCCGCCGCCGTACCCGACTCGGTCAACGTCTCGCTCGACGCGGTTCGCGACGTCTTCTATCTGCTCGTGTCACAGGGGATTCTCCGCGTCGTACCGAGGCGCTACCCGCTCACGTTCGGGATCACCCGCGGCGGCGTCCCACCGCTGCGCCGCACGGTGCGCCAGTGCAAGGGCGGAGGCCGGCCGGCGGCCGCACCCGGACGCTAGGAGTGATCGGGCTCGTCGCGCAGTTGCATGTACGGCTCGGCCTCGGGCGGGTGGCCGGCGCGGATGGCGCGGCCGCGTTGGATTTCAGCGTCGAACTCCGCGCCGAACAGGACTGCGAGGTTCGAGATCCACAGCCAGACGAGGAAGATGATGACGGCCGCGCGGCTGCCGTACGTCTTGTTGTACGAACCGAAGTTGGCCACGTACACGGCGAAGCCGGCCGAGGCGAGCAGCCACACCAGCACGGCCAGTGCCCCACCTGGGCGGACCCAACGGAAGCCACCGTGTCGCGCGTTGGGTGAGGCCCAGAACAGGATCGCGAAGACTAGGGCCACGATGGCGATGAGCACCGGCCACTTGGCGATGCTCCAGACGGTGACCGCGGCGGACCCGATGCCGAGCGCGGAACCCACCGCACGCGCCAACCGGCCGGTGAGGACCACGATGAGCGCGGCGGCGGTGAGCATGACGCCGGTGACCACGGTGAGGCCCAGCCGGATCGGCAACCGCTTCCAGAGCGGCCGACCCTCCGGCACGTCGTAGATGGCGTTGCTGGCGCGCATGAACGCGCCGACGTAACCAGAGGCCGACCACAGCGCACCGACAAGGCTGACGACCGCGATGACCCCAGCGGCGCCCTGCCGGCTGTTGTCCAGGCTGTCGGCCACCGACTGGAGAATCTGCCGGACGCTACCGGGCGCCAGCCCGGCGATGTTGTCCAGCAACGTTTTCGTGGTGGCGGTGCCGGTCAACCGCAGTACCGTCACGAGGAGGAGCAGGCCGGGAAAGATGGACAGCATCCCGTAGTAGGTCAGCGCGGCCGCCCAGTCGCCGAGTTGGTCCGCCGTGTACGCCTTCGCGGTGCGCTTGGCCGCGGCGGCCCACGAGCGGCCGGGCAGCTCGCGCAGACCGTCCGGTCCCTGGTCCGCGGTGGGCCGTACCGACTCACCGCTCGCGGGTTCGCCGCCGCGGCCATGATGCCATCCGATTTCCTGCCGCATGTATCCCCCTCAACCGGCCCCCTCAATGAGCGCAATCAGCGTCGGGTTCCCACCGCCCGGCAGGGCAAACGCGGGCCGGAGATGGCGCGTATGACCCGGCGTATCCGGGTACCCAGACGGATGCCAGCCGTAATGGTGCCGCCGCTGCCGCGATCCATTCAGGTGGAGGTCACCTCGGCCTGCAACCTGCGCTGTGCCATGTGTCTGGTGCGGTACCGGCCCCCGGTCAACAAGCTGGCCGGTGCCATGCCGTTGGCTATGCTGCGTGGCCTGCTGGACGACCTGCCCGACCTGGATCAGCTGACCCTGCAGGGGCTCGGCGAACCGCTGCTGGCCCCGGATCTGCTGCCCATGGTGCGCCACGCCAAGGACCGCCGGGTGCGGGTGGGGTTCAACAGCAACGCCACGCTGCTGACCCGCCGCCGCGCGGCCGAGCTTGTGGACTCCGGGCTGGACTGGCTGCACGTGTCGCTGGACGGAGCGGACGCCACAACGTTCGAGGCGATCCGCGACGGGGCGTCGTTCGACACCGTGGTCGCCAACCTCGCAGGGCTGGCGCAGGCCAAGCGGGACGCCGGTAGTCCCACGCCCTGGATCCGCGCCGTTTTCGTCGCCATGCGCCGCAACGTCGCGCAACTGGCCGACCTCGTCGCCCTGCTGGGTCGCGTCGGGGTCAGCGAACTGCGGGTGCAGAACCTCTCGCACTCTTTCACCGATACCGATCCGGCCGGTGCGTATCAGGAGATCCGCCGGTACGCGCGGGAGGAGGCGTTGTGGGGCAGCGGCGACGAGGCGGCCGCGGCGGATGCCTTCGCCCGGGCACGCGAGGCAGCGGACCGGTCCGGAATCGCCCTGCGGTTGCCTCGCCTGGCGCCCCCGGCCGCCGGTCCGTCCACCGCGCCACACCCGGCCGACGGGTCCGGCGGCCGCTGCACGTGGCCGTGGGATGCGGCGTACATCACCAGCCAGGGCGTGGTGCAGCCGTGCTGCATGGTCATGGGCGACGATCGGGTAGCGCTGGGTCGGCTGACGCGGCAACGGTTCCCGGACATCTGGGCGGGGCCCGCCTACCAGGACTTCCGCCGCCGTCTCGCCAGCGACACGCCTCCCGAGGTCTGCCGCGGCTGTGCCCTGTACCAAGGCACCTTCTGATTCCGCCCAAGGAGGATTAGGCGGCAA
>JBPYFB010000060.1:0-4760 GCA_051986465.1 Rugosimonospora sp.
CCGACAAGCGCGAAAGGGGTCACGGGGCGGTGGGTCACGGGGCGGTGCTGCCGCCGGTCGTGCCCGGCCGCGATTCGCCGGTGACGAAGTAGATGACCCGCCGGCCCGCCTTGACGGCGTGGTCGGCGTACCGCTCGTACCACCGGCCGAGTTGTGCGGCGTCGATGGCTGGTCCCACCCCGTGCGGCCAGGACGGGTCCAGCAGTACCGCGAAGAGCTGTGCGTGGAGGGCGTCGACCGCGTCGTCGTCAACAGCCAACTCGGCGGCGGCGTCGGCGTCCGCGGTGCGCAGCACGGTGCTGACCTTCGCTCCGATCTGGGCCGCGCGGTCGGCCATGTCGCTGATGATGTCGCGGATCTCGGGTACCGCGGCGACCTGCGGTGCCCGGCGCGCCGCGATCTTTGCCACGTGGACCGCGAGGTCGCCCATGCGTTCCAGGTCGCTGGCGGCGTTCAGCGCGGTGATGGTCAACCGGAGGTCCCCGGCGACCGGTGCCTGCCGGGCCATGAGCTGGCTGACCTGATCCTCCACCTGGTGGTAGAGCACGTCGATCCGTGCGTCGTCGGCCAGCACCTGCGCGGCGAGGGCGGCGTCGGCGGACAGTAGCGCCGTGGTCGCCTGCCGCATCGCCGTTGTCACGCCGTCGGCCATACGCACGAGGGTTGCGATGACCCCCTCCAGGTCCGCGTGGAACCGTGCGCGCATCTCAGACCTCACTTGGGGTGTCGGTACCGTCACTCTACCGACTGTGGGGTGCTCAGCCGGCGGTGGGTGGGCGCCGGCTCGCCGAGCCAGCTGTGTGTAGATGGCCGCCAAAGCGATCGTTGGTTGGCCGCTCTCGTAGTTGCTTGGACGCTCGGCTGCGCCGATGCGTGGTTGGCGTGGGCGAGGTCGGGCCGCAAGGTCGCGAGCGGTACGGGATACTGCCGTCGTGGGACCGAGGCCAGCTTCACAGCCGAGGCGATGGCGCTGCAGAGTGCTTTTGAATCCCGTCGGCTCGTCGCGGGCCGGCTTTTCGTGGACCCGTACGCCGAGGCGTTCCTGCGGCCGTCGCTGCGCCCGCTTGCCGCGGCGGCACGCGTCAACGGGCTTCGTCGGGTCGCGACGGGATTCTACGATGCCGTCGGCGGCCCAGGCCCGCGGGCATCGGCGATCGTGCGTACCAAGGTGATCGACGACGCCGTCACCGATGCGACCCTCCGGGTTCAGCAGTGCGTGTTGCTGGGCGCGGGGTACGACGCCCGCGCACACCGGCTGGCCGCCCTGGCGGACATGCCGGTACTCGAGGCCCACCCGGCCACCAAGCCGCGAAACAAGCGACAGTCAACCGATTGGGACTGGTTCACAGCCAGATCCGGTACGTGCCGGTGGACTTCGAGCGCGACGACCTACGAGCGCGGCTGCATGCTGCCGGCTTCGACGCCTCAGCATCCACTGTGGTGGTGTGGGAAGGCGTCACGAACTACCTCACGGCGCAGCCTGTGGATGCCACACTCACCGTCATCCGCGACCCGACCAAAGGCGGCGGCCTGTTGGTCATGACCTACATCGACGCCCGGGTACTGACCGAGCCGCAGGTCTTCCCCGAGGCGGCCCGCTGGGTCAGGGCTGTGGCCCGGGCCGGCGAACCCTGGAAGTTCGGACTGCTACCCGCGCGGATGCCTGCGTTCTTCGCGGCCCGCGGCTTCCGGCTGTGCCGCGACGTCTCTACGCTGGATGCCGGCCGGGCCTGGCTGGATTCACGGCACCGCCGGGACCGACCATCAGCGCTGCACCGGATCGCTACGGCCGAACCCGTCAACGATCCCTGATCAGCACAGTGTTACGCCAGCCCTGCATAACGATCCTCACCGGCCGAGAATGCCGGGAAAAGCAGGGGTCGCAGGTCGGTGAGGGCGGCGATGGTTGGGCCGGGCCAGGATGGGTCGGTGTCGTTGAATTCGGTGGTCCGCAAGACGGTCATGCCCAACGCGGCCGCGCCGGCGAGTTCGCCGCCTGCGCCATCGCCTACGTAGACGCAGCCCTGTGGTACGGCACCGAGTGCCCGGACCGCCTCCTGGTAGATATCCGGGTCGGGTTTGGTCACGCCGAGATCGCTGGAGAACACGGCGACGTCGAATCGGGCGGCGAGCGGGCTGCGCGGCCATGCCTCGGCCGTGTCGGCGGTGGCGTTGCTGATCAGTGCGAGTCGGGCACCGTGGCTACGCAGGTCGTCGAGCAGTTCGAGGATGGCTGGTTTGACCGCGGCGAGCACACGGGCGGCCAGCGCCCGACGGTGTTCGGCGGCGCGGGCCACAGCGGCCGGCGACGGGTCGCCACCGAGTCGCTGCGCCAGGATGCGGATGGTTTCTTCGACGCTCCATCCGGTGAGTCGCTGCCGCCAGGTGTCATGGTAGGCCTGCACAAGCTGTGCCGGGGCAACGCCGACCATGACCGCCATCTCCGCCACGACCCGGTCGCGTTCCGCGTCGGCGCCGTCCACCAGAGTATGGAACAGGTCGAAGATGACATGCTCAGACATGGAAGCATTGTAGAGACCACTCACGCGCTGGACGGTAACCCAACGTCGAAGGGAGTCACCGATGACGGAACGTCTCAGCGTGGTGTCCCGAGGCACCGGACACCAGTCAAACCGAATCCGAGCGGTTGTGTTCGACTTCGACGGCCTGCTGATGGACACCGAGTCGACACTGGTCGAGGCATGGTGGGACGAGTGGGCGTTCCACGGACTGGAACTCGACCTCGACGACGACTTCTGGCCTGGCCACGGCGGCGACGTGACGCAGCACCGCCTTGCCCGGCTCGGGGCGCTCGTCGGTCCCGCCTTTGACCCGGTGGCGAGCCTCGCCCGGTTTCACGCCACTCGCGAGCGCTTGCATCGCACGATGGACCTCTGTCCAGGCATCCGCGACTGGTTGGCCGAAGCCCAGGCGTTGGGGCTGGTCTGCGGGATCGCCAGCAGCTCGCCGCTGGCCCGGGTGCGTGGGCATCTTTCCCGCGCAGGCGTTTTCGACGTGTTCCATGCGATCGCCACGGGCGACGAGGTCCGGTCACACAAACCGGATCCCGCCGTGTACCGCCTTGCGCTGGCTCGGCTCGGCATCGCCGCGCACCGGGCACTTGCCGTGGAAGACACGCCCCACGGCGTCGTCGCCGCGAGTGCCGCCGGCATGGCCGTCGTGGCGATACCGAACCGGTTCATTCGCCGCGACGAATTCGCGACCGGGGACATGGTCCTATCCAGCGCGGCCGATCATCCGTTGGCAACGGTTCTCGCCGAACTGACGGAACGCTCGTAGCGTGACCCGTAGGGCTTCGTCGGCACTGAACCCGTCGGCCGCCCACGTTGCGGCAGCCGACGGGGCACCCTGAACACTCACGCCCCATCACGGCATCCCTCAGCCGCGGCACATCCAGGCTTCGTCGCGGGCAGCCTCGCAAAACCGTAGGTGGTGATGGGCGAGAGTCTTGCGGTCCGTATGCTGCACGTGCATGAAGGACCTTGGTACCCAGGTCGGCTACTGGGACAGCGTCGCCGCCACGAAGACGTTCACGCATCCGGTGAACTTTACGTGGTTGGAAGGAGCGAGCCGCAACGCCCGGGTTCTCGATTATGGCTGCGGATACGGTCGCGTCATGGCGGAGCTGAACGAACGCGGCTTCGCTGATGTGTCCGGGGTGGACCTGTCGCCTGCGATGATCTCACGAGGCCGTGAGTTGTGGCCTGACTTGCACTTCGAGGTGCTGGCATCCCCGCCGAGACTGGCGCACCCGTCAGCAAGCTTCGATGTCGTGCTGCTCTTCGCGGTGCTGACGTGCATCCCGGACGACGACGCTCAACGAGAACTCGTCGCCGAACTGGTCCGTGTTCTGGCGCCACGCGGGTTGCTGTACGTCAGCGACGTGGTCCTACAGCAGGACGAACGAAACCAAGACCGGTACGCCTCGTATGCCCAGCGGCACGGCACCCCGTACGGCGTGTTCGCCACCGGCGACGGGGCGGTGTGCCGGCATCACCACATCACCGAACTGCGCGCCCTCCTGAAGGAGTTCGACATCGTGGAGGAGCGCCGGATCGACGTGACCACGATGAATGGTCATCGGTCGACGGCCGCGCAGCTGTTGGCCCGCAAATCGTGAGGCTTGCACCACCGGCCGTACGACAGCCTTCGATGCCTACGATCAGGACGTAAGGATCGATGCACCCTATGCGAGGCCGAGGAGAGAGGCGGTGTCCGTAGTGCGCGGAGACGATGACCTGGATCGGGGCGGCACGGATCCGACCGGTCAGGGGCGCCGGATAGGAGCACCGGCGGAGTGGGCAGGCGATCGGTCCCGGCCGGATGCCAACCCGTCGAACTCCACAGTGGACAAGGTTCCGCCGCTGGTGCTACAGGCCCAGGCCCTGGCCCAGCGGGCTGGTTTTCCGCTGACCAGGCAGGAAGCAGGCCACGCCGGGCCGTCCGCGTCGCTACCCGCAGTGGGCCGCTTCCTGGCCATGCTGGCGGCCGGATGCCTCGGCGGCAGGATCGGCGAGCTGGGCACCGGAATCGGGATCGGCGCCGCATGGATGGCCAGCGCCATGCCGGTCGACTGCGTCCTGATCACCGTGGAAATCGACCAGCACCGGGCCGCCGCGGCACGCGAATTGCTGTCTGTCGACCCCCGGGTCGAAGTGGTCACCGGCGACTCCGTCAGCGTCCTGTCCACCAGAGCACCGTTCGACCTCCTATTCTCCGACGGCGGCGCAGGGCCTGAC